>URRP01000007.1 GCA_900550375.1 uncultured Alistipes sp. | reverse complement strand
AAACTAAATAGAAAAAGTGCTTAACTTTTTGTGCAGATTTAATTTGGAAGTCCAATCCGAACGACTCTCAATCTCTTGCCTTAATTTCTCGACCTCTCTATGTAATGCAACAATTCGACCCCACGGCTCTTGGATCTTCTGAAAGAGCGGTTGTTGTATTGTGTGTAGACTACTGGATATGTCGTTTAGACTTTTCAACATCGGGGCGATAGATGATAAAAATTGCGCAGTAGCCTCTCTGGCTTTGTTTGTAGCCTCAATATATTCAGGGGTTGAAGCTACTCGCTCCAAGATTCTTTGCATCTTTTGTTCGTTCATATTCGCTTCGTATTGAGTTTCTGTAGATGTTATTATTTATGATATTCAAACAGTTGCAAATATATCAAAAAAAACTGCTACATTTTTCGACCGCACAATCGGTGTGACCTTTTTTTGTGATTTCAAATAATTGCACTATATTTGTAATGATAATATATTGTCACTTTAATGGTAAAATATATGATAACAGATAATATATTAGCACTCATAGAGCGAACGCCAGATGCTATAATGCGTCAGGTTGCCGAGCGAGTGCGAATGCGCAGATTAGAACTTAATTGGACGCAGAACTTGCTGGCAGCGAAAGCAGGGTTGCCACTTGCCACCTATCGAAGATTTGAATCGAAAGGCGAAATCTCTTTTCGAGGTCTGGTCTTAATAGCAATCGCACTCGGAGCAGTCGATGACATTGAACAACTATTCTCAACCAAAAACTACCAAAGCATAGACGAGTTGATTGACAGCAACCAAAAGTCAAACCGAAAAAGAGCGACTAAGAATGAATAATATTTCAACCATAGAGGTTTTTATAGCCAACGGGCGTGTTGGACGGTTGGCTCTTACACCCGAGAGTTTGTGCGCCTTTGAGTATGATGCAGAGTGGATTAAATCTGGCTATTCCATATCGCCATTCTATCTGCCGCTGAAAAATGGGTTGCAAATTGCCAAACGAGACCCTTTCCACGGTGGTTTCGGTGTGTTTGATGACAGCCTGCCCGACGGTTGGGGTAATCTTATTTTGGACAGATATTTAACCGCACAGGGCATAAATTCGCAGAAACTTACGCTCCTCGAACGGTTGGCACTTATAGGTAGTACGGGGCGTGGAGCATTGGAATTTCGCCCCGACAGAAGTGTATCCGCAGATGATTCGTTTGTGGATTTTGACCGGCTTGCCACCGAAGCCCAAGCCATACTTGAAGATAAAAGCAGTGCTGTTGATGAGTTGTATCGCTATGGTGGTTCATCGGGCGGTGCACGTCCCAAAGTCTTTGCAACTATTGATAACCGCCAATGGTTGGTTAAGTTTCGTGCAACCTTAGACCCTCAAAACATCGGTGAAACGGAGTATCAATATTCGCTGTTGGCAAAAGAATGTGGCATCACAATGAGTGAAACAAGACTCTTGAATGATAAATATTTTGCAACAGAGCGTTTTGACAGAGTAGGGCAGGAAAGGATTCATACCATATCGGCCGCAGGTTTACTGAATGCCGATTACCGAATTCCGAGTTTGGATTACTCTTTACTGCTAAAATTGACTCTCTCGCTGACACGAGATATGCAACAGGTGATGCAAATGTTCCGTAGAATGGTGTTCAATATTGTTATCTCAAACAGAGACGACCACGCCAAGAATTTTTCGTTTCAATATCGTGGCGGAGCGTGGAAACTATCGCCTGCATACGACCTTCTGCCGAGTACAGGGTTTAACGGCTACCATACAACGACCATAAACGGACAAGGTGAGCCGACAAAAAAAGATGTAATTATATTGGCAAAGGAGATTGGATTGCAGACAAATCAAGCCACTCAGATTATTCAGCAGATAGAGGATATATACCACCAAAAGCGTATGGCTAAGTTCGACCTCAAATAATCTACTCCAACATCTTGACCAAATCACGTTTGATGCTCTCATCGATTGTTCGGTAACGTGCAAAGGCTTTTGAACCCTCTTTGTGACCACTGAGTGCGCCAACAAGGTTCGGGTCACGCACCTGTTTATAGAGGTTACCAACAAAGGTTCTTCGAGCCAAATGCGAACTGGCAAGTTCGTTCAGTGGGCGTTTCTCCTCGTCACGTGTTGTCGGGTTGATAACGGTAACCGTTCGAGTGAGTCCTGCAGCCAAGAACATCTTTTTGATGCTGTCGTTATAGAGTTGCTCGTAAGTAAACGGCAGTAGTTCACGACCACGATAGTTGGCGTAGCGTTCCAATATCTCACGAGCAATGCTGTTCAGCGGTACACGCACCGTGAGTGGTCGTCCCTCTTTGGTTTTGCGTGGAATATACTCGACAGCATCGTCAATTATGCTATCCTTTGTCAGTTTGAACAGGTCGCCAATTCGACAGCCTATCAAACACTGAAAAACAAAGATGTCACGTTGCATGGCTAATTCGGGGTGTCGTGATAGGTTTGTGTGGTAGAGTTTGTTACGTTCCTCGATAGATATGTAGTAGGGCGTGCCATAGACGCACTCTTCGATGCGAAACGTCTTGAAAGGATTGTTTGTGGTATATTCGTTCTCGATTGCCCATAGGTAAAGGGTACGAATCTTGGTGAGCATATCGCTAATCGTGTTTGCCCCACGACGCATCGGTTTCTTGGAGTCGGGCAGTTTACGGTATATCTGCGGATACTTTTCGGCAATCTCGTATTCACGGTGCATATAATCCTCGATATCCCGAATAGTCTTGTGTGTAATCTGATCGATATCAAGGCGATATTTGAGGTCACGTTTGATGATGCGCAGATAGAGTTCATATCGCTGAATCACACGTTTCAGCACTCGAAAATTGCCTTTGCGTACCTCCGAAAGACGATGGCGTTGCAAAAACAGGTCAAACAATTCGGGAAGAGAAGGCGTGTATGTATCGTCGTCAAGTTTGTAGATATCGTCCACCGCCTGTTCTTGTGGCTTGCACTTTTCGGGGTGGTGGAACAGTTCGATTTGAGTATTAAGCCAATCGGGAGTAACATCTTCGAGTGACGATGCCTCCATAAATGCCTTGACGATTGTGAGTTGCAGTTGTGCCAGATTGTCACGTTGAATGGTTAGGTCATCGACCAGAGTTCGTTGTTGTGGTGTCATCAATCGGAACTTGGGAACGACAATCGTTGATGTAGATTTGTTCCAATACTCCGACGGAATGAAGATTTTGCTTTTGGCTCGCAAGTCGATATTACGACCGTGAGAGAACCGAATGTGAATTTCGCTTTTGCCGGTAATCGTGTCGGCTTTGGTTGATAGTTTGAGTTGAATTGAAGCCATTCGTTTTGCTTGAAAATATTATTTACGACACAAACATAAATAACTTTTCTCAAACTTACAAATGCTTATATATCAATACAATAACCCGCAATACAATGCAATTATATGCAACGAATTAAACTCTGATTTTACTCATGAGACAGCAACAACTTTGGTAAAACTCGATTTGCAAAACAATCCCCATTGGGGTATAATACGGCTGTTGGATAAAAATTCTGCCCGATAGGGTGTATTTTAATTTTGCAAGCCCTCCTATTTTATGCCAAACACGTCTTAAATTACACTCGTAAATATTTGTTTATCACTTATTTATTGCGCAAAAACAAAATAAGAGGATTTTTTATGCTTATTTTGACAACTCGTCTGATGCTAATAATTGAGTGCTTTTATTCTTATAAAGGAAATCAGAAACCCAATAGGCATATATGGCAGACGGAACAAATAATATCTTTCCGTGTGGAATATCATATGAACCTAACTCGCTCTTTGTTGTAACTATTATTTTACGAATATCTCCGTTTGCTTCCAGAAATTTGTTTAGAGATTTTAACTCTGTTGGATTTTCATAGAATCTATCAGTCCATTTTATTTCAGCCAATGAGAATGCTTTTTGTGTGGCAGGATCGGTCCAAACCATATCAACTTCACCTTTTTCTCGACCATTCGTCCAGTTGGCATAGTAAAAGTCGCTCTTTTCGCCTTGAATCCACTGGGCAAAAATGGCTGTTTCAACCATACTTCCCATAAAATCATCAGAGTCATCAATTGGTGAGAATAGAGCGCATCGCAATGTGGGATTGGTCAAATAAATTTTGAATGATGTTACTCTCTTCATTCGTTTTGCATTTTGGTCTATTCGATTGACAACTTTAATCAAAAATGCAGCCTCAAGATATTCAAGATATTTTTTTAATAAGTCTTTCTTAATGCCTGCTTCTGTAGAGAGATTTTCATAAGAAAATTCATTGCCAGAACGAAATGCAATGTGAACAAAAAGTTTGTTTAGCTCTTGAATATCGGTAATACCATAAAGACTTGGAAGGTCTCTGAGTAAGACCTTATCAATGATATCATTTTTTATATATTGCCCGGGATTAGAGCGTATTTTTTCGGAGAAAACGACCTCCGGGTAACCGCCATAGTTTATATATTCAACAAACAATCGATTAAGCTCATCAATATTAATAGTATCGTATGGAGTAATAGACTTGTCGTTTTTTTCAAAGATTATATTGCCCAAATTCTGCAAGTTGAGAAATTCATAAAATGTTAAAGGTGGTAACATAAAATCTGTAAATCTGCCAGCTCCACTCTCATTACTCTTCATCTTCAACGCAGCGGCTGCAGATCCCGAAGCAATGAATTTGACATTACGAAAACTGTCGACAAGAGACTTTAGATGAACTTCCCAATTTTTGAGATACTGAATCTCGTCATAAAAAACAAAAAAATTATCATAATTATCCTCCTGTTTGAGGGCTTGACGAGCATAATCAAACAGCTCTTCAAGGGAGACATTGTTGTATATTGGTGTATCTATTGACAAGTAGATGATTTTTTGTGGATTGATTCCATTCTCAATAAGTCTGTCAATCGTATGATAGATCATTACCGTTTTACCAACACGTCGAGGTCCCATTAGTATCGTAGCACGTCTTATCGAAGTATCCGAAACTAATGGATAGAATGCATCAGAATAAGGACGAACAGGCATCTTTTTATAATCTTCAGCAATCTTTCCTGACAACCACCAAGGATTATCCATTGACATCCTCTTTATTAGTTGTTCCTTTAATTGGGCGTTAAGAGAGTTCATAGAATGTGATTTTAGACTCAACAAAGATATGAATAATATCTAAAGAAACAAAATTATGCAAAATAAGAATGTTGCAACGTATCTATTATGCATACAATATACCATTTAATGGTTGTTCTTGTTATTATGTGTGATGTTGGTCGAATTGAGTGCTTTTTATAGCAACATTCGCATTAGAACAAGGGGGTGGAGTTTAGTAACAACTTTATTAGTAATAACATTATTACAAACACTATTCCAATCAAAATACCGGCATATTTTGTGTCAGCATTCTGCCTGTATTTTTGCCGACAAAAAGCCGACTTAATTTTCCTAAGGGAAATTTGGTGCAAATCGTTGCAATTCTCTGCCGACCATAACTCGTTGATAGACATTGCAATTACGTCATAATACACTTACTTGCAATATGTTACAAATCGAGCGACACCGCCCGGCTCTGGGTACCTTTCAAGAACTCCAAACAGCTGTTTGGAGTTCTTATTTTATCTTACGGATCCGTAATCCGGCGCATCTCTCGTGCGCCCGCAAATAACTGATTTATCGTCGAAAATCCTTCTATTTAAGGCTATATAGAAACGGCGAAGGGATTAATTACAGGATTGTTCGCAATGGTTCGCCGCGATCAGAGGAGCTGCTGCCGTATGCGGATTTATTCCAAAGGACGGAGTTTCTTACGGGTAAAGACGATATGCGCAGGGATGTCGCCCGTTTCCACCGACCATTTTTTCGTGCCGTCGGGATTGAAACAGTAAAGCGTGCCGGGCGTCACGTAATCTTTGGCGTCGGTAACGAAGATTTCGTGCGTCTGCGGATTTACCGCCACGCCGTAGGGGATAACGATCCCCCGTTCCGTGCCGTCCGTAATGAAATTGCGCGTGACGACCTTTCGGGTTCGGACATTGACGATCGCGTAACTGATCGTATTGCTCTGCGTGTGGTAGCTCCACTCGGTACTGTATACGTACAACGAATCGCCGCAGACGGTCATTTCGCTGTTCGGCAAGAGTTTGAGCACGTCGGTTACTTCGTCGGTACGGCTGTCGATAACGAATGTTTTCGACGGAACGTCGTAATAATCACCGCGCGAAGAGACCCAGATCTGGCCGTATTTATCCAGCTCCAGCCGGTGGAGATTGATCGCCACGTCGATCTTCTTGATCTCTTCGAACGTATCGAGGTCGATCACGGACACCGTGCGATCGTAGTTGGGCACACGGTAACCGCCCGAATTGGCCACGTAGAGCCTATTCCCGACAATGACCATTTCGTCGGGCTGGTAGCCGACCGTACAGGTCCCCACGACCGATAGGGTGACCGTATCGACTTTCGCCACATAACCCAGTCGGGCATTGGGGTCGATCTGTACCGGCCCGGCATAGGAGCTGACATAGGCATAGCGATCCTTGAATACGATATAACGGCAGTTGGGAATCGAAATTTGCGTGATATGCTTTGCCGTGCGCACATCCATCACCTCGACGAAGTGCGAACAGTTGATGACGGCATAGAGCTTATTGCCGTAAATCTGAATGTCGTTGCCCACGTCTCCCAGCTCCTTCACCACCCCGGGATTACGTTCGGCATAGATATTTTTCGTGTAGACACCGGTTTCGTAGTCGAAATAATCGAGCGTGGACTTGTTGCTGCCCATATTGCCTTCGTTGAGCAGAAAAAAGCCTTTGATTTCGCCCATTTCGCCTTCGGTTACACTCGTAGATGTCGAAGGGACGATTTGCTCCTCTTTCCGACAAGCGGAAAGCGTTACGGCCGCAATTGCGGCACTCCAAAAGAAGAGTCGTTTGAGGATCATAGCATCCAACTAATTATGCATTTCACATTTGTACCGGGCATCGGATAGCACTGCACGACTTCGTATTGCTGGTTCAAAAGATTGTTTACCTCCACGGTCGCCCGCAATCGAGAACGCCGGAGGTTGAAAATTTTGGATAGCGACAGATCGCTCGTGTACCACGACAGCGCGTAATTTTCGGGGATATTCGCCACGGCTTCATATCGCTCGCCCGTATAGATGAAGCTGTAATTCAGGCTCCACGTTTTGTAATTCAGCCCTACGATCGCCGAGCCGCTGTGCCACGGAATGTAGGGAATCTGCCCGCCGTAATACTTGCTTGCCGGATCGGTAAAATCCTGTGCTTTCTGATAGGTGTAAGACAGGCGGCAGTCCACTCCGACCTTGCCGAAACGCATCGCGCCGCTCAACACGGCATCTACGCCGCGAATCTCGACGAACCCCAGATTGACCATCGTCCACTGGAACTGGTTGGAGGTGGGCATGGCGATAATCTTATCCTCGACTTCGTTGTAGTAGGCGTCGACGCTCGCATCGATCCGGCGCAGATGCGATGAGGGCCACGTTTTCGTATAGGTCAATCCGATATTGTATTGGGTCGTATATTCGGGTTTGAGATACTTGTTGCCGATGAATGTATAATAGAGGTCGTTGAGCGTCGGCATTCGGAAAATCCGTTTGTAGAACGCCCTGAGCGAAAGGTCGATCGTATGAAAAGGCGTGTACTGCGCCACGACCGTGGGCGTGAAGACATTTTTACGTTCGGCCGCCGCCCCCGCCTCTTCGGCGGAATCGTCGACAAAGGTATAGAGCAGACTCCCCTGAATTTTCACCTTGTCGAAACGCAGCGACGTAGCCAGCGCCGCAAGGGTCGTAAAGCGCGACGGATAGACGAAGTTCACCAGATCGGCGTCGAGGGTGTTGTACTGAAAATCGGCCGCCAGATTGACGTCCCACCAATTGAACAGCGTAAACTCGTGTGCCGCCGAAAGATAGGCTTCCTGCTGGTGGTAGTGATTGTTGACGTACATCGTCGTCACGTCGAGCCGAGGATCGGAGAGGTAGTGCAGGTAATCGTAAGCGTATTTGGCGTTGACCGAGAGGCGATACCACGAACCGAACGCTTTGTTCAAACCGCCTTGTAGGAAAAAGTTGGTATCCCACTGGCGGTCTTCGTGTTTGAATTTGCCGGGTTCTTCACGCACGAAAGCGCCCGGATAACCGCGTTCGGAGTTGTAGAAATAGAGTTTCGCCCGCCAGCTGCCCTCCTTGATCCGGCCGAAAAGCCCGTTCTCGACGCGCACGGCCCTTACATCGCCGTTGCGCCGCATGGCCGTCGTATCGTAACCGTCGGCCTTGACATAGGAAAATTTATAACGGCCCGTCGTGTAGAGGAATTCGGCATTGAACGAGTTGGAGAGCCGCTCGCCGATTTTCTGTTCGTAAAGCACCGAGGGATTGGCCGTCCCGAACGAACCGCCCTTGAAGGTCAGTTTGAGGTTGTGCCGCTTGCCGTCTGCGAACTCCGGCGTGCGGGTTTGCAGGTAAACGGCACTTGCCGAAGCGTAATCTTTGGCCGACTGCACACCGGAGCTTTTCTGCCCGTTGTAAAGCGTTACTGCGGCCATATTGTCGAGCGAATATTTCCCCAAGTCGATCTGCCCGTTCTGGGCATTTCCCAGCTGCACGCCGTCGTAAAACACGCCCACATGCTGCGTACCCATGCTGCGGACATTGATTGTTTTCAGCCCTCCGATTCCGCCGTAATCCTTGATCTGCACGCCGGAGAAATAACGGATGGCATCGGCGACCGAATGGACGCTCAAACGCTGTAATGCCGTGCCGTCCAACACCTGCGCGGGAATGATTTTTTCGGGCTGGCGGCTGCCGATCACGATCACCGTGTCGATTCGCTGGATTTTCGAGAGTCGGGACGAATCCCGCTGCGCATACACAGCGGTCGCGCCCGGCCCCACACAGAGGGCCGGACACAACACTGCGGCAAATACAAATCTCCACGTCTGTTTTTTGACCGTTTCCACCGTCTTATTTACTCCTGTTAAAGTCCTTCACTCCGAACACTTCGGTCGACACCTCGCCGAGCCAGCCGCACTGGGTATTGAGTCCCACCTGCACCTTGACAAAATCCACGTATTTAAGGTTCGCGTCTTTTCCGTCGAACGTAACGGCGTTCGAAATTTTGAAATGGTTGTCGGCCGGAGCCGCATTGTAGTTGTCGTCGTCGGTCAGACGGTCTATCGCGCTGAAATTATCGACATAGCCCCAGTCGAAAGCAGGATTCACCCAGTAGGTACCGTTGCCCGAAGCGTCGTAGCTGCGCGATTTGAGACAGGTGCCGCGAAGGGTGTAGCTCTCCTCCTCCACCCATGCCGGGTAGTAGTAATCCTGCGTATGAAAAGCTCCGAGATACTCGACCACGCCGCTGCCACCGCGGTTGTCCGTCCACGGTACGGGCTGCGCCGGAGCCGACGGACGGTAATAGGTTACGGCATAGTCTTGAATCGTCTCCGCTTTGCCGTATTCCGAGCCGCGCAGTTCGTACCACGTATCGTTGGGAAGCCCGTCGCCGTTTTCGTCCTGCATTACCCAGACGATACCCGGTTCGGACGAACCGTCGAACGCATTGCCCGTAATGGCGATGTTGTAACTGCCGTCGTTGTCGATGCTGTGGTCGAACCCCACGACGATAGATCCGCCGAATCCGCCCAGCGAAACATAGGCCGTCTGCGCCATACGATCTTCGGCATACTTACACGCCTCATCCATCGTTGCGGCCGTGTAATGCTCGTTCACGAACTGTCCGGGAGCCGGCCGGAATTCGAAAACCTTGTTGCAGGCGGCACTGCTCGCAGCCGTACCGGCGCGGTAGTAAGTTCCCTCTTCGGCACAAACGTGTACCGTAAACCTCTGCGAAGCGACCACATAGGCGTTGCTCATTTCGAGCTTTACGATATATGTTCCTTCCGCAACGGCCTGAAACGCATATTCCGGTCTGTCGCTTTGGTGTACGGTCACCCCGTCCACCGTCCACGTATATCGGGCATCGAAGGCATGTTCGACATCGAGCGCCCGCAGGAGAATCGCGCGGCCTTTCGAGACGTTGTACACACTCTGTTCGAACGTCCATGCGAAATCTACCTCTCCGGCCTCGCGCACCTTGACGGTGAATTCGAGCGCATCTTCGCCGTCCTCGTTGCGGGTGGCGAACCGAAACGCATAATCGCCGGTCTCGGCCGGTGCGAACGTGTAGTTTTGTTCCGTAGAGACCTCTCGGCCGTCGATCGTCCACAAATAGGAGGTTTCGAGCGACGAGGCGACAAAAGGCTTCAGCTCCAGTTGGGAACCGAGCAGCAGCGTCTGGTTCCCCGCCCCGGGCAGCGAGATAGTCGGCGGGGTGAGTTCGAACACATCGACGCGCAGCTCCTCTTCGGCTGCACCGCCGGCATTGGAGACGGTCAGGGTGATAAAATAGCGGCCGCTCCGCTCCGACGAAAAATGCAGTACGGGTTCATCGCCGATCTGCCTGCCGTCGAGCTGCCAAGCGAAGGTCGCATCGTCGGCATTTTCATACGACGGGCGGATTTCGATCCCCCGTCCGACTTTGGCCGGATAGATCGCCGTCGGATTGTCGAGCGTGATGACGGGCGGCAAAGGAAGAGGGTTTTCACCCTCCTCCTTCGAACACGCCGTCAGCAGTGCGACAGCAATCGCAACAACGATAAGAGTATACTTCATAACTCCTACCATTCGACCGTGACATCGTCGACGGCATAGTACGCCGGCAGCGAATAGCCGTATCCGTTATCTGCTCCGCCGGCCTGATTGAGCCGCAGCGAGACGACCGCTCCGAGTTCGGAGAGATCCCATTTCATCCACGAATCGGTAACATGTTCTGGAGTTGCGAAGGTCGTCGTGATGGTCTTGATCTCGTTGTCCTCGGCGTCGAATCCCGTAGCATAGTACGTCACGTCTTTGGTCAAGGCCGGCGACAGGCCGTTGCCATCCATTGCAACCGAATAGAAATAGCAGGTCGAGTTGACATAGATGCTCTTGATCGTCCGAGCTTTTCCGTCGGCGAATTTCAAAATCGGACGGCCGTCTCCGTAGGGGTAATCGAAATCCAGATAGCCGAAGGTCGTCAGGAAGTTATCCGACCCGTTGTTGCCTCCGCCCGTCGTACTGTCCTCCGTCCCGTTGGGATTATACACATACAGGTCGTACATATAGCCGCCGTATTTGCCCTGATCCAGCGAATTGGAGTTGTAGGAACATACGAACCACGGATAGCCCCACCCGTTCATGAATCCGGTGGGACGGCCGGTTGCCAACTGCGTAGTCGCATCTACCCAAGCATAGTCGTCGGGACTCCCCAATTGGGTCGTCGAGTATTTTCCGGGGTTGTAGTTGCAGGCGACCCATTTGGCCCAGTCGCCGCCCTCGAACGTAATCGTATAACTGTGTGTATCGGCAACGCTCACCTTCAGTTCCGCCATGCAGGAGGAGTTGCCCGCCATGCCGATCAGTGCGACGACACCCTCTCTCTCCGCATAGCCGTTCGCCTTGACCGGCGCCGTGACCGCCAGCGTATTCCCCTCGATCGAAACCTTCCATCCGTCGGGCTTCGTGCAGGTCATCCGCTCGACGCCTCTGCTCTCGATCGTAAAGGTCAGTTTCTCGGCATAGACGAATATTCCGTTCGTTTGCGAAATTGCAATGCTCAATGCACCCTGCATCGGGATCTCGATTTTGGCGCCTCCGATCAGCGTGAAAACCGCGAACCCTGGAGTCGTCATCGTATCCACCGACTCGAACATCGAATCGCCGTCCGTACCTTCGGCCTTGATTCCCAACGAAGTCCACGTCGTACCGTTGTCGGTGGACATCTCCCACTCCTTGGTGTCGGCATTGATACGTAACTGCGGAGCGATGGCACTCTCTCCGGGAGTTCCATCTACCCCCTGCGCTTTGATTTTCTTGCCGTCGACAAGCATAAATTCGCCGTCGAGCGTCCAATAATAGAGTCCGTCATCGTCTTTTTTGACCGAAATAGCGGGAGCGTCGATACCGTTTTTCCCGTTAGCGATCGTCGCCGTCGTGCCGTCGGAGAATTGAATCGTATATCCATCGGTATCCTTCACCACCGACGTGACCGTCACGTTCTCCTGCAATGCCTTGACCAGTTTCTGGAGTGCGTCGATATCAGTATTGGCGTCTTTCACAGCCTGCTCCATCGCTTTCACACGCGCGTCGAGGTTATCGACCGCCTTCCACAGATCGTCGTCGTCATACGAGCAGCTCCACATCGAAACGCCCAACAGCGCAATCGTCAAAAGTGTACATAGTTTTTTCATTCTGTTTTTATTTTAAGTTCGACAAAAAAATTCAGCCGTATCCTTCGGGGATACGGCGCAACAGAAATTCAAAACGGATTTACACCTTTTAGTGGCTGTTCGGAGCCTCTTCTTCAGACCGGATGCCGGAAACGGGGAAATCGCAGTTTTGATTTTCGCCCGTAATCCCGCAGGTGCAAATCGTACTAAAAAGCAGAGGCAGGTCTTCTGACTTGTTCCGGTTTCACGCCTTCCCAGCCCGTAGGCCAGTGGCAAAGAATGTGAAACTTTTTGCGCCCCTCGTTCGGGGCAGGAACTTACAGCAACGGGTATTGTCGCAGATTTTCACTGCATTCCCTTTTCATTCCGCATCACGTGAGTGTGATTCGGAAACCTTTGCGACGGCAAATATACGAATATTTTTTAAGTTGATCTACCGAAATGAAAATTTTATAAACGACGACGGCCGCCGTCGAGCGGAAGGTATTCCAGATACTCGGCTTCGCAGCCGGCCATCGGACATACGACGGCCCGCCGCTGCCGATAGCCGAAGGAGTGCTTCGGCTGCATGGTATAAAAAGAACGGGGGACCGAAATCCCCCATTCCTCTTTATCGAATTACTTTTCGGTGCTCGCGCAGGTGATTGCGCCGCTCTCGAAGACCAGCTTGGACGCTGCGTCCTGAAGCGCCCCGTAGAGGTAGTTGTCGGCAGGAACCGCCGTCGTGAAATCGATGACCTTGGTCTGACCCTCGGCGTTGATCGTGCGCGTCATCCGGCCGTAAATCTGTGCGGATTTGACCGTCACCTCGATCTTCGACTTGATGCGGCCGACCAGAATTCCGGCGCAGCTGCTGTTCTCGTGCGTCGGATCGGCAGCCGTACCCTTGTCAGCGTCGTAATTGTAGAGCGTCGTCGAAACCACGTCGGCATCCAGCGAGCAGCCGTCGATCGTGAAATTGAGCGTCGCCCACGCGAACAATCCGCCGGTATGGGCGAGGATGTTCTCCTTGCCGGTGTTGTTCAACACGTCGCCGAAATTGTGGCAATCCGTCGCATCGTGCGCAATCATGCCGCTGATGCCTCCGATAGCGAACTCCGACGCACCCTTGCCGCCGCCCCGGGCCTCCACCGTACCGTAGTTGGTGTTCGATTCGTAGACCGCGCTGCCGCCGCTGATGCCGCCCATTCGAGCCTGTCCGGTTTTCGCCTTATCCGCCACGGGCGCATCCGCCAGAATATTCCCTCGATTCACGCAGCCGCGAATCGTATTGGGCGTCGTCGCACTCTCGCCGTTGGCGTATGCCACGATGCCGCCCAGCAGGTTGTTCGCCGCCTGAGCCGTCGCCAGTGTAACGGGAGCTTCGTTGCGGCAGTTCTCCACCACATAGGATTTCCCGACATCGAGCCGCCCGAGCACGCCGCCCAGATAGATGACCTTGGCCGCCGATACCTCGTCCGAATACTTGAGCTCCCCCTTGTTGACGCAGCCCGAGACATTCGAGTAGGCCCAGCCGCCGATGCCCGCGATAGCTGCGGCATCGCTCGGCGTCTTGCGATGAACGGTGATCCGTCCCTCGTTGGTGTTATTCTCGATGACGTTACCGGCAGCGCCCTGACCGAAGATACCCCCGATGATGGTGGTACTGCTCGCGTCGACATTCATCGTGATGTTCGCCGTATTGGTACAGCCCGTGATCTGCGCCGCGTCGCCCAGTTTACCGGCGATCGCGCCCAACGTCACCTTCTCGGTCGCCGTGGTCGTGAACGAACCCGCCACCCGCAGATTCTTCACGGTTCCGTTCAGCGTGGCGAAGATCCCCGCCAGCGCATCGCCGCCCGAATAGTTCACCGCGATCGTCCGGCCGCTGCCGTCGAACACGCCCGTGAAATCCGCGATCGGCGTCCATGCTCCCGACACCGTCAAGTCGTTGTGGAGAACGACCTCTCCGGCGGCGTTCTGGAAACGCTTCGCCGCGGGATCGACAAGCACCTCCGCCGCAAATGCCGCCAGATCGGCTTCGGACGAAATGCCGTCGTAGACCTTCGTAGCGATCTCGACCTTCTCGACAAGCCACTTGGGATAGTTCGTGCAGAGCGCCTTGAAACGCTTCGCATTCGTACAATAGTAGTCGACCGGCTCGGCCGCATAGACGGCGTTGCCGTCGCCCGCCTGCTTGTCGATGTTGAAGACGCTGAGCGCCACGCCCTCCTTTTCGAACTCTTCGAGCGTCCGCGAGCCTTTGCCGCCCGCCTCGGCGCACATATAACTCGCCGCCGAGAGGTTGGCCCAGTAATAACCCGTACCGACATAATCGGCCCCCGACCGATTGGCCATCCATCCGATCGGAATATCGGCGTCCTGCGCATAGGCAAAGGCGGACCTCATGACCGTCGCGTTACCGGTGCAGATGAACTCCACGAAATGCTTCGCACCCAGCTCGGTCACGATTTCGCACGCACGCTTCGTCGCATTGATCGGATACTGCGTCAGCGTCGACGGATAGGTGATGTTCTTGATATCGAGCCACAGGCGCGTGCAGCACTCCTCCTTCTTCACCTCGCGGATGAAATCTTCCAACGAAGGGAGCTGCTCGCCGTTGGAGAGTCCGCCGCCCGCACGAAGTTCGGCCAACGTATGCTCCCAAGGGTACATCCCGTTGATTTTGCAATTTCCATCGGCATGAGCGACGACGACGTTGTCGTCCTTCGTCCAGTAGATGTCGCACTCGGAGCCGTAGCATCCCTGCTCGATCGCATACCGCAGCGATGCCAGCGAATTGTCCGGTGCTTTGCACTCGGAGGCTCCGCCGCGATGGGCGACCACGTTGTTGCCGCACGCGGCCGGTTTGAGCAAACCGTCGTCGACGACTTCGTCGGGATTGGGAATCTGACTCCAATCGGGCTGCGCCGGCCACTCTTCGTCGTCCGTACAAGCGAAGAGCAGAACCGTCGCCGCTATTGCGGTCAGTGAAATTATCTTTTTCAACATGATTTCTGAGTTTTGAAATACTATTTATAGTTCTTGACACACCGCACGGCACCGCCGCTGCCGTTGCCGAAATCGAATCCGCCGTTGGTGCGCATATTGGCTTCGCGGCTCTGGTTCCAGATGCGCCAGCCGGCCTTCTTCGTAGCCGAATAGTCGCCGATAAGCGGAATAAAGGTGTACATTCTCGGGTCGTTGTCGCCCGGACCGTAGTCGTAACCCGTCTTGTAGAGACGCCATCCCTGACTGAACATATTGAACCCGAAAGCCGCAGCCGACGAAGAGATTTTATCGGCGGGACAGCTCGGATTGTAGATGTTCCAGTCGGAGGTGAAGAGCAGTGCCGCGAAATTGGTCAGCGTACCGTTACCGAAAGCCGCATAGGTCGCAGTCGACTCGGCAACGGGATAATCCGCCGCACCCTGCGCATGAGCCGCATAGGCGAGATCCTTCCAGTCCTGCAAGTTGGCGATATGCCAGCCGTAGGGACAGATGCCCTGTATCTGCATCTTGATGTTCGGATGCTCCGCTTCGGCTTTCGCATCGCCGGCGGCAGAAGTCTCATAAGCGGCAAGCGTCGCAGGCAGTACGCTTTCGAGCACATATAGATCGCCTACGGCATCCGTCAGCGTCTGGCCGGGTTCGCCGAACGGACAGTTTATCATCGCCGAAGAACCGCCCTCGCAGGCATTCAGCGCACCGTTGGCATAGCCCGTGAGCGATTCGTAGGAGCTGTACAGGCGGCCGTAGATGTCGCCGAGCGGCCGGCCCGACCCGTCCTTCGCCTCGACGACCGATCCGCCGTTCTCCTCGGTATCGTAGGCCGGATTGCGCGAAGCATAGGGAGCCTCGTTGCCGTAGCCGCCCGTCTGATGGCCGCTCACGAGTCCGCTGCCGAGTTTGTAGCGGCCGATCGATGCGTCGCCGGCCCAATGCAGACCGACGGTCATCCACGTCTTCGTGCCGCCGTCGCGCGTCGCAAACGCCTTGACAGGATAGGCGGCGACCTCCGAATCGGGCATACAGTTGGGTGTCGTCACGCGCTCCCACGACCATGTCATGGCGTTGAAATCGACCGAGAACTTGCGCACGCCGTCGACGTCGATCTCGGGACCGGCGGGCAGCTGCGTCTCCGCCGCGGCGATCTCTTTGATCGTGCCGTCCTTCGAAAGCGCATAGCAGGGATACGCGAGCATCCGTCCGTTCTTATTGAGCAGAACGGGATTCTTGCCGTCGGTCGAACGCAGGAAGTAGAGCGTTCCCGTATACTCGCCGACCGCCTTGCGCGTCAACTCGTAGGCATCGGCGATGGCCCGTGCGTCGGCCGATGCGCCGTACATGTAATAGTAGTCATAGGCGGCATTCTGCGTCACGGGAATTTCGAGCGTCGCCCGGCTGGTCTCGGCCGTACCGACGACGATCGAAAGCACCGCCGAACGCGGACGCTCCTGATCGTCCCACTTCAAAGCGCTCAGCGTCAGATTTCCGACCCCGTTGTCGCCGACGGTCAACCAACCTGAAGAACTCCCTTCATAGGCGATCTCATACGTGTAGACATCGCCCATATTGCTCGTGTAGGTCACGTTCTCCGAACCGCCGGCAGCCATGAATACGATCTGTTTGGTCTCGGACGCCACCGCAGCGTCCGCCTTCTGTCCGAGCTGCGTGAAGGTGTAGTCGGCCGTCGTGCCGTCGGCCGCGGCGATAGTCACCACCACCGCGCGGCGATACTCCGTATTGGGTTGAGCCACCACTTCGAAGCCTTCGCTCAGCAGATCGTGATAGCCGCCGCTGACGGCCTCTTCGAAGATCGACGTGACGGTGGTTTTACGCACCGCCGCCCATGTCGCGGTCGCGGGAATGGAGACCTCCCAGCCCATCGGCGAAACCGCAGGACCTACATTGACGGTTACGGCGGAGGTGAAACTTTCGCCGCCCGACGCAGTGGTTCCGTCGGCATTGAAAAGCTCCGCTTCGGGATAGATGGAGATGCGGGTCGCGGCATCGAAGCAATCGGTACCGTCGTCGTAGCACGATACGGCACAAAGCACGGTCGCACACGCCAAGGCCGCTGTTTTTATCATAGATTTCATTTTCCTTTCGAATTAGGTGAGTATTAATACCATCCTTCGGTCTGCGTCAGGGCGGAGTTCTTGTCCCGCGCGGATTTCGATATCGGCCACAAAAGGATGTTCGTATTGTCTTTATGCTCCATGAGGTAGGAGTTGTAGTCCCAGATCTTGTCGAGGCGGATCAAGGCCCACCAGATGACGCCCTCGGCGGGGAATTCGAGGAAGTACTCGTCGATGAGCGCTTGGAGTACGGCCCCCTGCGATGCATCGGTATAGTAATCGGCCTTGCCATAGGCACGCTTCGCGATCAGGTTCAGTGATTTAAGTGCGCCCGCATAGTCCTTGCGGTAGTACTTCAGTTCGGCGTCCATCATGACGGCCAGCGCGGCGCGATAGTAGATCAGATCGGCGTCAAGCACCATCTTTCCCGAACTCATATCCCCGATGAACTTGTTGCAGAAGGTCAGCCTGCCACCGTCGGTGCCGTAATCGCCGTCGCCCAGATTGTACTTGACGCGGGTGTCGCCCTTGTTGTCGCGGCTGTCGCGGAGTTTTTCGAGAAACTCATCGCCGTAGGCGAGCCACTGCGTCTCATTGATCGGCACGGGATTGCCCTGATACCCTTTTGCCACGTAGGCTTCGGGGAAGGCGAAATACCAACTGTATCCGCCCGTCTTGGACTCGGTCTGATCGTTGAAGAGGGCAAAGACCACCTCCTTGCTGTTCTTCGACGGTTTCGCGTTATCGGCCATGCGGTCGAAAATCTGGCCGTAGTCGTCACACAGCAGCGACGCGGAGATGCCGATGGCTTCGAGCGCATCCTCGGCGCCGTCCAGATAGGTGTCGCCGCCCTTCTGGGCCGTGTACATCCACAGGTTGTATTCCGCCTTGAGCATCAGCACCGCCGTCTTGGTGGCCAGATACTTGTCCGATCCGAGATTGGCGGCCAGCGCCAATGCCGATTCGATATCGGAGCCGATCTGCGCATAGACGTCGGCTTTCGGAGCGCGTACGGGATAGGTTTCCGGCTGGTCGACCGATTCGATCGGCCGCAGGTTCAGCGGCACGTCGCCCCACAGGCGCGCGGCCCAAAAATAGGCGTAGGCACGTGCGAAATAGGCCTGTCCCATCGCCCAGCTGCGTTTAGCGTCGGTCATCGGAATCTCCTGATTCGGAGCGTATTTGAGCACGGCATTGGCCTGATCGATGGCCGAGTAGAGGCTCGACCACCCGCAGGAGGAGATGTTGGCCGTCATCGTATTCTGGATCACCTCGCGGCCGACCCAGACATTGAAGATCGAGGAGGGACCCCACATATACTCGCCCACGCGGAGTTCGCCCCAGTAAAAGACGTTGATCTGGCTCTGGACGAAATTCGAGCGGAGTGCGGCGTAGATGCCGTAGGTGGAACCTTCGACCTGTACCGAAGTTTTCCACATATTGCTGACCGACAATTTATTGTCTTGCATTATATCGAGCATGTCGCAGGATACGGTCGAGACGAATAGCGCAATGAGCAAGATTCCTCTCTTTATGCTGCTTTCGATTTTCATGATTGATTCGCTTTAGAAGGTGACTTTCAGATTGAACAGGAACTTGCTCGTGGGCGGGAAGATATTCGGGCGGGAATCGGAACTCGAATTGGCCGTCGACACCGCGGTGTACTGGCCCGAACTCGACGTAGCTCCCATTCCGGTCTCGGGATTGATCGCACCCGTCACACCCGTCCAATAGGCGATCGTGTTGCAGGTGATGCCTACGGTCAGCTTTTTCATATGCAGTTTGCGCACCCAGCTTTCCGGCAGGTCGTAGTAGAGCGACACGTCGCGCAGACAGAGGTAATCGGCCTTTTCGACGTTGAAGTCGGAGGCACGGCCCCAGTTGGCGTTGCCGTAATCGGCATCGTTGGGGAAATAACGGGCATATTTCGCCCCCGTATCGCCCGGATATTTCCAGCAGTCGTAGACATAGGAGGCGATCGCCGAATTGCCCTGTCCCATCGTATTCTGGATCATACGGCTCTTCATGTAGTTGTAGATCGAATGTCCGAGCGCATAGTCGAGGTAGATCGAAAGCGTAAGGCGCTTGTAGCGGAACGTATTGCTGATACCGCCCGTGGAGTGCGGCACGACATTGCCCAGATAGAACATATCTTCGGCGTTGATGATCTCGTTGCCGTCGGCGTCGCGGGCCGAACCGTGCCGGTTGCACCACTCGTAGTCGCCGGCATCCTTACGGCCCGGAATCTGTGCGCCGTCGCTCACGCGGTGGCCTTTCGACAAGGCGTCGTAATAGGCCGCATTGGCCTCCGCTTCCGTCTGGATGATGTGGTCGATCTTGTATCCGTACATACGGCCGAGCGACTCGCCGACGGCCGTTCCGCCGAAGCGATACCCCGTTTCGGACATCTTGTAGCCGCCGATCCGATAGGCCTTCCGGCCGGTGGGATTTCCATTCGGATCGACTTCGTCGTAAGCATACTCCTCGGGCAGCGAAAGCACCTTGTTGCGGTTGTAGGAGTAGGTCAGTCCGAGGCTCCACGAGAAATTCTTGGTGCGGATCACCTCCGCGTTCAGTTCGGCCTCGAAGCCGTAGAAACGGGCGCTGCCCACGTTGGCCTTCACGCTCGAATAGGGTCCCGTATCGGGCATGGTGATCGAGAAGAGCATGTTGTCGGTCACCTTGTTGTAATAGTCGAAGACGAACCGCAGGCGGTCGTTCAGAAATCCCATGTCCAGACCTACGTCGAGCTGCGTCGTCGACTCCCACTTCATGTCGGAGTTCTGCATGGCCGACGGCAGGAAGGTCGTCATGCCGTTGTACTGCCCCGTAGCGAAGGCTCCGTAGGTGTCGTAGAGTCCGATGCCGTTGTTACCGGTCTGTCCGTAGGAGACGCGCAGCTTGAGGTTGTTCATCGCCCGTTTCACCCCTTCGAAGAAAGGCTCTTCGCTGACGACCCACGCCGCCGAAGCCGCCGGAAAGAATCCCCACTGGTTGCCTTTGGCGAATTTCGAAGAACCGTCGTAGCGGAACGTGCCGGAGACGATGTATTTCTGTGCGAAATCATAGGAGACACGGCCGAAGAACGACATCAGCGCCTGTTTCTCGTCCTTATTCGAGGCCGTGAAGTTGATACCCGAATTGATGATCGGAACGTCATCCGACGACGAACCGGTCGAGGTGGCCGAGAGATACCAGTAACGCTGACTCATCAGCTCGTAACCGAGCGTCGCGCCTACCGTGTGTTTGTCGGCGAAGGTGCGGTTGAAGGCCAAATGGGCGGTGAAGGTATCGCGGACGGTCTGGGTGCGCGTCTCGGAGGTCGAACGCGTCTGGCTGACGAGGTTCGGATAACCGTCGACCTCGCCGCGGGCGTAGTAGCTGCCGCGGTAGTTGTTGCCGTAATAGTTGTATTGCGCCGTGGCCGTCAGCCCGTCGATGATCCGCCATTTGAGACTGAAGGTACTCGAAATACGATCCGTCGCAGCCTCACGATCGTAAAACTTCTCGTAGAACGAGGCCAGCTGGGCATTGGCGTTGCCGGTACCGGAAATCCAGCCGATCTCGTCGTCGAAACCGCGCGACATAGGGGCGAACATGATTCCGCGGCCGTAAGCATTGAAATAGTTGTCTACGAACCTGCTGGTCCGCTGACGCGAGAGGTCGAACGTCGTGGAGGCTTCGAGGCTCTTGGTGATCTTGAAGCTGGCGTTGCCGTGCGTGGTGAATACGTCGTAATCGCTCATGGCGAAGACGCCGCCGTCGTCGAGATAGCTGATCGACGCGGCATAATTCATCTTGTCGCTTCCGCCGTTGACGCCGATGTACTCCTTCTGCCAGAAGGACTCGCTCATCCACTGATCCTGAAAATCGGTATCCGTGAAGATGATGACCTTGCTGTTGTCGAGCGGATCGAACATCCACTGGTAGCCGTCGGGCACCGTGCCGCCATACTCCAGATAGCGTGTGGTAAACTGGTTTTTGTTGGAGGTATTTCCCGTACCCACGGCGACGTTGGCGCCGTCGAGCCACGACTTGGCCGCCAGCGTACCGGTCGATTTCGCATAGATGTTGGCGATGGCCGGACGCATCAACGCGATCTGCTCGCGCGAACTGAGCAGATCCCACTTCTTGGTCGGCGCCGAGAAACCCACCTGCACGTCGAACACGACCTGAGGCCCTTGCGAAGGACTGCCCTTCTTCGTCGTGACGATGATGACGCCGTTCGAAGCACGGGCGCCGTAGATCGCAGCCGAAGCGGCGTCCTTCAACACCTCCATCGACTCGATGTCGTTGGGGTTGACGCCGCTCAGGTCGTCGCGCAGCGCCCCGTCGACGATATAGATCGGGTCGTTGCCCATATTGATCGACGAACCGCCGCGAATCAGGAAACGGGGCGCCTCGCCCGAAAGCGAACTGTTGGTGGCCACCCTCAGACCCGCGACCTTACCCTTCAGCGCGTCGCCGACGGTCGAGACCGGTGCGCCGTAGAGCTTGTCGCCGTCGATCTTGGAGATCGACGTGGTCAGCGTTTTACGGGACTGGGTACCGTAGCCGATGACGACCACTTCGTCCATCATCTTGAGATCTTCCTCCATCGCAACGTCGATCGTCGTGCGTTTGCCGACGGACTCCTCGACGTTCTTATAGCCGAGGTAGATAAATTGCAGCACCGAATGCTCGTTGTCGACACGCAGTGCATAGTGCCCGTCGTTATCGGTGGTAATGCCTTTGTAAGTTCCGGCGACCATAACGGTGACGCCCGGCAGCGGATTGCCCGCCCCGTCGCTGACGGTTCCCGAAACAGCGATCGTCGGGGACGAAGCGGGGGGGGGTGCGACCGCCTTGGAGATACGCACCAGCCTGCCGTCGAAGTCGAAGGCAACCTTCTGCCCTGCGAAAATCCGGTCGAGCACCGCCTTCAGCGGTTCGTCGACGACGTCGATCGAAACGCGGGCGTTGGTGTCGACGTTCGCCGTGCGAGTGATGAAGGCATACTGATACCGTTTGGTGATGGTTTCGAGAATGTCGGAGATCGCGGTATCATGCATCGACAGCGTGATGCGCTGTTCGGCACCCTGCGACTGAGCAGCCGCACTCCCGATCCCGCAGCATGAGAAGAGAATCAGCAGCAGCAAACTGCCAAATATTCCCACGCTTTTTTGGTTCGTGTAGAGATAATTCATACTTTTGTTCAGGTTTTGCAGATTAATTTCAGGTCTCAAAATTCCGAGTCGGGAAATGGTAACGACATTTTCCGGCTTTTTCTCATTGTTCCTTTCTCATAGGCATATAGGTGTGTTTCAGGTTGGTTCCCAAGGGTTGCGATCGCCGTCCCGTCAACGGGCGCGCTCGATCTCGATAATGCGGCCGTCGCGCCGGATGCGCAGCGTATGGTGTATGTTCAGCGCGTCGAGCAGTTCGTCGATCTTCCAGCCGCTGGCGAACGAAGCGAAATAGCCTTCGTCGAGCAGCGACGCGTCGCGGATGACGATCTGCACGTCGAAGATACGTTCCAAGTCGCGGACGATCTCCCCGAGCGTCTTGTGGCGGAAGGTGTGGAATCCGTCGCGCCATGAGGAGTAGTGCGCACAATCGAAGCGCTCGCGCACGACGGCATTCGTGACGTTGTCGACCAGAATCTTATCGCCCGGCGTCATTCGGATCGTCGAGCCGTCGTGCTTCAGCCCCAGCGAGACGCTGCCCTCCACGAGCGACGTTTCGACATACTTGTCCTCGTTGTAGGAACGGACGTTGAAGCGGGTTCCCAGCACCCGGATGCTGACGCTCCGCGTGTCGACGCGGAAGGGCCGCTCGGGGTCTTTGGTCACATCCATATAAACTTCGCCGCTGACGAAAAGCTGCCGTTCGCGATCGAAACGATCGGGATAAAAGACATAGGTGCCCGAATTCAGCCATACATGACTCCCGTCGGGAAGCGTGACCTCGCGCGTCTGACCGTAAGGCGCATAAACCTCCACCCACTCCGGCCGTTCGGGCGCCTGCCGCGACGTATACAGGTAAACGCATACGACGAGCGGGATAAGCAGGATCGCAGCAGCCTGCGAGGTCCACCGCCACAGTTTGCGCAGCTGCGGCCTGCGGCCGAAGAGCCGCTCGCTCAGCGCGCGGTAGCGTTCGTCGACCGTCCGCTGCGGTGCGGATTCATGCAGCGAACGCTCCCAGAACGCGTGCAGCTCCTCACCGACGGGATCGTCCTCCGGCAAGGCGAACTCCGCCTCGGAGTCGTGTTCGAGAAACCACTCGCAGAGCATCTCGCGTACATCGGCATTGTCCCCGTATTCGAGGTAATGCCGGAGCAAATCTTTCCGTATCGTTTTCATCGGATTTCCGGCTTTTATTAATTAATACGTATGAACAGAAGACACACACCCGGTCAGGGTATGCGTTTTTTTCGAAAAAAAATCGGCCACCGCTGTTTTTCAACGGATTACTGCAACAGAATAAAAAAGGTAAGCCAGCAGACGAACTTCCCGACCTTCGCGCGCAGCGTTTTCAGCGCCACGTTCAGATGCCCTTCGACGGTGCGTTTGGAGATCTGGAGCCGCAGGGCGATCTGGTCGTTCGTCAGCCCCTCGATACGGCTCAGCCGGAAAACTTCCTGCCGCTGGGCGGGCATCCGATCGATTTCATCCAGTATCATCTGCTTCATCCGATCGGCGTCGTAGGCCGCAGCGACCTGCTCCTGTACATGAACCGCGTCGTGGAGCAGTTCGAGCCGGCTCCTGCACCGATCGTATTTGTCCGAACGGAAATAGTCGGCGATTTCATGCTTGGTCAGCGTGTAGATGAAGGCTTTGAAATTCCGTTCGGGGTCGAGCGCCGCCCGTTTGAGCCAGATGCGGATAAAGACGTTCTGCGTGATCTCCTCGGCATGGAATTCATTGCCGACGACCCCGCGTGTAAAAGTATATATACCATAATAATATCGTTCAAACAATGTTTTGAACGGTATAAGATCGCCGTGGCGAATCCGCTTTATCAGTTCTTGTTCTGAAACCATTGGGGCATATCCCGCTATGAACTCCGTTTCATGCCGCTATGCGGCAGCGTTGCCACGTCCCTGATTGTCGATATAACATCCGCTTCAAGACCGGCAACTCGTATTCTAAGGTAAAAATAAACATAAAATCTTATTTATGCAATTTTACCCGTCTGTTTTCGACCGGCAGACGAGACCGTCCACAGGGAGTGGAACGAAGCGGATACCGCAGTCGCCGCTCAGAACAGCCCCCGATCGCCGCGTCGCAGAGATCCGGCGACATCGCACGACTGCATCCGACCGGCGCCTCCGGCCCGCTCGCGGCAGGCGCCGGACAAAGCGTCGATCTCGTCTTTTGCAAGAACTGAAAAGAGGGAGAGCGGTCGCTCTCCCTCTTTCCGATAACGCAGTCTTTTACTCCTTGACGATCAGGATGCCCAGCTCATACAGCAGATAGAGCGGCAGAAATACGACCATCAGCGTGAAGGGATCGCCCGACGGGGTGATGATCGCCGAAAGCACCAGCAGGATGACCACGGCGTGCCGGCGATATTGGCGGAAGAAGGTCTTGTTCACCAGCCCCAGCTTCGAAAGCAGCCACGCCAGCAGCGGCAGCTCGAAGACGATGCCCATGACGAAGACCAGCATCAGGAAGTTGCCCATATAGGAGTTCAGCGAAATCTGGTTGACGATCGAGGCGCTCAGCTGGTACTCGGTCAGGAAGCGGAACGTGAAGGGGAAGACCAGACAGTAGCCCACGGCGCATCCCAGAAAGAACATAAAGGTTCCGCCCAGAAAAGCCAGCCCTACGCTGCGTTTCTCATTCTCGAACAACGCCGGCTGAACGAACCGCCACACCTCGAAAATCAGGTAGGGAAACATCAGCACCAGCGCGAACCAGAACGACGTACTGATGTGGGTCAGGAACTGCGAAGCGACGTTGATGTTGATGATCTCCACGGCGAAGTCGTCGTTGCTGAAATCGGGCAGGAACGTCCCCGTACCGCCGAGCCGCGACAACCATTTATAAAGGAAAAAGTCGGAGGTGGTCGGCCCCAGCACGAACGCGTCGAACAGATCGGGCATGACCCAGAAACATGCGATCATGAATACGAGCAGCACCGCCACCACGCGGAACAACGCTCGGCGGAGATCCTCCAGATGCGCCCAAAATGACATTTCCTTCTCTTCCATCGTTCAGGTCCGTAATTTTTCTTTGTTTTCAACAGTCGTTTTCTCTTTCCTCCCCGAGCACTCTTCGTCCCCTCTATCGAAAACGTCGGGATGTTCTTCGTTTTCTCCGCTCGGCAGAATCCGCAGACAGCCCCTCGCGAATCGAAAACGCCCGCTTTCGACAGCCGTTTTTCACGGGACGCACAGCTCCCGCCGCGCGAAACACGCAATCGGTCACTCTTCGATGAAATATCCGGTTATCCTGCGACAACCGGATATCTCCAATTCAACCGGCCTCCACGACTATTTCGCGTAGGAAGCCTCGACGAAGGGCGCTTCGAGCAGGTAATCGACGCATTCGCGCACGCTGCGCAGGACGTCGTCGTAGCTCGATCCCTCCATCTCGACGATGATATTCTCCACGCCGGCGGTCTTCGCATTACGGAAAATCGCATCGTAGCCGACCATGCCGCTCTGTCCCACCTCGCGGCGGTCCTTGATATGCAACAGCCGGAACCGGCCCGGGTACTTCGTGAAGTAGTCGACCGGACTGGCTTTTCCCATCACCGTCCAATAGACGTCCATCTGGAAGAAGACCTTTTCGGGATCGGTGTTTTCGAGCATGTAGTCCAGCATCACGCGGTCTTCGACCTTCTCGAACTCACGCGAGTGGTTATGGTAGCCGAACTTGATGCCGGCAGCCTTGCAGCGGGCACCGATCTCGTTGAAGTAGCGGCAGTAAGTCGCCAGCCCGTCGAGCGTCTCGATGCGCCGCATCGACGGCACGACGATGTACTCCACGCCGGCGGCCTTGTGCGCCGCGATGCATTCGTCCCACCATGCAAGCGCCTCCGAAAAATCGCCCGTGGCCAGCTGCTTGTCCGAAAGGTTGAGCGTGCAGTGGGTCGACAGCACCTTCATGCCGGTCGCCTCCACGTCGCGGCGGAACTGTTGGGGGGGGGTTCCGTAAATCAGTCCGTCCTTATAGCTGGCGGCCTCCACGGAGGTATATCCCATATCGGCGAGCGCCTGCAACACGGGCTTGTAGTCCCCTTGACTCTTGCCGAATACGCCGATCAGCGAGCGTACCGAATAGAGCTGGATACCGACCTCTTTCTTCGGCGTCTTCCCCGCTTTGGCAAATGCTCCCGAGGGGAGCATCGCCGCAGCGAGAAGGATACAAACCGCTGTCAATAGTTTTCGTTTCATCGTCCAAACGGTCGATTAGTCGAGTACCTTGACGCGGATGTTGCGGAACCAGACGTCGTCGCCGTGATCCTGCAAACCGATGTAACCCTCGTGGTTCTCACCGCCGCAGTTGTTGAGCAGTTCGAATGCGAGCGGCCACTTCTGCGACGAGAACTTGCTGTTTTCGAGCATCTCCGTCCACTGAGGCGTCCAGAGGTGGTACTCCACGACGTTCTGATCGTTCTGGCCGTGCACGACCGTTCCCTTGTAGACCATGATCTTGGCCTTGTTCCACTCGCCGAAAGGCTTCTGGTTCTGCGGCACGGCGGGAATCATGTCGTAGAGCGACGCCGACTGACGGTTGCCGTCCACACCCAGCTTCGCATCGGGATGGTTCGCGTTGTCCAACACCTGATATTCGGGGCAGGAGATGTAGATGGGCTGCATCTTCATCTTACCGTTCTTCTCGGCCTCGACCTCCTGAGCGAGGTAAAAGACACCCGAGTTACCGCCTTTGGAAACCTTCCACTCCAGTTCGAGTTCGAAGTTCTTGAACTTGTGCGCGAAGATCAGGTCGCCGCCGTCGGCTTTCTGCGCCTCGCCGCCGCCCGTACCGTTGAACTTGATCGCACCGTCGTCGATCGTCCACTTGCCCGGAACGTTGTCCTTGCCGTAACCGCGCCAGCCGTTGAAGGTCTTGCCGTCGAAGATGATATAATACCCCTCCTTATCCTGTTTGAGCGTCGACAGGTCGACCTGCGGCTTGTCGATCACCTTGTATTCGGGAACGGCCTTCGCCTCGGCTTTCGTCTCGGCAGCCGCTTCGGCGTTCTTCGCCTTGTTGGGATTCCCGCCGCAGGCAGCCATCGACAGGCTCAATACGGCACACGCTGAGAATAAAATCGTCTTTTTCATACTCTTTTCTGTGGTTTTAAATTGGATTCTGATTCATTGAGATTACATCGGCATATCGGGCAGTTTCCAGCCTTCGCGGTAGTTGTGCTTGATAAGCTCCTCGGCGAACTGGCCGGCATTGACAGGATCGGTCCACGTCTTGTGGAAGGTGGGATGTCCGTCCTTGATGCTGAAACCGTCCTTGATAATCGTCTTGATCGTAGCGTCGGCAGGAATGTTCGTGAAACGCATATTCTCGCCGTCCCAGTACAACTCCTGATTGAGTCCCTGAAGGCGCACGGCCAGCACACCCATGACGACCATCTCGTTGAAAGGCCCAGCCTCGCTGAAGTCCGACATCGACGGCGTGCGGTCGTCGGCGTCCTCCTTGCAGGCGCGCACCCAGTCCATCTGGTGCGACTCCTTCACCTCGCGCATCACCGGCGGGCACTTGGGCTCGCGACCCGACACCAGATAGGGTTCGGCACCGTAGCAGCCGCAGATCAGCGTATCCTTCGTACCGTAGAAAATCACACCGCCGCCCTTGACGTTCAGATCCTTTCCTGCGGGCAAGCCCGCAGGGCGCGTCGGCAGCAGGCCGCCGTCGTACCAGTATACCTCGACCTCGGGCATGGAGACCTTCGGCATGTTGTCGCGGGCCGGGAAGACGAACTTCACGGTCTGCGCCGTCGGGCACGACTCGGTGAGCAGCAGCGTCGAGCTGCCCTGCACCTTGGTCGGATAGCCGAGCTTCAGCCCCTTGAAGACAGGGTGCAGGATGTGGCAGGCCATATCGCCCAAAGCACCCGTACCGAAATCCCACCAGCCGCGGAAGTTCCACGGAGTGTAGATCGAGTTGTAGGGACGCATCGGCGCCGGACCGATGAAGGCGTCCCAGTTCATCGTCTTGGGAACGCGCTCGTCGTTCTCGGGACGCATCAGCCCCTGCGGCCAGATCGGACGGTCGGTGAAGGCCTCGACCTTCGTCACCTCGCCGATTTCGCCGTTCCAGATCCATTCGCAGATCTTGCGCACACCCTCGGCCGAAGCGCCTTGGTTGCCCATCTGCGTGGCCACCTTGTATTTATCGGCCAGCTTGGTCAGCAGGCGCGACTCGTAGACCGTATGCGTCAGCGGCTTCTCGCAATAGACATGCTTGCCGGCCGTCATCGCGTCGGCCGCGATGAGCGCATGGGTGTGGTCGGCTGTAGCGACCATCACCGCATCGGCCGATTTGAGCATCTCGTCGTACATCCGGCGGTAATCGTTGTAGCGTTTGGCCGCAGGATAACGCTGGAAGACATGATCGGCGTATTTCCAGTCGATGTCGCACAGACCGATGATGTTCTGACTCTCGAGTCCTTTCAGGACCGAAGCGCCGCGGCCGCCGATACCGACGCCCAAAATATTGAGCTTGTCGCTGGGGGCCGTATACCCGAATTTCTTACCCAAAACCGTACTGGGCACGACCGCCAGACCGATCGCAGCAGCAGCTCCTTTCTTCAGGAAGTTTCTTCTCGACATTTCTTTTGCCATTGTTCTAAGATTTAGTTAGGTTAATATTTGGTTGCATTCGACAATCGGGTTCCGCATCCGGCCGATCCCGAGTTTCTCCGCTGCCCGCCGGCAGGAAAGGCTCCTTTCGACGGCTCGCTCTCCATACGCGGCAGCCTCCGGGCACCGCCCTCTTCCGCGCCGGCTGCGAAAAACGCCTATTTTCGACGGCCGCTTTCTGCATCCGGCATATCCGCAAGCGGTGTCGCCCTCACGAATCAGAAACGTCCGGTTTCGATATACGCCTCCCGCCTCTGCAAGCGGCCGCCCTCACGAATCGAAGTCGTTTCCTGCGCTCGGCACAGCCCGCAAACGATCTCTGCCCTCGCCGACCGGAAAGGGTTATTTCTGCTCCTGATCGGTATTCTCGATCTCCTTCTCGATGTTGTTCATCCCCTCCTTGAAGCTGCGGATGCCCTTCCCGAGTCCCTTCATCAGTTCAGGAATCTTCTTACCGCCGAAAAGCAGCAGGACGATGAGCGCGATGACGAAGATTTCGCCGGCGCCAAAATTCCCGAGAAACAATAATTTATTCATGATCTAAGTTTTAAAGGTTTTTATTCCGATCTCTTCCGTACGGTTCACGCGCGTTTGCGCAGCAGGCCGTATCCGTTTTTCATCGTCTGACGGCGTTTGCGTATCTGCTGCAACGTCTGCAAATCTCCGATGGCCGGCACGTCGTGCGTCTGGGCGTCGCGAATGAATCGCCATGCATACTCCGAGGCGATCGCCGCATCACGGAAGCGGGGAAGTTCCTCGCACCGCCGACCCGACTCGATCGACTGCGCAAAGCGCTCGCACAGCACGTCGATGTTCTTGCCGCCGTAGGGGCGCTCGATCCGGTGCGTCTGCGTCACGCCGTGCAGCTCGACCACCGCCGTCTTGAAATCGTGCGTCATCCGCGCAATGCCCTTCGTGCCGATGATATCCACGTAGGAGTTGTGCGTCTGTTTCTCGGCCAGCTGCCCGTATACGTGCCCCTGCGTGATGTCGAAGACAACTCCGTTCTCGAAGGTTCCGTGACATTGCAGCCACCACGGATCCTTGTAGTTCCACATGCGCACGGCCTGCGCGTTCCACGTCTTGAACTCGGACTCGGCATACCAACGCGCAATATCCACATAGTGCATCCCGCAGTCGTGGAACGAAGGGCCTTCGAATTCATGGCCTTCGCCGGGCGCCAGCCCCGGGGTCATATGGCAGACGCGGATGATCGCCAGCTCGCCGATCTCACCCGACGCGATGAACTCCTTGATCGTATTGTGATACCAAGAACTGCGCAGATAGAGATTGACCGTTGAAAACAGCGAGGTATTCTCGGCGAGCGTCACCGCCTGCCATTCGCGTTCGACGCTGTCGGCGATCGGTTTCTCCGCAATGACGTGTTTGCCGGCGGCAATGGCCTTGCCGATCTGCGACAGTCGGGAATCGGCCAGAGCGAACAGACCGACGACTTCTATCTCGGGATCTTCGAAGATGATCTGCTCATCGGCGACTACCTTCGACTGCGGAGCCAGCCTGCGGGCCTCTTCTCGCGATTCTGAAGAGACATCGCAGATATAGACCACCTCCCACCGTCCGCTCTTCTGCATCTGTTCAAGATAAAACCCGCCCATTCTGCCGAAGCCGATCATACCGATTTTGATAGGACTCATTTCGTTTTGTAGTAACTTTTAGGTTGTAAAATAATATATGTTTCGAAGTGCTTTTTTCAGAACCGTTCATTCACAACGTCTCTGTTATTGTACAAAATTAAGTTAATTTTATAAGATAAACAAGCATTTGAGAATCTTGCTTTTAAATATAGCGGAAAAACATATTAAATAAAATGATTTACAAATATTTAAATTAAATATAGACCTAAAAAAATATAGTCCCTTCTGAGGGGTATATCCTCTGTTCTCAGATTGGAAAGCAGAGGGCTGCCGGCATCCCGAGCGGAGAAACGGCGTCGGCTCCGATCCCCCGTGACGCCGCCGAACGTCGCCCGAAGGAATTGAACGGCCTTTCCGTTTCCATACCCAACAATCGCACTCCCACAGCGCGAAATTCCCTGCGTCGGCATCAGGGGGATGCCTCTTCCGGCTCCGCAACTTGCAACGGCATTCCCATACCGAAAAATTCTCTGCGGCGGCGTCAGTCGGACGCCTCTTTCATCTTTGCAGGCGGCATCGGCAGGGTTGCATTAGAAGCCCTACCGATGCGACCGCAGCAACGCGCTCTTCAGCGGGTCGGCGCAAAGAATGTATTTGTCATCCTGAGGAGGGCCGCAGGCCCGACGTGAGGATCATCGTTATTCGTTCTCGCGGATCGTTATCTCTGCGGTCGATTCCCACGCTTCGTTTCACCGCGCTCGGGATGACAATATAAGTGTATGTACGGCAAGGAGAAGCAGCGAATCCGAGCAACGAACGGGCACGACAAATTCTGATGCAGGGGGGGGGCAGCAAACCGACGCAGCAAACCGGTACAGCAAACCGGCACAACGTGCCCCCCCCCTTCTGTACAGCGGATTATCCCGCTCCTAAGACGGACGCTCCACGCCCTCCGCAACAACGGATTACCGTCAGAATTTCCGCCCCTTCGTTCGAGCAGATCGCGCCGTCGGTCCGAAGCAGGTCGAACCTCTCTGATCTCCGTTTCAGCGAACGGCAATCGTCACACGATCCGAATCACCCATTTTACGAAAAGAGAAAGAGAGACAATCCCTCCAAAAAGTTAGGCTCAATCCTTTGCGCAACAAAAAATCGAAGGGATTCGAGCCGCCGGAAACCGAAGAAATAGCAATTTACACAGGTGCGAATTATTAAATTTTATTATTAATACAAAATAAAGAACAGGTTATAACCCGCTGATAGTTACGAAAATAATACACAAAAACAGTTTTGAAAAAAAATTAATTTCATCGGAAAGCAAAAAATATATTTTATTTAATTGTGAAATATCCCTTGAATTTTTATATTTGCACAAACGTTTGCGCAAACAGAAAAAAGAGTATTCGATTCACCAAGACAAAAGCCGCTTGCGGATTATACCGTGCCAAAAAACAAAAGATCAAAGGATATGAAGAAAAATTACAACGTTGTAAAACCGATCGGTCATTTCTTAGGAGTTTTCGCATTGCTCCTCACTACCACTCTCCTCTGCTTTTGCGGCGGTTCTGACCCTGCAACTCCCGAGAATCCCAAGGGGGGGGGTGGAGACACTGAGGATCCTAACAAGCTCACCGACGTTGCGTCCTACAAGGTCGCAGAGGTCGTGGAGATGGGGTTCAACGACACGTTCCTGCTCCCGTGCAGCGGCATCGGAGCCGACGACTACCTGCAGCTGACCGCCCGCGGCGACGCGGCGGAAACCTACAAAATGCCGGTGAAGGAGGTCGACGAAGAGCTGGGAGCCACCCTGCAAACGCCCGCCGGACTGATCGGGGGCATGTATCGCCTCACCTTTAATAAGAGCGGGAAAAACGTCGATCTGGGCACGGCGTTCATCGACGTGATCGACCGTTCCGAAGTGCCGCAGGTACCCGGCAGCACCGTCTACGGTCGCGTCATCGACAATACGGGCAAGCCCCTTGCAGGCGTCGCCGTTTCGGACGGGGTTTTCGTGACTACGACCGACGAGCAGGGCTGCTACTACCTCTCGTCACTCAAACAGCGGGGCTATGTCTTCATCTCCATCCCCGGCGGATACCGCGCAGCGGTCAACCGCACCATCCCCCAATTCTTCCGGCGGCTGAAAGGCTCCTCCTCGACCTACGAACAGCGTTGTTTCATCCTCGCACCGGAGGCCAACACACGCCACCGGATGATCGTCTTTTCCGACACCCATCTGGCCAACCGCACCGACGACGTCTATCAGTTCGAACACGGCTTCAAAGTCGACCTCAAGAAGCAGATCGAACAGGCGAAGGCCGACGGCGTCAAGCTCTACGCAATGACTCTCGGCGATTTGTCGTGGGACGAATGGTGGTATAAGAACAGCTACCTCCCCGCCAAGTACTACCAGCAGATGGCCGATCTGGATATCCCCATCTACAATATCCCGGGCAACCACGACAACGACCCCTACATCGCCGACGATTTCAAATCGGAAGACACATGGCGCGAGACCTTCGGGCCGACCTACTACTCGTTCAACATCGGCGACATCCACTACATCCAGCTGGACAACACGCTCTTCGCCAACAAGGGCGGCGCACAGGGTACTGTCGGAGACCTGAGTTACACGCAGGGCCTCACGGCGGATCAGCTCAAGTGGCTCGAAGCCGACCTGAAACAGGTTCCGGCGGGAAAAACGATCTTCCTGGGGATGCACATCCAGTTCACGAGCCGCTTCCGCATTGACAATGGCAAACTCGCGTGGAGCTACTATATGCCGGCGGAGTGCCGCACGAAGATGGAGACGCTGCTCGCACCTTACAACGTTCATTTCGTAACGGGACACACCCATATCAAATACACCAATTACATCAACGACCGGATGATGGAGCACAACGTCGCCGCTATCTGCGCGACGTGGTGGTGGACGGGAAAGTACACCAACAACCGCTGCCATATGTGCCGCGACGGCGTTCCGGGCGGGTACGAAATGTTCGAAATCGGCGAAAGCGGCGCGAACGATCTGACATGGCGTTATTACTCCATCGGCAAGGCGGCCGACTACCAGCTGCGCGCCTACGATCTGAACAACTGTCTGATTACACGCGACAAATACTGTCCGTCCATCAAGAACAATTTCGGGACGGTCAGCGCCGAATTCTTCACGCAGTACGCCAACGGCTACGACAAACCGCGCACGGACAACGTGGTGCTTATCAACGTCTTCAACTGGAACACGAAATGGCAGGTTGCGGTACGCGAAGTCGAGACCGACAAGAACCTGACGGTCAAACAGGTCGACACCTACGATCCGCTGCACACGATCCACTTCAACATGAACCGCATGAACACGAATTCGACAGCGATGACCTTCCCCACGCTGCTGACGGCCCATATGTTCGAAGTCTCGTGCTCCTCGCCGACAACCACGCTGGAGATCACTGCAACCGATGAATTCGGCCGCCGCTACACCGAGACGATGTCGCGTCCGCGCGAACTTCACGACATGGCGGAATCCTCGCAATGGTAGCGATCATCGGCCGGCCGGGAACGGAGTAAGGGGAAGACTCCGTTCCTGCCAGTCGTGATCCCCCGACGGCTGGAGCCGTCCAAAAACTCGATCCACTTCTTTATCAAACCTAAATTTATCTCATTATGAAAAAACTACTGACTATGCTTGCAGTCGCATGTGCACTCTTCGTGTCGTGCGATTCGGAAGGGGGCGATTTGAACCGCACGCCCCTCTTCAAGGTCGTCGGTCCCAACGACTCCGATCCGTCGCAGCTGATCTCGATCGACGGCAAGAGCCAAGAGATCGCGTTCACCGTCATGGCGTCAGGCGACTGGACGGCCGACATCACGGGTCCCGAAGGCTTCGCGCTCTCGGACAAGAGCGGTGTGGCGGGCAACACCAAAGTGACGGTCATGGCCTCCCGCAACCTCAGCGGCGTCACCCGCTTGGTCACCGTATCGTTCTATTTCAACGACGAAGAGCGCTACGCCTTCGAGATCTCGCAGATCGAGGAGCAGCCCTATCTCAATGTTGCTCCCAAAACGGTTCCGCTGAGCGGCGACCAGACGGAGTTCACCCTCCAAGTTTCGACCAACCAGAGCGAGTGGAGCGCTCAGGTTACCAACAGCGACAGCAACGAGAACTGGCTCACCCAAACCTCGAAGGATGCCGCTTCGATCACCTTCGTCGCAGCAGAAAACAAGACGGGCAAGAGCCGCAGCGCCGACATCAAGTTCGTCTCGACGCTCCATCCCGAAGTCTTCGCCTACGCCGCCGTTTCGCAGGGATACATCGTCCAAGCGCCGAAGGCCGATCTGCTGGACGTGGAGTTTGCCGCCGATGGCACAGCCAAGGACGTCTCGGCCATGGGCATGACCGTCGAATTCCGCCCCAACGAGTTCGTATCGACCGTGTACCTCGAAAAGTACGGCCGTTTCGCCGCCGTATTCACCCACGAACCCGGTCTGACCAAACTCGAAGCCGGTTATTACGTGATCGAATACAACGACAACACGACCTTCAAGAGCAAAATCGAAGACGGCTACACGATGGAGCTGCTCATGCGTCGCTACGACGATCCCAAGAAGATGCAGATCAAACCCTTTGCCGCAACGCAGGGCGGCGGTGCGAGCATCTGCTTCTGGGCCGACGACTCGAACCAGATCGTCATGGAGACCGGAACGGACAGCTCCGGCAAAAACGCATGGAAAACGGCAAAAACAGGTGTCACGGCCCTCAAAGACGTCTATTACCACGTGATCGCCGTATGGGACCAGACGGCCGGCACGCAGAAAGTCTACATCGACGGCGAACTGAAAGCCTCCAACAATTCGGCGGCAGGCAAGTTCTTTCACATGACGCCCGCCGCCGGCAAGCGCTGGTTCGGAATCGGCGCCGATCCGGGCCCCAACAATCTGGGAGAGATCTCGTTCAAAGGCGAAGTGGTCATCGCACGCATCTACGACGATCCGCTGAATGCCGATCAGGTCTATGCCCTCTGGAAACTCGTGAAGTAACAACCTAAATACGAACGCATTATGCAAAACAAAAAATATATTCCCGCAATCTTGGCGATCGGGCTGCTCACACTCCCCTTCGCCAGCGCCCACGCGGCCGGCAGCAGCGAAACCGACGCTGTGCATCGGGTCGAACTCAGCAGCGCGGCCGCTCAACCGCAGCTGCGCAACGTCACGGGACGCGTCACCGACAAATCGACCGGCGATCCGATCGTCGGCGTCACGGTCGCCAACACGGCGACCGGCTCGGGAACGGTGACCGACGCCGCCGGCGCCTTCACGGTGCAGGCCGCTACCGGTCAGCTGCTGACGATCTCCTATGTGGGTTACACCTCGTGGACGGCGAAGGTGCCCGCCGCCGGCACGATCGAAGTGGAGCTGAGCGAAGACGCGCAACGGCTCGACGACGTGGTGGTCGTGGGCTACGCCACGCAGAAGAAGATCAACGTCACGGGTGCCGTCTCGTCGGTCTCGGGCGAGGAACTCGCCCAGCGCCCCGTCGTTTCGACCATGCAGGCGTTGCAGGGCATCGACCCCTCGCTCAACATCAGCATCGACTCGGGTAACCCGACGGCCGGCAACAGCCTCAACATCCGCGGCGTACCCTCGATCAACGGCGGCTCGCCGCTGGTGCTGGTCGACGGCGTGCCGGGCGTCTCGCTACGGTTGGTCAACGCTGCCGACATCGAGTCGATCTCGATCCTCAAGGATGCTTCGGCCAGTGCGATCTACGGCGCCAAGGCTTCAGCCGGCGTGATTCTGGTGACGACCAAGAAAGGCGCGACCGGCAAGGCAACGGTGAGCTACTCCAACAACATCGGCTGGACACAGCCCACGACGCCCACCGATTTCATCACCACCGGTTACGACTACGCCACGATCGTCAACGATCTCTACTTCTCGCGTTACGCCTACAACGCCTTCAACTACAACGAACAGGACTGGGCGGCACTCGAGGCGCGCCGTTACGACAAGACCGAGAATCCCGAACGGCCGTGGGTGGTCGCCGATGCTCAGGGCAAGTACCACTATTACGGAAACTTCGACTGGTATCACAGTATCTACAACACCAACCGCTTCCATCAGGAGCATAACCTCTCGCTCTCGGGCGGCAGCAAGGACGTCAACTACTACGTCAGCGGCCGTTACTATCAGCAGGACGGTGTACTGGGCGGCAATATGATCCAGAACAAGGAGAACTACAAGAACTATTCGTTCCGCGCCAAGTTCGACGCACAACTCTTCAAATGGGCCAAGTGGTCGACCAATGCGTCGCTCAATGCGGTCAATCAGAAGTACCCGGGTCCGCTCAACGAAGGGCTGACCATCGCCGCGCTCGAAGAGAACGTCGCGCCGATGTTCGTCCCCTACAACCCCGACGGGTCGATCGTGATGTATCCGTCCGATCTGCGCAACATCGCGCTGGGCAAGGGGCGCACGGCGGCGTTGGCCGACCCCACGAACAAACACACGATCGAGAACCTCTCGCTGACGCTATCGAACAGCCTGCAAATCAAGCTGCACAAGGACCTGACCTTCGACGCCAGCTACAACATCAACAACTACCGCCGGCTCTACAAGGACCGCACGGCGGCGAACGTCTATTCCGATGCCGTGGGTGTCACCAAGACCACGACCCACTACCAGAAGGACACCTACCGCGAGCGTCCCTACGAGTACACCTACCACAACGTCGATGCCTACATGACCTACGAACACAGCTGGAACAAGGAACACAACTTCAGGGCCGTCGTGGGTATGAACTACGAGAAATACCGCCTGACGGACAATACCGTCGAACAGTTCGGACTGGGCAGCGATCAGATCGATTCGTTCAACTCGGTCAACGACGACACCTACTGGCTCGTGACGCAGGATATTTCGGCCTATAAGACACTCGGTTTCTTCGGCCGTATCAACTACGACTACAAGGGCAAGTATCTCTTCGAGGCTTCGCTGCGCGCCGACGGCACGTCGCGCTTCGCAAAAAAGGATCGCTGGGGTTACTTCCCGTCGGTATCGGCCGGCTGGCGTTTCACCGAAGAGCGCTTCATGGAAGGTGTCCGCCACTGGTGGGACAACGGTAAGATCCGTCTGTCGTACGGCGCGCTGGGCAACCAACAGGTCAGCAACTACCTCTACCTCGAAACGGTCGGCACCGGCACGCTCAACTATCTTTTCGACGACAGCGGCAAGGCGAGCTACGCCCACGTATCCGACCCCATGTCATCGAATCTGACGTGGGAGACGGTCTACACCTACAACCTCGGTCTCGACCTGAGTTTCCTCCAAAACCGGCTTTCGTTCACGGGCGACCTCTTCATCCGCGATACGAAGGATATGCTGACCCAGTCGCTGACGCTTCCTTCGGTTTACGGCGCATCAACGCCAACCGAAAACTGCGCCGACCTGCGTACCAAAGGCTGGGAGTTCTCGATCACATGGCGCGACCAGTTCAAGCTGGGCGGCAAACCCTTCCACTACGCCCTGACGGGTCAGATCGGCGACTACCAGACCGAAATCACCAAGTACAACAACCCCACGAAGATCTTCACCAGCAATTACGAAGGCAAGAAACTGGGCGAAATCTGGGGCTACCACGTGCCGAAACTCTTCGACACCGACGAGGAGGCCGCCGCCTACCAGCAGGCGATCAACAACAGCTCCAACGTCTACCAGCGCGTCTACAACATGCAGAACAATCTGGGCAAGCTGATGGCGGGTGACGTGATGTTCGAAGACCGCGACGGCAGCGGCTCGATCGGTACGGGCGCAGGGACGGTCGACGATCCGGGCGATATGATGATTATCGGCAACACCACGCCGCGTTACAGCTACTCGTTCCGTATCGAGGCGAGCTGGAACGGGTTCGACATCTCGGCCTTCTTCCAAGGCGTCGGCAAGCGCGACTGGTACCCGACGGCCAACAAGGACGACATCTACGGCGCCAACCAGTTCTGGCAACTCTACGGCTACACCATTCCGTCGTTCATCACCTACGACTTCATGGACAATGTCTGGAGCGAGAACAACCCGGGCGGATATTTCCCCAAACTGAGACCGATCCAGAGCTACAACGGCGGCCCGCTGGGACAGAACAACGACCGCTATATGCAGAGCGTGGCCTATCTGCGCTTCAAGAACCTGACCGTCGGCTACACGTTGCCGGTGCTGAAGAAGTACTTCTCGAAACTGCGCGTCTACGTCTCGGGCGAAAACCTCTGCTACTGGTCGCCGCTCAAGAAGTACTGCAAGCTGATCGACCCTGAACTGGCGATCTCCAGCGGAACCTACAAAGGCGGAACCGGAACGGGTTACACCATGCCGCGCACCTTCTCGTTCGGCATCGACATCACTTTCTAAAACCATTTAAGTCGGAAAGAATATGAAAATCATCTATAAAATCTTAGCTTTCGGAGCCATCGCCCTGAGCGTCGGCAGCTGCGACCTGACGATGCTCCCCGAGGACGAACTCGCTCCCGACCAGTATTTCACCAACGAGTCCGATCTCACGCTGTGGAGCAACCAGTTTTACAGCGACAACCTCGAATCGGCCGATATCGGAATCAACGACGGCGACGACAAGATCGACAACGGACTGAGCGACTACATCACCGGCAGCCGCAACGCCGCCTCGCAGACATGGTCGTTCAGAGCGCTGCGCAAGATCAACTACCTGCTCGAACACCTCGACCAGTGTCCCGACCGAGGGCTGGCCACCAAATACGAAGCCGTGGCCCGGTTTTTCCGCGCCTACTTCTACTTCCTCAAGGTACGCACCTACGGCGACGTACCCTACTACGACCATGTACTCGGCTCGACCGACGCCGACGTCTACAAGGCGCGCGACGACCGCGGCTATGTGATGGACCGCGTGCTGGAGGATTTCGACTTCGCGGCCCATAATCTCCCGGGATCGTGGGAGAGCGGCAACACCCGCGTGACGAAATGGGCCGCGCTGGCCTATGCAAGCCGTGCCGCGCTCTACGAGGGAACGTTCCGCAAGTATCACGGCATGGCCGATGCCGACAAGTACCTCCGGCAGGCCGCCGCGACGGCCAAGGAGTTCATCACCGACTCGCCGTTCTCTCCCTACAAGGAGGGTTCGGAACCCTACCGCGATCTCTTCTACTCGCCCGATGCCAAAACCTGCGAAGTGGTGCTCTGCCGCCGTTACGACAAGGCATTCGGCGTCACGCACTCGGTGCCCTACAACATCAAGTTCGGTCGCACCAGCCTCACGCGCCGCTTCATGAACCACTACCTCATGGCCGACGGCACCCGCTTCACCGACAAGGAGGGCTGGGAGACGATGCCGTACAGCGAGGAGACGCAGGGCCGCGACCCGCGCATGGCGCAGACCGTCCTCTGCCCGGGCTACAAGCAGGTGGAGGCCACGACGGTGACACGCAATACCCTCTCTTCGCACACCGGCTACGAGCCGATCAAGTTCGTCGGCACGGCCGCCAATTCGTCCACGTCGGGAGCCAGCAGCAGCGATTGGATTCTGATGCGCGCCGCCGAGGTCTACCTCAACTATGCCGAGGCGGTGGCCGAACTGGGTACGATCACGCAGGACGATCTCAATATCTCGGTCAACCTGATCCGCGACCGCGTGAAGATGCCCGCCATCGATCTCACGAAAGCGAACGGCACACCCGATCCGTACCTGCTGAAGTGCTATCCCAACGTGACGAAGAGCGCCCACACGGGCGTCTTGCTCGAAATCCGCCGCGAGCGCACCATCGAGCTGGTGATGGAGCCACCCTACCGCTCGTGGGACCTCTTCCGCTGGAACGAATGCAAGCAGGCGCTGAACCACTACGTCCCCTATCACGGCTGCTACATCCCCGGTGCGGGAACCTACGATATGGATAACGACGGCACGCCCGATCTGGAACTCTACACCGAGGCGGCGACCTCCACCTGCCCTACGAAGCTGAAGATCGGCAAGGATGTCATCCTCAGCGAGACGACCAAAGGCTATATCGTCGGCTACCCGGGCGTCATTCACGGCCCGAACTGGGACGACGCACGCGACTACCTCTGGCCGATTCCCGCCGCACAGCGCACGTTGAACCACGCGCTGTCGCAGAATCCCGGCTGGGAAGACGGTCTGGACTTCTAATCCGGCGGCAGGGCGCAGCGACGAATGGCCGTGCCCTGTCTCTTGCCTCACTACCCGTTCAAAGGAGAAAACGATTCCGTTTTCTCCTTTTTTTGCTTCGCCGCCTGTTCGTCCCGACGGAAACCGGCCGGACCGCCGTGTGCCGGCTCCTCCGAAAATGGCAGTTCGTCCCGGCCGGCGCCTCTTGAAAAGCGGCGGATGAAGCACAAAAACAGACAAAATCGGAGCGTGCAACGCTTTTTTTTACTATTTTGCGAAGGATAATCGCCGGCCAATGGCGGCCGGCCGCTATTCCGATTCAGACAACCGACTTTTTTCGACCGCATGAAACCGCTTCCCTTTTTCCTGATCCTTTCGCTTTTCGCTATCGGCACGAGCTGCTCCACGCGTATCGACCGCCATCAGGAAGCGCTCGAAGAGCTAGACCGCATCATCGAGCAGCGTCCCGAATACAGCCGGATGAAGAACCTCCGCGTCGAAGAACAGCTCGAAAAGCTCGACACGACGAGAGATCCGCACAGACGGATCGCCATTTTGGAGGCCATCTACAAGGAGTACTATAACTACGATATCGATTCGGCCTACCACTATGCCCGCAGGATGCTCGCCCAAGCCGAACGCTGCGGCGACGCTGCGCAAAGCAACAGCGCACGCATCTACCTCGCCAAAACCGTCTTCGACGGCGGCATGTACGGCGAAGCCAAACGCATCCTCTATCAGGTCGATACCACCCGCCTGCCGCAGACGTGTATGAGCGAATACTACAACGTCTACCGCACCTTCACGGCCAATCAGCTATCCGGCTCCGATCCGTCGCTCAGAGCCGGCTATCAGGATACCGTGCGCCTGTACAATCTGCTGCGAATCCGCAACCTGCCCGAAAATTCCATCCGGCGCAAGGAACTCATCGCCATGATGTATAACAGCGCCGGGCATCCCGAGAAGGCACTGGCACAGCTGCTGCCCGTATACGAAGCCGGAATCGACGACACGCACCAACGGGCGATGACCGCCTATGCGCTGTCGTGCATCTACGAAAAACTGGGCGATACGGACCGTCGCAAGGAGTACCTGATCCGGGCCGCCGCAGACGACCTGCGAACGCCTGTTCGGGAGGGTTTGGCGCTCTACGCCCTCGCCGGTCTGTTGCTCGAAGAGGGCGACGTTGCCCGCGCCAACCGCTACATCAACTGCTCGATGGAGGATGCTCTCTACTGCAACTTCCGTTCGCGGATGCAGCAGTCGTCCGAAATGGTCCGGCACATCGGGAGCGCCTACATCGACTCCATCGACGCCAAACGCCGCGCGATGAGCTATGTCTCGATCATCGTAAGTCTGCTGGTGGTCGTGCTGCTGGGCAGTTTCTTCGCGATTCTGATCTACTACCGCAAGATCCGGCAGATCAGCGCCAGCCGTCTGGAAATGAACCGACTGCTCCAGCAGCTCAACCGCGACGTCGAGCAGCAGAACGAACGCATCCGAAGCATCAACGGCGAACTGCGCGACGCCAATAACATCAAGGACGAATACGTCGGGCACTACCTCTCCCTCTGTTCACGTTACATACTAAAAATCAACGATTACCGGAAACAGCTGCTGAAGATTTTCAAGGATGAGAACAGCGACGTCCTGCTCCGAGAACTGCGGACGAAGAACCCTTCCGACGCCGAGTACAAGGAGTTTCTGTCGATCTTCGACGAGACCTTCCTCCATCTCTTCCCCGATTTCGTGGAGCATGTCAACAGCCTGATGACGGCCGAGCAGCGGTTCGTCCTGCGCCAGCCGCAGACGCTGAACACCGAACTGCGCATTCTGGCGCTGCTCCGGCTGGGCGTGACCAACAGCACCAAGATCGCCGCAATCCTCAACTGCTCCGTGGCGACGATCCACACCTATCGGGCACAGCTGCGCAACGCCGCACTGGGCGAACGCAGCGCCTTCGACGATGCGATCCGCCGCATCGACATCCCGGGTGCGGAGCCGTCGGAAACGGCCTGACGCCGCAGAGGCATTACCTCGCCGGCCCCGACTCCCGCAAGGCGACGATCCCGTTCATATGCTCCGACGCCCAGCCGACCAACCCCTCCAGATGCGGCAACAGGCTTCGTCCCGACTCCGTCAGGGCGTACTCCACACGCGGCGGCACTTCGGGATAGATCGTCCGCGAGAGCAGACCGTCGGTTTCGAGCGATCGCAGTGTCACGGTCAGCATTCGTTGCGAAACGTCGCCGATCGAACGGTGAATATCGCTGAAACGCATCGTCCCGTTGGCATTGAGCGTCACGAGCACCAGCAACGACCATTTGTCGCCCAACCGACTGAGAATGTCGCGGATCGGGCAGAGTCCCGTATGTAAAAAAGTTTGCATTTCTTTCACTCTTCAACCCGTTGTAAATCAAGATTCGTTCCCTACGGGTAAGCGGGTTACCGAAAGGTAAGTTCTTGTTTTTTACAAATCCGAATTCTATTTTTACTTCACAAAAGTAATAAACTTACTTTAAATAATAATCTTTTAAATCAAAAAGTTATGGTAAAGAAAGCAGCTGTTTTAGTCGTCAATCCGGTCAACGGAGCGGGACTGTTCCAGTATCTGGAGGCATTTTTCGAGAACGGGATTCCGTTCCGAACCTTCGCGGTGGCCGAGACCCCGCAGGTGACGACGAACTCGGGCGTCGCCCTGCGGCTCGACGACACGGTGGCCCATCTCGCAGGCCACGAGAACGAATACGAAGCACTGGTCTTCGCCTGCGGCGACGCCATGCCCAAATTCTCGGAAAACGTCGGCAAACCGTACAATCAGGAGATGCTCCGCGTGATGAAAACCTTCGCCGACCGAGGCAAACTGCTGGCCGGCCATTGCGCCGCAGCACTGCTCTACGACAAGCTGGGCATCGCCGACGGGCGGCGGGTCGCCCTGCATCCGTTCATCAAACCGGTGGTTCGGGAATGCATCGGCACCGACGACAAAGCGGTCGTCGACGGTAATTTCTACACCGCTCAGACCGAGAACGCCCTCGCCGAGCTGATCCCTTCGCTCGTGAAGGCACTGAAATAACCTGCACGATCCGAACGAACTCGGTGGAGAGCCGCTGTTTTACTGCATCTTCGCCGCGCGGAACAGCCGGCCGAAAAGCGCGCGCACCAGCGGTCCTGCCACGAACAGCTGCCAGCCCAATGCAAAAGGATAGGTTCGCAGAAAAAGCGCGCCCCACCTCTGCGGCAGCTCCCCGTCGACGCCGTAGATCGTTGCTGCGACGAAGAGGCTCATCACCGAACACATCAGGCTCACCATCGCCACGGCCAGCGCAACGATCCGCACCAGAGGCTGCGCATCGGGTCCGACGACACGCAGCGCAAGCCGGAAAGCGACGGGTCGGGCGATCAGCAGTTCGTAGACGACGGCGAATCCATACGGCAGCCGCATACTGCCGAGCGCACCGAGCAGCATCGTGCCGCACAGCCGTCCGGCGCCGAGCGCCAGATTGTAAAAGGTGATCGAATAGGCCATGACAAAGACCATCAGGGCCGTAAAGACTAAAGTCTGAAATTTCGTACGTGGCATTCCAGTCCGTTTTCGGTTAAACAAGTTACAGACTGCATTCGTCGTTTCGAACCTGTATAACCGGACTTACGCGCCGATGGGCGCCGCACGTTATCATCTCCGCCTTTCAGCGGGAAATGCAGTGGTACAAAGATACCGATTTCTGCGGAAAATCGCAAGACGAAAATGCGGATCGTCAAAAAAACGGACGCACGCAGCTTCGGTCCGGGCAACGGCAAAAAGCGGCCCGACAGCTCTGTTTTGAACGCATTCACCCCTTCCGCAGCGTGCTGCGGAAGGGGTGAAGCCTATTTTCGGGGAGTCGGCAACCCTTCGCACCGCCGCACCGGCGGCCGATCACTCGGCCATCGCGTGCGAGAAACCCCCGATCTTGCGCCATGCGCCGCGCGTGAAGTCGGGCAGCGCCACGGGCAGCGAGCCGTTGCGCACCGACGCCTCGGTCAGCTCCGTGAGCGACGACCACTCGGCCGCGTCATAGACGTCCTGATCGAGCGGCAGGCCGTTGTGCAGGCAGTAGATCAGCCGGTAATCCATGATGAAGTCCATCCCGCCGTGACCGCCCACTTCGCGCGCCTTCGCCCCGATTTCGCGTGTGATGGGATGTTCGTAGCGGCGCAGCATATCCTCCATCTGCTCGTCCGACAGCCGATGGTGCGCATCGGGATCGAAGGCAAGAGTGCGGATCGGATACTTCTGCGCGAACCCCTTCGTGCCCGAAATCGTATGGAGACGATTGTAAGGACGCGGCGAGGTGATGTCGTGCTGGATGAGGATGCTCTTGCCCTTGGCCGTGCGGATCAGCGTCGTATTCATATCACCCAGCGCATAGGGCGTTTTCGCCTCTTCGGATGCATCGCCGTACTTCGCGGCGGCATAGGCGCTCATGCCGAACTGGTCGGATGAGAGCGAGACGAGCCGCTCCATGCGGTCGCCGCGGTGGATATCGAGCAGCTGGCACAACGGACCCAGACCGTGCGTCGGGTAGGGATTGCCCGTGTGGAGGGTGTTGTGCTTGAGCCGCCACATATCGACGTACCCGCGCTGACGGTCGAACTGCAACTCGCGCAGATCGTGGATATAGGCTCCCTCGACGTGGACGATCTCGCCGAACAACCCCTCACGGGCCATGTTGAGCGTCGTCATCTCGAAAAAGTCGTAACAGCAGTTTTCGAGCATCATGCAGTGGCGTCGCGTCCGCTCGGCCGTATCGACCAGCGCCCAGCAGTCGGCGACGGTCAACGCCGCAGGCACCTCGACGGCCACGTGCTTGCCCCGCTCCATCGCGTACAGTGCAATGGGGACGTGCATCTCCCAGTCGGTACAGTTATAGATCAGATCGACATTCTCCAGCTCGCAGACGCGGCGCCAGTCATCCACGCCGGTGAACTCCTGCGCCGCCGGCAGGCCGTGTACCGCAAGCCTCTCCTGCGCCCGCTCGACATAGGCGGGAACCTTGTCGCAGAGGGCGACGACCTCCACGCCGTCGAGCTGCGTGAAACGCTCGACAGCTCCACGTCCCCGCATACCCAGACCGATGAAGGCCACGCGCACGACCGGAATCGGGTCGCAGCGCAGTTGCAGCACGTCCTGCTGCCCCTCGGCACGCTGAGGTTCCGCGAAGACGATCACACCGTTCTCGATCCGATAAGGCGCATCGGCAGCAGGATGCGGCGCGCAGGCAGCCAGCAGAAGAGCGAATACGAAGAGCAACGTTGTACGAACGACGGATTTCATGGGAAAGCGGGTTTTCGGGATTTCACATACAAAGTTAGAAAAAATTTGTACGTTGTGCGAAGTTTTATTACCTTTATCTTACAGAACAAAAACAGAGAGCGGAATCCGATTCCGCCGTAAATTTTGACTACAATCGCCGAAAACCCCTCTGTGCATGAAACGAATCGCCGAGCAATTCCGCCTCGACGGCGCCGTACGATCGGTCGCCGCACTGGGCGAAGGATTCATCAACGACACCTACATCGTCACCACCGACCGCGCGCGTTATGTTCTTCAGCGCAAGAACCGAAACATCTTCACCAACATCCCCGCCATGATGCGCAACATCCAAGGCGTAACCTCCTTTCTCAAGGAGAAGGTGCGCCGCTCGGGCGGCGATCCGCAGCGCGAGGTGATGACCGTCATCCCCACACGCGACTGGTCGCTCTACTACAAGGATGCGGCGGGCGACTACTGGGCCGCGTCTCTCTTCATCGAGGATTCGCAGACCTACGAGGCGGCCGCGACACCCGAACTGGCCCGCTGCGGCGGAGAGGGCATCGGCCGTTTCCAGCGGATGCTGGCCGACTACGGTGAACCGCTCACCGATATTCTGCCGGGCTTTCACAACATCCGTATCCGTTTCCGACAGTGGGACGACGCCCTCGCGCGCGACGTCGCAGGGCGGCGGGCTTCGGTCGCGCGCGAGATCGACTGGATCGAGTGCCGCCGCGACGAAATGCTCCGCTTCTGGCAGCAGGTCGAGTCAGGCGAGATTCCGATGCGCGTGACGCACAACGACACGAAAATCAACAACATCCTCTTCGATCACTGCGGCGAGGTGCTCTGCGTGATCGATCTGGACACCGTGCTGCGCAGCCCCTGCTTCAACGATTTCGGCGACGCCATCCGCACCTACGCCAACCACGGCCGCGAGGACGACGACAATGTGGAGAACGTCTGGCTCGACATGTCCATGTTCCGCGGCTTCGCCGAGGGCTATCTTTCGGAGGCACGCGCCTTCCTCACGCCGGCCGAGACCGATGCGCTGGCCTTCTCGGTACGATATATCACCTACGAGCAGGTGCTGCGTTTTCTGATGGACTACCTCAACGGCGACACCTATTACAAGATCAAGTCACCCGACCACAACCTCGTCCGCACGCGGGCGCAGTACGCGCTGCTCCGCAGCGTCGAAGAACATTACGACCAGATGTGCGACACGATTCGGGCGTTGGCGCAGTGCTGACGACCGCCGCACGGCCCGTTTTCGTCTTCGGTGCAGTGCGGAGTCTGAGGTGCGCTGAACACAACGATGATTTTCAAAAGCGGCCGATTCCCACGCTCCACTGCATTGCGCTCGGAATGATGTTTTTTGTCATCCTGAGGAGGCCGCTCTTGGGCGGCAGACGAGAGGATCGACCGCTGTCTTTCAATAGTACACCTTCTCGCGCGATCCGTCCCCGCGCTTGACCATCCGATAGGATTCCGCGCGACGGCCCCATTTCCCCATCGGAATGCCGATGCCCAGATTGAGGTTCATCCGCCCCTGCTTGATGGGAATCCACTGCGCACTCTTCTTGGTCAGCAGTACGTCGGTGGCGACATAGAAATTGATCCAGCCCGGATTGAGATTCAGGGCCAGCCCCAGCGCACTCGCCCGATTGTCGATGAACGAATAGCTGCCCGACAGGCCGAACCAGCGCACGGGCTGGAAGTTGACCGAAGCCGTCAGATTGTGCAGCGCCGCATAGTCGTACTTGTGGATCTGATACAACGCTCCGAAGCCGACGCGGCGATTCCACAACCGGTATTCGGCGCCGAGATTGATCGTGTAGTGCAACATCCGCGTAGTGCTCATTTCGTCGACCTTCTCGAATTGCAGCTCACCCAGATCGAAATCGATGTCGGCAGCCCCCGATGCATCGACCTGCGCGCCGTCGAACGTCAGCCTACGGCCTACGGTGCCGTGCGCCGAACCGGACTTGTTCCATGCGATGAAGCCGATATCGTTGACCGCCGCCGACACCTGCAGATTGGGGATCGGCTCGTAGGTCGCACCGATATCGAAGGCCGCACCGTAACCGGCAGGTTTGAATTTCGCATCGAAATCCATATCGTCGAGCTGATAATAGTCGCGAGGCACTCCGTCGCTGCCCTCCTCCATCTTCGTGGGGATGGTCAGCAGATTGCTGTTGACCTCCAGCTCGCCGACGGCTTCGGCATACCACTCGTTTTCGCCGAGCGAAACGTTGAACTGCGTGAAATAGGCCTTCGCACGGACCAGACCGACCAGAAATTTCACACGTGCGCCGATGTACACCTTCTCCCCGATGGGAAACGAGTAGTTGAAGCCGGCCTCCGCATACGCGTCCGAACTCATCCCCATATTACGGATCTCAGCGCTTTCGCCCGTCTTGAAGAAATGGAACAGCTCGTAAGGAAACTGCGTCGAGATGCTGGTGCGCAGATTGAGATCGAACGACCAGAAATTCCTGCGGTTGGAGGTATAGGCGCCGAAACCGAGCAGATTGATCCGCACGTCGCCGTTTATCAGATTCTTCGAATGAAGGTCCGAAAGAGCGTCGGTCGCCGAAACCGACGGACTGAGCATCGTCACCAGCTTGCCGTCGCGGCGGAAAAGAAGGTTGTCGAGCGACGTATTGCCGCCCGCCGTAACGGCGATACCGCCGAGTACCGGAATATTGAAATACCCCCGCTGCGGAGCCAGCGCAGGGTTCATCTGCGAACGGAGGGTGATTCCCTCCATAAAATAGAGCGTAGGATTCTGCGCCGCGGCGCTCATGCAAACAAGAACGGCGGCCAGCGTATAGAGTAATTTTTTCATGACTCTCACTAAATGTTAAAGATTAAACCGCCTTTCTTACGAACCTTCAGGTTGATGGTAATCCCCTGTTCGGAACCGAGCGGACGCTTGGGATAGTAGCTCTCCAGCTGCACGTTCAGTTCGATGCGGGTTTCCTGATCGAAAATGACCGTCAGCGCGTCGGAGGCGATGCCCGTCTCCACGATTTCGGTGGCCGCGCCTGCCGTCGGAGAGACGGTAAAGGCGGGGAAGCTGAGCAGCGTGCGATCGCGGCCCTCTACCTCCGCCTCGAACGATGGCTGCGCCGAAAAGCCGATCGGCAGGTCGGTCGAGATATCGCCGAAGAGCGAAAGCGAGGTCTTCGTCTCGTCCCCGCCGGTAATCATGTCGCGCACGTCCGACCCCACGTCGATGCCCGAAAGGACGAACGCCTCAACGCTCATCTTGAGGTTCATCGTCAGGTACTGAGTGGCGAACGTCTCGATATTCTCCCAAATCAGGTCGTGCGTAGCCGGCTGGTGATAGATGGTTTTGAAGGCTGAGACATACTCCTCCTCCTGCACGCCGGAGGGAAGGTAGCCGGGCATGAACTGCTCCTTGTAGACCGCAAAGATCAGTCGGGCGATCTGCTCGAGTTTCTTGTCCGACGCATCCGTGTCGATCTCCTGCATCAGCGACGCCAGCAGCCCCTGCGGCCCCGAAAGATAGGCCTCTTGCTGTTGGGTACCGTTTCCGCCGGTCAGCGTCTTCACATCGACCGCCTCCGCGCCGCCGGGCAGCCGGCTCGGCAGCCATACGTTCGCCTCGGCCAGTACGCGGTCGAGGTCGTCCTGCTCGTTGGTGATGTCCGACATGGCGACTTCGAGCGTCATCAGCGGACAGGTGAAGACCGAATTTTCGTCTCCGATGCCGATATCGTCGGTATCGATATCCGACAGATCGTAGTCGTTATCGATACACGATACCGCAAGCAGGGAAAGGGTGAGAATCGTCAAAAATTTCTTCATGTGTTGTCTGTTTAGTAAGCATGTATGAGATTGTGGTACAAATATATGATTTTTTGGCCCATATCAGAAACTTTTCGGCCGAATAAGGTTCGATTTCCCGTATTCGCACGATTCAGGGAGAGGGAACGTGCAGCGCACGGAAACGAAATCGCCCCGTACAGAGCTGCAAACACAGGGCCGCGCCGCCGTCCGAAACGCGCTGCGGCGTCCCCGAATCCGGGGGCGCCGCAGCGATTCCTTCTCACGCGGAGCAGCGGGTTATTGCTGCTGCGCCGCGATCTGCTGCTCGGCCTGCTCCATCAACTTCTGCGCCTGCTTCTCGGCGGCCGACACCAATGCATCGCCGCTGGCCTGCGCCGCGATCTTCCCCAATTTGCCCGACGCCTTTTCGACGAGTTTGTCACGCTGCGACTTGGCCTCTGCGACGAGTTTGTCGCCTTTGGCCTTGGCATCGGCGCGAATCTCGTCGGCCGATTTCCCTTCGGCCGATCCGACCGAAAGGCCCAGCTTCTGCTGAATCGTATGGGTCACGGCGTCCTTCACGGCATCCTTCACATCGAGCGTGATCTTGGGCGACGAGAAACTGCCGCCGATGCCGACATCGACCGTCGAAAGGATGCCGCCCGCCGAGCCATCGGGCAGTTTCACCTTGGCCGTGTAGTCGATCGTCTGATCCAGTCCCGTCGAACCCGACAGATCGAGCGAAATGCCGCCCATCTTCAGCTCGAAAGGCTGCGTGGCGATGCGTCCGTCACGGATCGTGAAGCGGATATCGACATCCTTCGCCTCGATACGGCGCAGGGCGTCGTTCTTGAGCGCCGCAGCCAGCTGATCGAACGCTGCGATATTCTGTAACCGGATATTCTTCGAGCGAAGCGAACCCTTAGCTTGCAGCGTCGCATAATCGGGATCCATCGTCTGCGTCAGGCGGGTCGCCAGATCGAGCGACATCGAGTAGTCGCCGCCCGTCTTTTCGAACAGGGGAACCATCTTGCGGACGGCGTCCAGCTGGTCGAAGGTCGTCGCGAACGAAGCGTCGGTGATCTCAGCCTTGAGATTCAAGGCCGGACGTTTCGGATCGGCAGCCGTCGAATAGCTGCCCGAAGCCGCCGCCTTTCCATCGAAAGCACTCATCGTCAGCCGGTTCATCGCGACGGTTCCCTTCGCGACAGTCAGCGAACCGATGAAATCGGTCAGCACCATCTTCTGGAAAAGGATCTTTTTGAGCGACGCGTTAAGCGCCAGATCGAGGTTCTGCGGCACGACGAGAGCCTGCATCGCCGCCGTATCGGCCGGTGCGGCCGCCGCACCGGTATCGGCAGAAGCCGCCGAAGCGCTGCCCATCAGCTCGTTCAAATCGAGCAGCGAGGAGCGGATATCGAGCCGTCCGCGCAGCGTCCCCTCACGCAGGAAATAGCCGATGTAGTTCGACAGCGTGCCCGATGCTTCGAGATCGCTGCGGCCCACCGTGACGCCCAGCTCCGAAAGGGTCAGGGCCGCAGGAGTGATGCTCATCGCGGCGCGGCGCACCTTCACCTCAGGCAATCCCGCGAGCGTCGCCGTAACTCCCTCGACGGAGAGTTTACCCGAAGCGGCGATCTGCTCGTAACGCTCCTTTTCGATATCGGACATCCGGCCCGCCGCTTGCAGGTCGGCCGTCACGACACCCGTCAGCACGATCGAATCGCCCAGCGGGTAGACCTCCTTCACGGCCCCCAGATCGACCTTGCCCGCGGCAGCGGCCTTGAAGCGCAGATCGCTCATCGGCGTTGCAGCCGAGAGCGAACAGCGCAGCGTGTTGCCCGCCATCGTCAGCGCGAAGGTCGGCACGTCGACGGTCGTGGCGTCGAGCGTCCCGCCCGGATTGGCTGCCTTGGCATCAATCGTGATACCGGTCACCGCCTTGGGCAGCGAGGCGTATTTGAAACTGCCGTCGCGCACCGCCAGCGTCGCCTCGAAGGCCGGCACACGGTCGCCCGCCAACGCACCTTTGGCCCATGCGCCGAGCGTGAGCTGCCCCGAAGCGGTCAGGTTCTTGAAATCGCGTGTGTAGAAAGCCGGAACCATCGACAGAATATCGCGGAACTCGACCTCCGAGCTGTTGACGCGCACGTCCATCTCGGTGCGGTCGTCCGCCAGCGCCACCCAGCCGTCGAGGCTCAGGGCGATGGCATTGAGGCGGATTCGATTGTCGGAGAAGGTGAAACGGTTGTTCTTCAGATCGGCGTCGAGTGTAAGGTCGGCCGTAAGATCGGCGTCGTGCAGCAGCGTGGTGCCGCCGGCAGCATACGAGAGTCGCTGCGCCTCCAGTACCAGCTTCAGATCGCTGCGCTCGCCCGACAGGTCGCCGCTCAGCCGCAGGTCGAGCGGATCGACGCCGGCACGCATACCGGTCGAATCGTCGGCATAGCGGACAACGGCGTCCGACACACGCACGTCACGCATCCGCAGACGGAAGGCCGACAGCTCGTCCGCCTCGGCCGGCTCCTTCTCCCCGACCGGTTCGTCCGAAGGCTTCACCACGTCCCAGTTCACGCGGCCGTCGGCGAGTTTGCGCGCATACAGATGCGGCGCGTCGACGAGCAGCTTGGTCACCTCGTACCCCGCATCGCCGAAGAGCGACATCAGGTCGACGACCACCGAAATACGCCCGACCGAAGCCAGCGTATCCCCCTCGAACGGTGCGGCACAGACGACCGTCAGCCCCTCCAGCTCGACTGAGGCGTGCGGAAAATGCCGCAGCAGGCTCAGATCGAGCGAGCGGAAATCGACCTTGGCCGTAAGCAATTCGCCCGCCTCCTTTTTCACGATGTCGCCCACCTTCGATTTGAGTGCGAGCGGCACAACCAGCGCGATGACCAGCAATACGGCCACCACGATCGCAACGATTTTCAGAAACTTTTTCATGCTATGGAATTTTCGGGAACCGGAGTCCCATTCAAGATTCGGAAAAGATCAGCATCCCCGCCGTGATCCGCTGCCGCATACGCACAAGCCATGCCGCACGCTGCGGATGTCCCGTCGCACAGTAGAAAAGGGCGATTCCCAGCGTTGCGCACCATTTGGCCGCTTCGCCCATCCACAGGCGCAGCAGGCCGCCGTCGATCGCCGCCCGGGTACGCTGGCTCACGCCGATGTTGCGGCACAGCCGGTCGAAATAGTCGGGTGTGAGTTTCGACGGCGGGATGATGTGATACATCACCGCGCCGGGCACATACCAGCACTGCTCGCCGCCGCGCCGCAACCGCGCGAACAGATCGCTCTCTTCGCCGCCCAGCAGCCGCGCGCCGCGTCGTCCCAACTGCGGGTCGAACACTCCGTAACGCCCCAACGCCGTGCGGCGCAGCGCCATATTTCCGCCGCCCGGAATCCTTCCGCGCGGGAAGGGACAGGGCGCCGGTCCCAGATCGATCGGATTGGCGATCGGCCGTTCGGTATAACGGGACATCCACGCCGGACGCCCTTCGGGATACTCCGCGACGATCCGCCCGCCGGCCGACGCCACCGCAGGGTGCGCATCGAAAAATGCGATGTACGAAGCGATGAACTCCGGGGTGATGCGTTCGTCGTCGTCGATGATGGCCACCACGTCGCCCGTCGTCTCGGCGATGCCGCGGTTACGGGCCCATGAAAGACCCTGCCGCGTCTCGAACACCCGCCGCAGCGGCAGTGCCGGATGCGCCTCGCGAAACTCTTCGAAACGGGCGGCCGTGCCGTCGGTCGAGTTGTTGTCGACCACCACGCACTCCCACTCGGCGACGGGCGCCGTCTGTGCGGCGACCGACCGCAGCGTGACGAGCAGTTGCTCCGCTCGGTTGTAGGTGGCGATGATAAGCGAAAGGCGCGGCATACGTTGCGAAAAATCAATCGTCGAATTCGTCGAACATCTTCGTGCTGAGATACTTCTCGGCACGGTCAGGAAAGACTACCACGATGTTGCCCCGTTCGATACGGGCAGCCGTCCGTACGGCGGCGAGCAGTGCGGCGCCGCTCGACATGCCGGCGAAAATCGCCTCGCGGGCGATGATCTCCCGCGCCATGGCGATCGCCTCTTCGCTCTCGACCATCTCCTGAATATCGATCTTCGAAGGGTCGTAGATATCGGGCACGATCGCCTCTTCCATATTTTTCAGCCCCTGAATATAATGTCCGCGCGTGGGCTGGGCGCAGACCACTTTGATATCGGGTTTCATCGCCTTCAGAAAACGCGACAGCCCCATCAGCGTTCCCGACGTACCGAGCGCGCAGACCAGATAATCGATCTCGCCGCCGGTCTGCTGCCAGATTTCGAGCGCCGTAGATTGGTAATGCGCCAGATAGTTGCTGGCGTTGGCGAACTGATCGGGCATGAAATAGCGGTCAGGAGCCGACGCTACAGCCGTCCGCGCATAACGGATCGCTCCGTCAGTCCCCTCCTCGGCGGGGGTGAGAATGACTTTGGCGCCGTAGGAACGGATGATTTTGCGCCGTTCGATCGACACCGCCTCCGACATGACGATCTCCACGGGATACCCCTTGACAATCCCCACGATGGCCAGACCGATGCCCGTATTGCCCGACGTGGGTTCGATGATCGTTTTGCCCGGCGCGAGCCTTCCGTCGCGCTCGGCCTCCTCGATCATCTTGACGGCGATGCGGTCCTTGATGCTGCCCGTGGGGTTGAAGCCTTCGAGTTTGGCGAAAATATTGACTTGGCGGTTGGGGGAAAAGCGGTTCAGTCGCACCATCGGCGTCGAACCGATCGTTCCCAAGATATTGTCGTAAATCATAGCGTTGAGTTTCCTTCTTCGTTTCTGCGTTCGGCAAATGCTGCGAGCGGCTTCCGCCCCTGCCGATCGAACCTATTCCATTCTCTTATCGCGCCAAAGTTACGATTTTTCCCGAACCGAAACCAGCTTCCCGTGAAAAATATAAGGAATATTATTCGTACCTTTGTCTGTGGAATCTACGTCGAACCCGCCCTCGCGGGTCTCCGGCAAGCCGCGAATGCCTCATTCCATAATGACTGGGATTACATACCTTAACGATCCAAGAGTCAATGTTTGTAGTTTGATCGGGGATTCCGGCCGAAGTCCCCTCCGAGGAGGGGATTTACGGTGCAAACACCGTTTCTGCGGTAGCAAGCGAGCGCAGTTAGGGGAGGGTCAGATCTGTAAACGCGGCCTATGGCCGCGAACAACAGCGGACGGACACAAAATTCGGGTCAAAAAAAGCCGGTAGATTCAAAATATTAATTATCTTTATGACAGCCACCAAAGGAGCAGCCACCGAACTCGGAACGCAGCGTATCCGCAAATTGCTCGTCCAGTACTCCGTACCGGCCATTATCGCCATGACGGCCTCGTCGCTGTACAACATGGTGGACAGCATTTTCATCGGGTTGGGCGTCGGGCCGATGGCCATTTCGGGTCTGGCACTCACCTTTCCGCTGATGAACCTCGCCGCGGCGTTCGGATCGCTCGTCGGCGTCGGCGCCGCCACACTCATCTCGCTGCGGCTCGGACAGAAAGATTATACCTCGGCCCAGTATATACTGGGAAATGTCGTGGTGCTCAATCTCATCATCGGTATCGGATTCGGATTCATCACACTGCTCTTTCTGGACCCGATCCTCTACTTCTTCGGAGCGAGCGAAGCGACGATCGGCTATGCCCGCGACTATATGTCGATCATCCTGATGGGCAACGTCGTGACGCATATGTATCTGGGACTGAACTCCGTGCTGCGCTCATCGGGGCATCCGCGCCGCTCGATGTACGCCACGATCAACACCGTGGTCATCAATACGATCCTCGACCCGCTGTTTATCTACGGCTTCGGCTGGGGCATCCGCGGCGCGGCGATCGCCACGGTGCTGGCGCAGGTCATCTCGCTCGTCTGGCAGTTCAAACTGCTCTCCGACCCCAGCGAACTGTTGCACTTCCACCGGGGAATCTACCGCCTGCGAAAACGGATCGTCAAGGAGATTCTCGCCATCGGCATGTCGCCCTTTCTGATGAACGTGACGGCCTGTTTCATCGTCATCCTCATCAACAAGGGACTCAAGGAGCACGGCGGCGACCTGATGATCGGCGCCTACGGCATCGTCAACCGGCTGGCCTTCTTCTTCGTGATGATCGTCATGGGACTCAATCAGGGGATGCAGCCCATCGCGGGCTACAACTTCGGCGCACGGCAGTTCGACCGTCTGATGCGGGTACTGAAACTCACCGTCGTCGGCGCGACATGCGTCACCTCGCTCGGTTTCCTGCTGGGCGAGCTGTTGCCCCACTGGGCCGTAACGGCCTTTACGACCGACGAGGAGCTGATCCGCCTCTCGGCCGAAGGGATGCGCATCGTCTTCTTCTGCTTCCCGATCATCGGGTTCCAGATGGTGGCGACCAACTTCTTCCAAAGCATCGGCATGGCACCCAAGGCGATCTTCCTGTCGCTGTCGCGCCAGCTGCTCTTCCTCCTGCCGGGACTGCTCTTCCTGCCCGGCATCTTCACCGATCTGGGATACGACGGAAGCTGGGGCGTGTGGTGCAGTATGCCGCTGTCGGATTTTCTGGCGTCGCTCATCGCGGGGTTCATGCTGCTGCGTGAACTGCGCAGATTCCGTAAACAAATGCAGGTTTAACTATCCTTACCATGAACGAAAAATTCGTCATCACTATCGGACGTCAGCTCGGAAGCGGCGGCAAGGCCGTCGGCGAACGGCTGGCCGAGCGTTTCGGTATTCCCGTCTACGACAAACGGCTCATCAAGATGGCCGCCGAACAGAGCGGCTTCGGTCAGGAATTCTTCGAAAAGGCCGACGAGAAACCCGCCAAGGGACTCTTCGCCACCCTGCTCGGCTATCTGCGCAGCCCCTTCGCCGGCGACGACGCGATCTACAACAATCCGCTGAGCTACGACGCGCTGTTCAAGATGCAGAGCGACGTGATCCGGCAGCTGGCCGACCGCGAATCGTGCATCTTCGTGGGACGATGCGCCGACTACATCCTGCGCGAACACCCCCGCTGCATCAATATCTTCATCTCGGCAACACGCGAAGAGCGCATCGAACGGCTCGTTCGCAAACGCCGCCTCTCCCCCGAAGCGGCCGAGCAGCTGATGGATTCGACCGACGAGAAGCGCGCCGACTACTACAACTATTACAGCAACCGCACGTGGGGCGCTGCCGCGACCTACCACCTCTGCATCGACTCGTCGGTACTCGGCATCGACGGCACGGCCGCCTTCGCCGAAGAATTCATCCGCCAAAAGCTGCATATTTCCGAAAACGAAGGCTGAGTTCACGCCGCACAAACCGGAGAACGATGCTCCGAAGATCTCCTTCGGCCGCACCCGAAACGGTTGAAGCGGGATTCCCCCGAAAGACCTTTCACCCCTGCCACAGGTTACTGTGACAGGGGTGAAATCCGTAAAACAGGCTTCTTCTTGCCGCCCGCTCCGATCGCTGCCGCTTATCGCGCGTAACAGAGCGGCCGTTCGGGCAGCGCGCGCAGGAAATAGCCGAGGATCATACCTGCCTGCCGGTCGGAGGCCGTGATGTAGCGGTGCAGTCCCGCCTTGTCGGGCGTGAAGTAGATGAATCCCTGCTCGTCGACCGCGATACGGCCGGGAATGCTGAGCGTGAGCGACGACGGCTCATGGGGCAGCACATAGTAGGTTGCGATCACGTCCCACGTAGGACGGTCGTAGGGCATCTTGTGATAGGCTTTGTAGGCTTCGACCATCGGGTGATGCTCGGTCCAGCCGAAATCTTCGGCCATGCTGCGGCCGGGATAGACCACCTGCTTGCCGATCTCGAAGGGGGTCAGCACGATGGGCGAAGGGCACTCGGCGAAGAACTTCCGCGCTGCCGCAATATCGTTGATAACATTGTACTCGGCGCGTTTCTTCACTCCGAAACTGCCGGCCATCACCGAGAAGTATTTCACCTTGCGCGCCACCAGTTCGCGCCCCGTGAGCGGCGACAGGTCGTCTGCACCGCTGGCGAGCAGCGCCGCGAGATTGCCCGAGAATCCCACCGAGACGATCACCACCGAATTGTCGGGTTCGGCCGCCAGCAGACGGCGATACATCGCCACCGGCTCCTCCCAGCCGCCGGGCTTGCGGCTGCGCTTGAAGAGCGGCTTGCCGTCGGAAGCCTTCAAATTCACCACGGGCGTCGTGTAGTCGGCATCTTTGTTATCCACTGCCTGCGGCGTGTAGGCGATCGGAATTTCGGGATAGCCGTACCACGTATTCATCAGATCGATGAATTCGAAGGAGGTCGAACTCCGCTTGTTCAGGCTCACGCCGATCAGCCGGATATGGCCGGCATCCGTCCCTTTGTAAAGCAGGTCGAGCGCCAGTACGTCGTCGACGTCATTGCCCATGTCGGTCTCGAAAATAACAGGTGTCGCAACATTCCCGCCGCGCGCCGCAACGCTCCACGAACCGCACAGGCCCGTCAGCATCAACATCAGCATCAGTTTCTTCATCGTTCAGTCGTTTAAGGTTTTTCTGTTCGGTACGAAAGTGCCGCCATCGCCGCCCTTGTCCGGCATCGCCGGCCGATTCCCCGGAAATGCATTTTCAATCGATGGCCGGAGCGCATACCCGATTTGCACAAACGTTTGTGCAAAGATAAAAAAAAGAATTTGTTTCCCAAATAATTCCCAAATTTTTCATCTTCCGTTCTCCTTTTGCAGCGGATCGCAGCAGGGTACGCCGCTACCGGCAAGCCCGAATTTTTCGAAGGAGGCCCCGAGAAAGACATTACCGATCGACGACGCAGTGATCGCACGGACAGTCGACCGCAGAAAATATGCGCCGCAAGCGAACCGAAGAGGGCCGCAAGGCCAAAACGTCGGAGCGGCGGCCCGTCTCTGAGAAATGACCTGCCGAGATCGGGGTTGCGCAAAGGTTTACGCACGGCAAACGAAAAAGCGGCCGCTTCGCAGGGCCGCTTTTCCAAAATGTCGTGTCCGTTACTCCGCCTCCGCCTCGTAACCGTCGCGTCCGGCGCCCCACATCAGCAGGAAAACCACCATGCCGATAAGCGCCATAGCGATCATGGCGATGTAGGCGTAATTCCAACCGTAGTGCTGCGCCAAGTAGCCCAGTCCGGCGCCCGACACGATCGTCGAGGCATAACCGAACAGACCGGTGAATCCATTGGCCGTAGCGGCCGCCTTCTTCGTAGCCTGCTGTGCGGCGGCAATACCGATCAACGCCTGCGGGCCGTAGATGCAGAAACCGGCCATCATCAGGAAGAGGAATGTCAGCCACAGCGGCGCTCCGACGGGCAGCTGCCAGAAGAGGAAGATGAACAACGCCGCGCCCGCCATGCAGAAGACGCAAGTGCGGTGCGCACGGCCGCCGAGGAACTTGTCGGTCGCCCAGCCGGCCACAAGCATCCCGACGATGCCGGCGATCTCGAACATCGCAACCAGCCAGCCGGCGTGGCTCATGCTGACCCCCTTGGACTGGCTCAGCAGCGTAGGCCCCCAGTCGAGCACCGAGAAACGCACGATGTAGACGAAGAAGTTGGCGAAGGCCAGAATCCAGATCAGCGGATTGCCGAAGACCATGCGGCGCAGAAACGCCTTGTCGGCCGCCGACTTGCCGTTTTCAGCCTTTTTACTCTCGGTGCCGGGCAGTTCGGGCAGTCCCACCGAGGTCGGCGTATCGCGCAACGAGATGAAGAGTCCGATCGCACCGGCGAACGAGATGCCGGCCGGAATCCAGAAGCACCAGCGCCATGCGCCGACATGATTCTCGCCCACGCCCATATGGCTCATGATATAACCGCAGAGGATAACGACCAATCCAGCGCCGATCGAATGCGAGGTGTTCCACACCGACATCTTCGTAGCCAGCTCCTTGGGAGGAATCCAGTGGGTGAGCAGCCGCGCGCAGGGCGGGAATCCCGTTCCCTGCAACATACCGTTGACGACCCACATGACGCCCATGAAGAGGATCAGCGTATTGTTGAACTGCGAACCCGAGCTTTCGCCCGTGATCCACTGGCTCACGTCGACGCCGAACCCGAAGGCGAAGTTGGCCAGCGCGCAGAGCGCGAGGCCGGTGGCCATGAAGAAACGGGCGTTGAGCCGGTCGGCCAAAATACCGTTGACGAAACGTGACAGTCCGTAAACCAGACCGTTGAGCGTCAGGAAGATGCCCAGACTGGTCTTCGAAATGCCCAGATCGGCTTCGAGTCCCGGCATGGCCAGCGAAAAGTTTTTGCGGACAAAATAGAAAAGCGCATAACCGATCATCGTGGCGATGAGCGTACGCATCTGCCAGTACTTGAAGCGTTTCTGCACTTCGGGAGTAAAACTTTGCATGATAAAATTAAGTTTTCAGGTTACGGCGGGCCGGCGCTTTGCCGGCC
>URRP01000006.1 GCA_900550375.1 uncultured Alistipes sp. | reverse complement strand
AATACGTGCCTGTCACGCACGGGGTCAGGGGTTCGAGTCCCCTACGCACCGCCAGAAAAAATTGAAACGGGATGGTCAGACCATCCCGTTTCAATTTTGTACCGTCGTACGATATGGCATTCGTATCAGTTCACCACCTCTTTTCCCTGATACTCCGAGAAACGCTGTGAGAGGTCCTCCTCTTCCCGCCGGCGGCGAATCTCCTGATTATGTTCTTCGAGCGCTTCGTTGTAACGCCGCGTATGCTCGGCGACGGAGAATTTGAGAATACGGATATAGGAGTCGAAAAACTCGGCGAATTCGCTCTTCCGGCGTTGCAGACATTCGATCGAAAAGAGAATCGCTTCGGAGCGCAGCAGGATTTTAACCATCCGCATCGAGTTCATCACCTCCTGCGCCATGCGGACCATCAGTTCGTCGTTCAGCTCCGAACGTTTACGGCCGAATCCGATATGCAATTCGAAATAGTGTTCCTTGAGATGAAGGATATATTTCATATTGTCGATCCGAAACAGCAGATCGCCGTCGGCGTCCTCTTCCGGTTCGAGCCCCCGCATTTTGAGAAACGTCAGCAGCCACCGGCGGGAAAGAAGCTGCCGACGCCGGTATACGTCATACCCCTGCACGGCGCCGACGCCGGCAAGAAGCGCAAGCGTCATCCCCCCGAGTACGGCGGCAACCGTATCCGAGCCGGAATAAACGGCAAACAGCGGAGCCAATACCAGAAATGCGATAATAAGATGCATCCGGTATTTTTTGAGCCGCGCAGGAAACGTTTGAAAATAGGGAATAACCGACAGTTTCATCTTGAGTTTAAGGATTGTCTGTAAATATAAGAAAAAAGAGACCAACCGCGAAAAGATCAGTCTCAAATTTTGCGCCGAACGCCCGACTACTTGGCGGCGATCAGCGAACGGATATTCTGAATAAGCATCGCCACAGCTACCGAGTTGAATCCTCCCTCGGGGATGATGACGTCGGCATACTTCTTCGACGGCTCGACAAACTCCTCGTGCATCGGCTTGACGGTGGTGATATATTGGTTGATGACCGATTCCATCGTCCGGCCGCGCTCGCAGACATCGCGCAGGATACGGCGTGCCAGACGCACGTCGGCGTCCGTATCGACATAGACCTTAATGTCCATCAGCTCGCGCAGGGCCTTATTCTCGAAGATCAGAATACCGTCGACGATAATCACCTTCGACGGTTTTACGGAGATCGTTTCGGGCAGGCGGTCGTGTTCGACGAACGAGTAGACGGGATGGGAGATCGGCACGTTATTTTTCAGTGCACGGATATGCTCCACCATCATGCGGGTGTCGAACGCCTGCGGATGGTCGTAGTTGAGTTTCGTGCGCTCCTCATAGGTCAGTTCGGGATGCGCCTTGTAGTAATAGTCGTGGCACAGCGTAGCGACGTCGTCGTCCTTGAACGCCTCCTGCAACCGTTTGACGAGCGTGCTTTTGCCGGAACCGGTACCTCCGGCCACGCCGATGATCGTAACGTTCATCTGAATCGTTTTTTAAGAATCATACAAAAGAGGAGCCGTCCTTGCGGACAACTCCTCCTCTATTCGATCTATGCATCGATATTGGCATACGTGGCGTGACGCTCGATGAACTCGCGTCGGGGCGGCACGTCGTCGCCCATCAGCATCGAAAAGACGCGATCGGCCTCGGCGGCGTTTTCGATCGACACCTGACGCAGAATACGCGTGTCGGGATTCATCGTCGTCTCCCACAGCTGCACGTCGGACATCTCGCCCAAACCTTTGTAACGCTGAATATGCGCGCCTTTACCGAATTCGGCCGAGATCGTGTCGCGCTCCTCCTCCGTCCAGCAGTAACGTTCCTGCTTGCCCTTCTTGACCAAATAAAGCGGCGGGGTAGCGATATAGACATGGCCGTTCTCGATCAGCTCCTTCATCTTGCGGAAGAAGAAGGTCAGCATCAGCGTGGCGATATGGCTGCCGTCGACATCGGCATCGGTCATGATGATGATCTTGTCGTAACGCAGTTTCTCCAGATTGAGCGCCTTGCTGTCCTCCTCGGTTCCGATCGAAACGCCGAGCGCTTGGAACATATTCTTGATCTCCTCGTTCTCCCACATCTTGTGCTCCTGCGCCTTCTCCACGTTGAGAATCTTACCGCGCAGCGGCATGATGGCTTGGATGTTACGGTCACGACCCTGTTTGGCCGTTCCGCCTGCCGAGTCACCCTCGACGAAGAAGATTTCGGCGATCGAGCGGTCGCGGCTCGAGCAGTCGGCCAGTTTGCCCGGCAGACCGGCACCCGACAGCGGCGTCTTGCGCTGCACGGCTTCGCGGGCCTTGCGCGCAGCATGACGGGCCTGCGCTGCCAGCACCACCTTGCTGACGATCGCCTTGGCATCCTTCGGATTCTCCTCCAGATAGTTGGACAACGCTTCCGAAACGGCCTGATCGACCGATGCGGCTACCTCGTCGTTGCCGAGCTTGGTCTTGGTCTGACCCTCGAACTGCGGTTCGGCGACCTTCACCGAAATAACGGCCGTAAGCCCTTCGCGGAAGTCGTCGCCGCTGATATCGAACTTCAGTTTGGCGAGCATCCCCGAATCGTCGGCGTATTTCTTGAGCGTACGGGTCAGCGCACGACGGAAACCCGTGAGGTGCGTACCGCCTTCGATCGTATTGATATTGTTGACATACGAATGCACATTCTCCGAGAACGAATCGTTGTACTGCATGGCCACTTCGACCGGCACGCCGTTCTTCTCGGTATCGAGATAGATGATCGACTCGATGATCGGCTCGCCGCGCGTGGCGTCGAGGTACTGGACGAACTCCTTCAGACCGTCCTTCGAATGGAACGTCTCGCTGAGATAGCCGCCCTGCTCGTCTTTCACCCGCTTGTCGGTGATCGTGAGCTGGATGCCCTTGTTCAGAAACGCCAGCTCGCGCAGGCGGTTGGCCAAAATTTCGTATTTGTACTCCGTCGTATGGGTAAAAATCTCGTCGTCGGGGTTGAAGGTAATGATCGTACCGCGGTCCGAGCACTCTCCGACGATCTCCAGCTGCGAAGTGGGCACACCCTTGCTGAACGTCTCGCGATAGATCTTACCGTCGCGGTGCACTTCGGCAACGAGCAGTTTCGAAAGAGCGTTGACGCACGACACGCCGACGCCGTGCAGGCCGCCCGACACCTTGTAGCTTCCCTTGTCGAACTTACCGCCCGCATGCAGCACGGTCAGTACGACCTCCAGCGCCGATTTACCCTCCTTCTCGTGATAATCGGTCGGTATACCACGGCCGTTGTCCCGAACGGAGACCGAACCGTCTTCGTTGATCGTCACCTCGATATCCGTACAATAGCCGGCCAACGCCTCGTCGATCGAGTTGTCGACCACCTCATATACCAGATGATGGAGTCCCTTTTCGCCGATATCGCCGATATACATGGCCGGACGCTTGCGCACGGCCTCCAGTCCTTCCAGCACTTGGATACTCGACGCAGAATACTCCTTCTCCTGTTTGTTCACTTCTTCAGTACTCATTCCTATGTTGTTAAATTAACGTACAAATATACGATTTTTTTATGACACCTGCAAGCCCGAACGAAAGATTCGGCAGGCTTAAACCCGCTCCAAAAGCGCCTGCATATCGACCTCCTTGACACGTCCCTTTTCAAATACGATCGTGCGGGCCGGATACTCCTCGATGAGGTTCGTATTATGTGTCGACATCACCACTGCGCAATCGTTCTGAGCGATGGTGCGGAACAACCGCATGATTCCGTCGGCCGTCACGGGATCGAGATTTCCCGTAGGTTCGTCGGCCAGCAGTAAACGAGGTTTGTTCAGCAGTGCACGGGCGATGACCAGACGCTGCTGTTCGCCGCCCGAAAGCTCGAAAGGCATCTTGTAATGCTTCGCCTCCAGACCGACCAGTTGCAGCACCTCGTCGATGCGGCGGCGAATCTCCGCTTCGGAGCGCCAGCCCGTCGCACGCATCACGTAATAGAGATTCTGAAATACGTTGCGGTCGGTCAGCAGTTGATAATCCTGAAAGACGATGCCGATTTTCCGACGCAGATAGGGGATTTGCCTCCTCCGCAGTTTCCGCAGATCGAACCCTACGACAGCGCCCTCTCCGACAAGCAATTGAACATCCGCATATAACGTTTTCAATAAGGTACTTTTTCCGCTCCCTACACGGCCGATCAGGTAGACGAACTCGCCTTCGTCGACCGAGAGGTTCACCTCCGAGAGCACCAGCTCACCGGAGCGCACCAGCCGTTCGGCCGATTGATTACCAAACGGGTTCTCGGCATGATATATTGCGACGTCTTTTAACTCGATAACGCGTTTTCCGCTCATACTCTGCTTCCTTATTAAAGTAAGTTCAAAGATAGTATTTTTTCGCGGGATCAGGGCTATTTTTCGAGAAAAAGCGTGCTCTTTACGCAGAATAAATCTCCGCGCGGAGAGGCTTCGCCGGACAAAATGCAAACAAATTTGCTTTTGTGCCCGACTTGCACTATCTTTGCTTCGTATTTCAATGGAACTTTCCCGCCGAAAGTCCCGTCCGCAAGAGGGGATGACCGGTTTTGACAGCAGGTAGAGTTTGATTGTAAGCACGTCGAGCGCTGTGTGGCGGCTCGTAAATCCCGACGCTCAATGTACAAATGGCAATAATAGCTATGCACTCGCTGCCTAATTTTCAAAGAAAATTAGCTTAATCACCGAGCCCTAGGCGGTTCGGCGACGAGTATCCCGAAGGGTGATTCCGCTCTTTAACCGCTCTTCATATGGGGTATCATTCATTTAGAGATAGTGCGTTGCAGCGCCTCGGGCAACGTGCGAAATCAAGAGGCTGGGACTTGGGTTAGGCTGCCGCCTGCCGGGCTCAAGTAGAAGGATGAAACGGTCGGCTAAGCGTGTAGAAAGCAGTTGGGTTCCTTGTTTGGACGCGGGTTCGACTCCCGCCATCTCCACTGAAAATCAAGTATTTACTAGAAGAATCCTGTAATTCTGAGAATTACAGGATTTTCTTTTTGTGCCCTATATGCACTTCTTAGCAAGATTCGGGAAAAGTTTACTTGGAGAATTCATGGGAGTTGTAGTTGGACCTGCCAAGTCCAAGCGGAAGTCCAAGAGAGTGCTGTATATTTCTCTGTATTGCAGCATTTTACCATTGGATTACGGCCAAGGGCAGAGTCAGGAACAATACCTTATCGAACAAACAATTGAACGAATACCCTGACCAGCAGGAATTTCGTATCTACGACATTGAGAAAGAATTGCTGGCCGAGGGTAAGCAGGTAAGCGTTCAAGAGGTAATGCGCCGATACAAAGGTGTTGAGCAGAGAGACAGTGAAATGCTTTGCAGGTTTTATGAGGGACACAACGTCAAACTAAAAGAGTTGATCGGTAAGACCGTGGCGGTCAATACCTACAAACGGCACCTGACTTCGCTGAAACTGTTTCGTGAATTTTCGGCAAGTGCACAAGGCATTAATGACTTGGATGTCAGAGAGTTAAATCTACCGCTTTGGGGAGGGGTGTCAGCACTATCTGATGACTGTCAGGAATAACAATAATAATACGACAGTCAAGTATTTACGCAATTCTAGCAAAGTCGTGAACATTGCAAAAACGCGGGGATTTATTCAAACCAACCCAATAGTCCTTTTTAGAAATACGATAAAGGGAACTTATATCCAAACAAATCCAATCTCGACAGGAACTTGACTAACGCCAATACAGACGATTGTTTTTCCATGTGAAAATTCGATTCGCTCGTCCACGTGAAAGTCCTTTGATATAATACAAGCCATCCGTCGGGACATTATCGAATTGCAAGACCACATCCGTCGCAATTTGTTTATCATGCAATACCCAACGTTCATTGTTCCAATAATAAAATTCATAGACATCGCCCGGACAAATTGCATTACCGTCGCCCCGACGAATATAGGATACATGATCGATCATGACGGGACACTGAAAATCGAACCCTACCCAACAATCGCCTTTTGCTCGGAAATAGGTTAAAGGATCTCCATCGGATATTTTATCGCAGCTATGTTCTGTATCATGTTCTACAAGTTTTCCGCAGTCTATAATTTCCCCTTTTATCGGCATGGATGTCTCTTTTGTATAAAAATAGAGTTCCGCCATGTCACATTCATCCTGTTTGGAAGCCCGGAATCTCCAATAGCGATATGCTTTAGCTGGAATTTTTTCACTTCCAGAGGTCAACGTCCACTGCGGAAATTCGGCCATCAGTTCCGCATCGCGGAAATCCCGATGATTGGAGGCCTCGATAATTCCATACTGTACCAATTCTTTGACATTGTATACTTTCTGGTAAATTTGACATTTACGATCCAACAGAATGGTCTGACGACACGTCGTATCGATACAAATAGGAGTTATTTGCCCCCTTCCATCTACTTCGAACGGATAGCCGATCGGTTGCAACGTGCTGTCTCTATAGATCATCGGAAGATAGGTGACATTTCTACCCATTTTGCGGAATGTTACCTTGCCTCTTTTTAGCTTGCCCCAATATACGGGACACCAATTATAATTATCGAATACGGAAAGAAATGCCAAATCGGTACCATAACGTTTGCGGAAGGTCTCGACAGTCAAATCGGAGGTCACTTCATATTCATCTGTGACATCTTGATTCAAAACATCTTTCAACAATTGTGGAAATTCATATCCCTGCCGCAATAATGCCAACAATTCTGGATTTGTCCGATACGTTTTTCGGAAAATTTTGGCGAAACGCCCATAAGGATAATGCGGATTGTAGGGATTGGAAGCCAGTGGATTGAACATTTGGTTATCTCCCCGCTGAGAATACATCACGCACCAACTATGACCGCATAGGCGATCGGGCCATTGGGGAGTGTAATCGATCGCCACAGGCAATCCTTTACTCCGCATAACGGCTGTCGCCGTATAAGCGTAATCTTCGCACTCTCCAAACGGCATTTTCAGCAAAGTATTGACCTTTCGAACAGGTATCATTCGTAAGTCGTTGACCCATTTCTGTTTCGGAGCTTTTTTCTTCAATGCGCTGTTGACGGTACTCACAGCCGAAAGCGGATTGTATTCATAATCGTAATTCATCCAAAGAATGTCCATGCTTCCCCGACATACATTGTATAACGAATCTCTCCAGTTTTCAACAGGTTGACCATTAATGCACTGGTACGGAAGGAGATATTCGCAAAAATGGTCGAAATCGAGATGATGCGCCCATAAGCCTTCTTGCCATAAGGCGAATGCCTGTTCGATATTACGGATCAAGAAATCGGAGGTCAGGTACATTATATTGGGTGAAGCCTCGATTTGCGGAGCATATTCTTCGGATAACCGTTGTATGATTTGCTTCAATTGTTCGGAATCACTTATCTCAGATACAGCCGAATCCACAGCATTGCAATAATCATTATATTTACCGGATAAAGAGTAATGATAAGGCATGTATTTGATCAGATAGACGGCGGCTTTGTATTTGAGTGAGTCGGCTTCCGATTGCACATAGTGGTCCAATACCTTTTCCAGCTCAGGCCGATTCTCTCGGGCTGTGATCAGAGCCTGCTCCAATTCGATATCCACACGACGACAACTCCCCGCGATAATTGTCAAACTGAGAAATAAGATTTTGAAGGATTTCATATTGAGGCTTCTTTTTTAGTTTATACCATCGAGTAATAATCGGGATGAATACCAACGTTGGAATTTCATCGCATACCGAGTACGCAGTAATATTTCAGGCGTCATCCGAAGGATATTTCGACTTTGGAGATAATCGTCGAGCCGGTCGAGCGGAGCAAAGACGCCTCGTTCCAGTCGATAGGCTCGTTTGAAACATACGGACGCCTGTCGGTCATTCCCCATTTTACAATATACCTGTCCCAAATTATACCATGCTCCAGATAAATTGGGCAGTTGACGCAAGCTCTCGGACAAATATTTTTCAGCGAGGAGATGATCCCCCAACTCGAAAGCGATTTTGCCCAGACGAGCCGACAAAAGTGGCCCCGAGGATGAGTCTTGCAAGATTGCCTGCAATCGCCCTCGCGTTTTTTCAAATAAAATCGAATCTCGTTGAGCCGATGTACCCCAAAATTCAGTATCCATGATTCGGGGAGACAATACTATACATCGAGATAATTGCTCTGCGGCTTCATCCGTTTTAGTTTGTTGATACAAACATTTGAAGAATCCAAATCGATAAATCGCATTATTGGGGTATTTCGTAACCAATTCACGCAAAAGGCGTTCGCTTTCAGGATAATTTTCTGACAACATGGGGCGCATGGCTTGCAGATAAAGCGGGTAATTATCTTTCGGATTTCTCGCAATGGCAACTTGCAACAGAGAATCCGCTCGTCGCAATAAATCGTCTTTTTGTGTGTGTTCATAAATTTCAGCATAGGCAAGTGCGCTATTGACAATTGCTGGCGTTGACCGCGAACACGCTGCAAGTTCATATTGTACAACCTCCCAATTCTTTTCCACGAGAGCCGTTTCGCATGCTCTGAAATGACGATTATTCCGAACTGTTTTCCAAATGAAACAACTTGTTCCAATACATGTCACCAACAATAAAACAGGGAATACGAATGTATATCCTTTACTTGATAACGATCCTCTTAACTGTCGTGTCGCATGACTTTGCATGACGGCCAACAGGATAAAGACGAGGCATTGAGCGCTACCCGATTCGAGAAAAATCGGGAAAGTCTGTTCTCTGACAGCATATAAGAACAGGAAGAACAAGGCGACCCGACCCGCCGATTGCGAGTTGCGAATACAGTAGAAAAGAATACCGCCGGCCCAACATAAGTATAAAATCAGTCCGAAGATTCCCTTCTCGACAGCGATCTGGACGAGTAGGTTGGGTGCATAGCTCGTAAAACCGACCCGATCGTCTTCAAAATAGGAAGGATTCAGAGCCAGCGTAAAGTTTCCCATTCCGACGCCGACAACGGGGTATTCCTTTACGGTTTCACATGCTTCCTCGATCATTTCGATCCGTCCCGAGGTACTGCGTTGTTGAGAGACCGTTTCACCCATTCGGAGGGTCGAGCAGACCGGTACGCGAAACAGTACAGCGGTAATTATCAAGAAGGCAAATAGGATTCCGAAAATCCAAAGACGCTCAGGAGACGGTCGTCTAAATAAATATACGATGGCGGTTATGAAAAATATTCCCAACGAGATGTACATTCCTCTCGAAAAGGAGACGACGATCAGGAATAAAATACAGATGCCGAAAACGAGAAGCCATCGCTTTGCCTGCCTTGCCTCGAAAACGGTATAAGCGACGGCGACGATTCCGCCGAAAAGCCATAGCAGACCGGCCCAATCGTTCGGGGCAAGGGCAAACGGACGATACAGATGACGAAAGAAATAGGTGTTTTCAATGCCGATCTCTTTTAGCGCCTCGATGTAAAACCAGAATGTTCCGAGTCCGATGACCACGATAATTCCGATGATCACGCAGAAAATACCAAGCAGCCATCGAATTCCTTTCCCGAACTGCGATAAATAGCGTACCAGAAAATAACAGGCTACGGCCGTCGTCTCCGTGTATAGGGAAACAATCGTCGGCGAAGAATTTATGCTCCATGTAAGGGACACCAGATCATACAACCAGATGCCGATTACACCGGCATCGATGATCGTGAATCCGATCTGTTTTTTCCGCCAAATACAACACAGAACGGCGGCCGAAAGAATTCCGAACAGCCCCCATGAATCTCCTTGCGGCAGAAATGTCGAAAGGAACCATCCTCCCGTCAGGGCAAGCGAACATACGAGTGTAAGCCGTTTTACTGCGGACTGGGCGTTTTCTTCCATTTGACGATTTTCGTCAGAGGTTTAATCATTCGATACAAGAAATAAGCGGTAATCGCCATGAATAAAAGCTGAGCCACGATCTGTTGAATGATACCGAAATCGGGCATTATCCCGGCCGAAAGAGAGGCGAGCAGCGTATGGACCAACTCGGGGAAAGTTTCGACGAAACGGATCATGAATACGGGAATGATGTAGAAGAAATAATACCCGAAAAACAGATTGACCACTATGGAATAGACGAATAACGCATATCTGTAGGCTGGCTTGACCATCAACAATGCGGGTTTCCACCCCTCGGGCGCTTTTCCGCGCACCCGATAGTAAAGGTAGCGCAAAAGCTCCATGCTCTTCGCCCGCAGATTGGCGATTCCGAGCAGATCGGTCATCAACCAGTATCCGTCGAAACGGAAGAAGGGATTGAGCGTAATGACGAAATTGATGTTCGTGAGCAGGACGATATATTTCAGAATCGGATGCCCCGTGATAAAATAGGCGATTAGAACCGGCAGCAGAATAATGGACTGAAAATAGATTCCGGCAAGATTCACCACGCATCGCTGCCCGCGTTTCAACCGCCAGATGTTCGAAACATCGGTGTAAAATACAGGAAAGTTCAGATACAGCCCGAATCCCACATTACCATGTTCGATCCCATAATGACGGCAGGCGGTTGCATGCCCCAATTCATGAATGCACGAAGAGACTACGATGAATAACAGCAACCCGATGATAACGTACAGATTGACACTCCCTGCGGCAATGAGCAGCGTGTCGGTCGCACAGAAATAAATATCCAAAGCAGCGACCGACAACAACAACGGCAACATGATGCCGCTATTGAACAGAAAAGCGAGTTTCCGCGTCAACCATGCGATTTTATCGGCGGGAATCAGATCGAAACGAAGAATGAACGGCGTTTTTTTTGCCGGAGTGTCGTCGAAAAGCGTCATGCACTTATCGAGAACGCTCCGTACGTCCGCCTCCGAATATCGCCCGCCGCAGGCTTCTATATACCGTTCGACCGCCTCCCGCTCCGTCGCCGCCTCGCGTGCAGCCGATAGAATGCCTGCAACAGCGGCATTGATCTCATAATACTTTTCACCGTATTTCGCCAGATAGGTCGCTTCGGTATTGGAAGTATGAAACTCCGATACCTCGATTCGCTTTATGTCGTCGAATGATCCCATAGATTAATAATGGCAGAAAAACATGGTATATAATAAATTCAGGACAAAGATCGGCATTATCATATTATATTATCACATATATCGCAATACCAATCCCAGTTCATTTCGATACATAACGGATCTGTTTCGATCGTTGTTCCAGTTCTTTTACATATATATATCGTCATTGAGTCTCTAATTCAAAGACTCCAGTCCTCTTATTTATTTTCTTTCCTATAATAATATAGTTGCTCTGGTACTATTATTCAAAGTTTTACATTTTCCAAATCGGCTGTTCGGTTTATGTCGTCTCCGTAAACGCTTTTTCCCTTATATCGGGTCTTGGTTTTGTTGAAATAGTAGGTCAATTCACAACGAAACATCCGATAATTGGTACGGTTATGTCCCGCTTGCACTGTCGCCGGATTGGTTCGCACGTAATCGAACTTATACCAGTTGAACGGGTCGTGTATGTTGACATAAACCTCGAATCGTCCGTCGAAAAAACTTTTCGTAACCGAAAAATCCAGATCCCATACATATTTTCGGAATACATTGTAGTGGATGTTTCCGTTCGACGTATAGCTCGCCCATGCCGACAGCGTGAAATCGGCTGGCAGTTCGAGCGTATTCATCCACGAAAAGAAAAAGATTCCGCGATTGAAATTCCGCATCCCCTCCGGCGCTTCGAAGCGCACGAACGGTTGCGTATAATCGGCCAACAATTTAGGATGCCAGCACCCGATCGTCGGCGAAATCGACGCGTTCACGTTCAACGATTGCGCTTTATCCAAATTTTCCATATGGTTGATCGTTATCGTATTGTCGTCGTAAAGCCGCCGGATCGTAATGATTGCATCGCGCGTGTGCCGGTAGGAGGCCGAAAGATAGAACCATTGGTAAGTAGCTTTCCACGTCACAGTCTGATTGACTGTCGGTCGTAACAGAGGATTGCCCGATCCGAGCGTAAATGGATCATAATAGTTGATATTGCCGTTCAAACTGCTGAATGACGGACGTTTCATTGAGTGCGAATAAGCCAACGACATGCTTCCCTTCCCTACTGGAAAAGAGATCGAGGTACTGGGGAAAAGGTTGTCATATTTACGGCATAGATCTGCCTGCCGCACTCCTGTGTCATAATAATTCGTGGCAGTGTGCTCATAGCGGATTCCGGCCTTGAAGGTAACTTTACCCTGTTTGTAACTGTAATCCAAAAAACCGACCCCTTTCTGTTCGGTCGTGCGAATATCGGAATTACCGATTTCTTCGAGTGTAATGAAATAATCGTTATCGCGATTCACATCGGTATAGGCGCCACCGAAACGGAACTTGTGTTTGCCCATGCGATATTCGAAAATAGCCTTTGTCGCTAACAATCTATTATCGGCTTTCGAACGCGTATCGATCGTCCGCATTCCCGCCGTGGAACTCATTTCGACGCTTTGTTGTTTTCGATCCGCATCACTGAACATGGCGTCGAAATTGAACTCCAATGAAAAATCTTTGGACAGTTTACCGTTATAGTATCCATTCAGATAGTGCTGGGTATTATCCTGTTCACTGTTTTGTATAGAACCGATAACGTCATTCTCTTCGCCTGCCAGAAAATAATGTATTTCCGAACGATCAAGCGTCCGTGTCGGATGCTCGGCCGTCAATCGATAACGCATTCCCAGCGTATGGTCTTTCGAAGGCTGATAGTTGAATCCCAGCGTACCGAGGTAGGCAATTTCTTTCGACTCGATATTGGATGTCGATAGTACGCGCCAATCGGGTTGTGTATAAACGCTAATATCGTTCGTAGCCTGCGAGATGCTTCCATAGCCGCGTTGATATTCAATATCTCCGAAAAGATCGAACTTTTTATGGCGATAATTCAAGGAAATCACTTCGGTGTGCAATCCTTTCTCAGACCATCGACCGTAAAGATCGACATACCCGCTCAATCCTTCACCGCGTGGAAGCGTCGTAATGCGAATTACCGCCTCCGTACTCGACGAATATTCCGCTCCGGGATTCGTATCCAACTCGATTTGCTTGATTTCGCGCGCACGGAGCTGCTTCACCTCCGACTCGTCGCGCACCAAACGACCATTGAGATAAACCTTCGGTTTGCCTTTCCCCAATACGGTCGGAATGGGGCTTACTCCGTCGCTCCATGCTCCCGGCAGATAACGCATCACATCGGTGACGCGATTCAATTTACTCAAAAACGTATTCTGAACCGGCATGATCACGCTGCTACCCTCCAACATATACGAGGGTTTGCGGCCTTTGACTACAACGCTTGTAATTTCATTCTCGTTGACATGCAGCGTGATCGTCCCCATGTCAGTTCTGATCGGAGAGATGACCTCAGTGCAATAGCCGATAAATGATACTTTCAGGCAAACCTGTTCCAATTGAACCGAGGATGTATTTAGCTCGAATCGCCCCTCCTTGTCGCTAACTGCACCCCTTACAAATGTAGAGTCGGGCAGCGACAATAACTGTACCGTAGCGTAGGCGATAGGTACAGCTTTTTCATCTAATATTGTTCCTATTACAGGAGGTAATATTTGTCCGAAAACTGAATTTATACTTATAAATCCGCCAAACAGAATGGATAACAAATATCTCATTTTATTAAAAAATATAAATACTACATAGGGATTACGAGCAAATCCCTATGTAGTAAAATATTAATCTGAATATCCTTTGCTGCACACGATATGCTCTCCGCCTCCGCACGGGCGAATTTCATACCCCTTATCACACACTGTAAATAGCGAGATGTCATGCCCTTGACAGAAATCCAGCAAGCCTCCGACACCGAGCGGATCAGTTTCGAGTCGTTGTTCCAGTTCTTTTACATACACCTCATCATTGAGGTTCGAATTCAAGGGAACAAGTCCCTGTTCAATTTTTTTTGTGACATAAATTTAAGAATTAAGTTAAACATGAGAGGCTTTCATGAATTCATGATAAGCCCGATTTGCCGCGTATTTCAGAGCTATTGCATACCCATTGCATGTAGTCTCTCCAAACGAATAGCTGGAATCTTTATGGCCGAGACAGCCTCCGCCGCAAAGAAAAGAATATTTGCAACGTCGGCATTTTGAAGATTTGCTGATATTGCGACTATGCCACTTGTTCGCAAGAGGCGTCCATTCGATTCCGTTCGACAAATATCGCCCTAAAACCAAATCTTTTTTACCGACCGTTTCCAGACACGGATAAATATCTCCACACGGGTCTAAAATATAGCTTCCCGTTTGAGCAGAGCAATAAACGGATTTTATACTAAAATAACGATTTCGGCTTATCGCATCCAATAACTTATGATACAATCCGAAATCCTGACATTCGAATTTATAATCAACGGTTTTATGCAGTCTCAGGAATTGCCCAACATTCGGTATGGAAGAATCAGTTTGAATGTCCTCATATAATAATGAGGAAGCCAATGTGAAATTTTCATGTTCAGAATACCCTAACTCGTCAAAATATCGTTTCAACCCATCCAAATCATTGAACACGATCCGATCCGTATTGACTCTCACTACGACCTCAACTCCTTTTCGTAATGCAATGCTTATATTTTCGATAATACGGTCAAAGGACTCCCCATATAAATAATGACGTCTGCGTGCATCATGCCGTTCTTTACATCCGTCAATCGTAATCTGCATTTTTTTAATCAAATCGGGGCTTATCAAATCTTCATAAGCATCAAGATCATATCCATTCGTTATAGCTATAAAGCTATATCCCAACTCCTTTCCCTTATGGACGATATAGCTGACGATCTCTTTATTCTCTTTCAGAAGCGGTTCTCCGCCATAGAGCGTGATGACTTTGCTGTGCAATTCTCGGCGCGGTTCGATCTGAAGCATCGCTTCGAATGCACGGTCGGCCATCTCTTTGGTAAAGGTCTTCTTCGACCAATTTTCTCCGTTGCCAGACATGTCTCCTTCATAGCAATAAGGACAACGGAAATTGCAGTTATAAGTAATCAGCCAAGTAAAAGTTTTATATAAAGCCTTCCTCATTCGATGCAACACATCCGCCATATGAGCGGTATAAGCATATTCATCTTCTTCGCTCTTATCGGTTATATATCCGCGCTGCCGCAAAGAATCGAGCATTTCCCGTCCGAACGGAGAATTATCCTCGGTGAACTCCCGATTTTCCTGTAAGCCGATACCAATTCTTTCGTCGCGATATCGATCGCTCCGGTATAACCGTGTATGAGCATGTATTGATCATTCGTACCCTCCAATGGAATAGATATGACATAAGAAGAGACACGTAGAGAGACCATGAAATAATGAAGTTTTAGGGTTTGAGGTTCTATATTTATCTCAAATTTAAAACATTAAATCATAAGAAACAAAAAAAATACAAGAAAAACTAGCACAAACATCAAAAAAAATATCAAATTCCAAACAATCTTCCGCATCGGCATTTCTTTAGGTAACCATATACAATTTTACACCAATCAATATTCCTCTATGATGTAATATATAGAAAAAAACAACTTTTGATCTTTTATTTAGACCAAGAGTTGTTTCTACTGATAGAGTCTGATTTTGGTTGCTCTCCTATTGGTTGTACTTTTCCTTGCTGATCTTTTTGTGTAAATCCTATCGCATTCTCCTTTTCACCCGCCATTGTGGTATAAAAAAGGATAATCCGGCCAATTCGAACCAATTTATTTGTTTTTCCTCCCGAAGTTTTCTATTTTTGTTAAGATGAATCGAAAGTTCGCATCAATTGTTTTTTAGCAGGAATTCGGATGGAAGAGCATAGTTTACTTGCAGACATTTTACTCGACGCGAAGATTGGGTGGTGGAGAGTCGATCTCTCCAGACGAGTCTTCATACTATCCGACTACCTGAAAAAACTCATCGGATCGCGATCCGATGAGTTGGGATTCGACGCCTTTCTCGCGCGCGTCGACGAATGATACAGGTCCTTAATACAAAATCAGGTCCATAACGGCTTCGGCTTTCCCACACAAGAACAAGTCTTATCGCTCGCCTGTCCGCAGGGGGAAGTCTGGCTCCGCTGGAAAGTGCTGCATCGGGAGAGTTCTGACGACGGAGAGCTGCTCCGACTGACGGGATATGTGCAGAAAGTCGACGACGAAGCGCTTCAGAAAGCCGACAACTTTTCGTACATCCGAATGAACAGTCTGGCTTACCAGCTCAACAGTATCTCGCATACGCTGCTCTCCCTGCTTCATGCCGAATCGACGGACTGCATCATCAATAAAGTGCTGGCAGATATTCTCAAAATGTTCAACGGCAGCCGCGCCTACATCGGCGAATTCGATTGGGAACGGCAGATGCACCAATGCACCTACGAGGTTACGGCAAACGGTATTACGCAGGAATGCGACACGATGAACCGGATTTCGATGGCCGAAGTCCCGTGGTGGATGCAGCAGCTCGGAGAGGGAATTCCCATCATCCTCACTACGCTGGACGAACTTCCAGCCGAAGCCCGTCGGGAGAAGGTCATTCTTTCCCAGCAGGATATCAAATCGATGATCGTCATGCCGCTGGTATCGCACGAAAAGATATGGGGCTACGTAGGGATTGACATCGTAGAACGGCATCGCACGTGGAGTAATGAAGATTGCCAGTGGTTCGCCTCGCTGGCCAACATCATCAATATCTGCATCGAGTTGCAGCGGTCCCGGAAAGAGGCGCAGACCGAACGCGATTACTTGCAGAATCTCTATCGGTATATGCCGCTGGGTTATATCCGGTTCAAGATTCTGTACGAAGATGCGGGAAATCCGATCGATTATCAGATTCTCGATGCCAACTACGCCGCCGAGGCGATTCTCCAACTGCCGCGGGAGCGATATGTCGGAAAAAAGGGCAGCGAACTGGGATGGGACGTGGCCGATACGCTGCCGCTGCTGGCCCGAACGCTCGCTTCGGATCACTATATCGAACAGGACAACCGGCTCACGATATCCGGCAAATTCATTCACTCCATTCTCTATTCCACACGGGAAGACGAGGTTATCAGTCTGTTGTCCGACATTTCCGATGTGCAGCAAACGCACTATGCGCTCGATCGCAGCGAAAAACTCCTGCGCAACATCTACGACAACATTCCGGTCGGTTTGGAGTTGTACGACAAGACCGGCAGGATGGTGGATATCAATAACAAGGACATGGAGATCTTCGGCGTCCGGCAAAAGGAAGATGTCATCGGACTCAATTTCTTCGATAATCCCAATATACCGGCCGAAATTCGGAAGCGGGTATCCGACCACGAAGAGTTCGCATTCAAAATCTTCTACCCGTTCGATCATTTGCAGGGGTATTACAACTCTTCCAAAACCGGATTTCTCGAAATTTACACGACGGTCAGCATCCTCTACGACGCGCAGGGCGAAATGAGCAATTTCATGCTCATCAATATCGACAATACGGAGATCAACCGTGCACACAGCCGCATTGCAGAGTTCGAAAGCTCGTTCTCGCTGGTCAGCCGGTACGGTAAAGTGGGCTACTGCCGTTTCGACCTGCTTTCCAAGGCCGGTTTCGGTATGCCGCAGTGGTTCCTGAATCTGGGAGAGAAGCCGGATACCCCATTGGAGGAAATAATCGGCATATACAGATATGTCGAGCCCGAAGACCGAGATTCGATCATGGCATCCATCAAGCGGGTGCTGGCAGGCGAAACCTACGATTTCTCTAAAGACCTGCGCATTCACACGTCCGAAGGTCTCAAGTGGACACGGGTCAACGTGATGCGTAATCCGATGAACAACGATCCGTCGAAAATCGAGATGGTATGCGTCAACTACGACATCACGCAGTTGAAGGAGACCGAAATGAGATTGATCGAAGCCAAGAACAAAGCCGAAGTGAGCGATCGGCTCAAGTCGGCGTTTTTGGCCAATATGAGTCACGAAATCCGCACGCCGCTCAATGCAATCGTCGGTTTTTCGAACCTCCTGATCGAGTCCGACGACGCGGACGACCGTTGCGAATATATGGCCATCGTACAGGAGAACAGCGAACTGCTGCTGAAATTGATTTCGGATATTCTCGACCTCTCGAAAATCGAAGCGGGCACCTTCGAGTTCAACTTTACGACCGTCGACGTCAATCAGATGTGTCAGGACATCATCCGAACGCTCGAAATCAAGGCGCAGGAGCGAAACAACGCGCTTCTGTTCGGAACCCACCAATCGGAATGCTACCTCATAACCGACAAAAGCCGATTGACGCAGGTGCTCACGAATTTCATCAACAACGCGCTGAAATTCACGACGCAGGGAACGGTAACGCTGGGATATGAATTCAATCGGGAGGATGAAATAACGTTTTACGTCGAAGATACCGGTACCGGCATCCCGCAAAAAGATCTCCCCTCTATCTTCGATCGGTTCGTCAAGTTGAATACGTTCATGCAGGGAACGGGTCTGGGGCTCTCCATTTCCAAAAGTATCGTCGAGCAGCTGAACGGCCGCATCGGCGTGGATTCCGAAGAGGGCAGGGGATCGCGGTTCTGGTTTACGATTCCCTTTTCGCAGTTTCAGCAGGCAGAACCGCTTCCCGAATCCGTCCAGCCGATCCTGCCGGAGATGACTCCCTGCGACAAGGCTCCTGTCCTGCTCATTGCCGAGGATACCGACAGCAATTTCCTGCTGCTATCGCTGTTGTTGAAAAAGGAGTATGAGATTCGCCGTGCGAAAAACGGGCTGGAGGCCGTACAGCTCTTCCGGGAACTTGCGCCGGATCTGATTCTGATGGATATCAAGATGCCCGAGATGGACGGGCTGGAGGCTACTGAAATGATCCGCAGGGAGAATCAGACGATCCCGATCATCGCCATCACCGCCTTCGCCTTCGACAAGGACCGGCAACGGGCACTCAGCGTCGGATGCAACGATTACCTCTCCAAACCGATCTCGGCAGACATACTCAAACGCAAACTCCGCAAATTTCTGAATTACTGACAGGAGCGGAACTCTCGCGCCGTATTTCCGAAATTAGAAAATCGGCGTCACGGTTTCAGGAGAGTATCGACCGATACGAACTCGCAGGCAGCCTTCGTTGCCTGCGGGTTTTGAATTTATCCCGCAGCCGCTCCTTCGAGCCGGTCATTTCTCGTTCGGTCGTTCTCTTTTCAGCCCGACGTACGGGTAGGGTCTGCGGCCAACAGAATAAACGACAGAAAACACGACCCTTGCAAACCGATGACACAAACTTCCATTACCGCCGCAATGAATTCGGATCGGAAAATCCGAAAAAAGAAGGCCGGAGAATATCTCCGGCCTTCTTCGACGGCTAATCCTCTTTCAGGAACCGCGTCAACAGTTCCGGCAGCGCAATCGTGCAAGGTTGCAGCCGGTCGAGTTCCGTACGCCCTTTCAACGTCAGCGAGAAGTACATCTGTCGTTTATCGTCCTCACCCAGTTTCCGGGTTACGAATCCTTTGCGCTCCACCGACCGGATCACTTTCGACGTATTCGAACAGGTAAGCCGCAGCACCTCCGCAATTTCGCCCGACGAGAGTTCGCCATGTCGCGCAAGACAACAAAGCAGCACCCCCTCGTTGATCGACAAATGATACTCCTGTTCGAACCGTTGTTCGAATTCGGCGATCGCGCGCGACACTTCGCGTATCTTGCAGAGCGTATTCATCGGATTACTTCAGCAGATACTCTTCGATCGCCTTCTTGAAAGCGTCTTTGGGCATCGCACCCTGCAACATCTGCGGCTTGCCGCTCATCGGGATGAAGAGGATCGACGGAATGCTTCGAATGCCGAATGCCGCAGACAGATCCGGCTCCTTTTCGGTATTTACCTTATATACGACGATCTTACCTTCGTACTCGCCGGCAAGCTCTTCGAGGATCGGAGCCACCATCTTGCAAGGGCCGCACCACGAAGCATAGAAATCGACGATTGCAGGCTTGTCGCCCAGATATTTCAGCGCCGACGAAGCGTTTGCGCCGGACAAATTATAAACCTTCTGCTGGAACTGATCCAGCGTCAACTCCTGTACCATAACTTTTTTTGATTTTGATTGTTCTTTCGGTTTTTCTGCGTGCGCCACACCTGCCACAAGAGTCAGAGCAGCCACTAAACTCATTAATTTCAACATAATTTTCAATTTTATTAATTTGTACGACTCTCTTCCACGTCGAACAGCAACCTTGCCAAAACTACGTTGTAGTCCGCTCCGCCGGCGTCAATCCCTACAAATTATTCTGCTGCAAAGATACAACAATTTTCCAACAAAACAAATTTCCGATGGAAAATAAATAAAAAAAAGGTAGAGCGACGCGATATCACCCCGTAAAACGGCGAATGTGGAGAGCCGACCTTCGCCCGCTCGCCCCCATGCCGACCTTCGCCGGCAACCGGAATCGGCTGACGTCATCGCCCAAAGAGGGGAGCCGGACGGGAAACAGAATCGGGGACCGGCAATGCCCTAAGCAACGGCCCGAAAAGGGAATCCGGCAGGAAAAGTCATGAAACGAAGAAGCGATCGTGAAACAGGCATACAGCGGACGATCCGCACGGCGGAGGCGCCGGACATCTTCATCCGAACAATGCCTCACACCGCCGAATAGCAGTGCTTCGGCACGAAAAAGGGCTGTCCGACAACTTGCAGACAGCCCTCGATCTATACGGCCGTGCAGCCGCAATCTCATAGAGAACCGATTACCGGTTCTTGTACATCTCCTCGTAATATTTCTCGTACTCGCCGGAGGTGATGTTGTCCATCCACTCCTGATTGTCGAGATACCAGCGAACCGTCTTTTCGATTCCCTCCTCGAATTGCAGCGACGGTTCCCAGCCCAGTTCATCCTTCAGCTTGCGGGAATCGATCGCGTAGCGCAGATCGTGACCCGCGCGGTCGGTGACATAGGTAATCAAATGCTCCGACGCACCTTCCGAACGCCCCAGCAGCCGATCGACCGTGCGGATCACCACCCGAATCAGATCGATGTTGCGCCACTCGTTGAACCCGCCGATATTGTAGGTTTCAGCCACCTTTCCACGATGGAAAATCGTATCGATGGCGCGTGCGTGATCGACCACATAGAGCCAGTCGCGGACATTTTCGCCCTTGCCGTAGACCGGCAGCGGTTTTTCGTGACGGATATTATTGATAAACAACGGAATCAACTTCTCGGGAAACTGATACGGTCCATAGTTGTTGGAGCAGTTCGTCACCAGCGTCGGCATCCCGTAGGTGTCATGAAACGCCCGAACGAAATGATCGGACGAGGCTTTCGACGCCGAGTAGGGCGAATGCGGATCGTATTTGGTCGTCTCCGTGAAGAACGAGCCGTCGAACTGCAACGCGCCGTAGACCTCGTCGGTCGAGATATGGTAGAAGAGCTTCCCCTCCCAATCGCCTTCCCAGCACACCTTGGCCGCCTGCAACAGCGCGAGCGTACCCATGACGTTGGTGCGCGCGAAGGTAAAGGGATCCTTGATCGAACGGTCGACATGCGACTCGGCGGCCAGATGAATCACGCCGTCGATCTGATACTTACGAAAAATGGCGAGCACCTGTTCGTAATCGCAGATATCGCACCGCTCGAAAACATAGTTCTCGGCCTGCTCGATATCCTTCAGGTTGGCCAAATTTCCCGCATAGGTCAGTTTGTCGAGATTGACGATGCGATATTCGGGATATTTGGTGACGAAAAGCCGCACGACATGGCTTCCGATGAAGCCTGCGCCGCCTGTAATCAAAATATTCTTCGACATAGAAATCCGATTTTCGAATCCGCTCCGGCAGCTGCTCGTCCGCAGAATCCTCGATTCCGAAACGGGCTTTCGAAGCAGTCCGTTGTTTTTTACTTACCGATCAGCGCTTTCAGTTCGACAGGATTGTTCGTCGTGATGAAGTCCGCACCCAAGTCGAGCATCGCCTGCATATCCTCCTCCTTGTTGACCGTCCAGACGTTGACCTTCATCCCGAGGTCGTGCGCCTGCTTTACCCATTCGGGATGTTTTTTGATGACCTTCAAACTGTAATCCAGCCCGTTCATACCGGCCTTCTTCAACTCGGCGGGCGACTTCTCTCCATTGAGGTAGTAGACGACGGCCTTGCGGTCGGCCTTGCGAATCTGTTCGCAGATGTTCCAGCTGAACGAGATATACTCCACGCGCTTCTCCAGCCCCAGCTCCTCGACCATCGCCATCGTTTGGGCCACAATCTCGTTTTCGCGTTCGGGCGTCGGGTGCTTCTTGATCTCCAGAATCAACTGAGTCGACGGATCGCTCTGTCCCGCAAGCAAATACTCGCGCAGCGTCGGCACCTTCTCGCCGTTGCCCAGCAGCGTATTGCGCACCTTGTCATACGACGACTCCTGAATAACGAGGTCCTTTACTACGGGATGCTTCGAGCCGTGAACGACCACGATCGAGTCGTCGGCCGTAAAGTTGATATCGAACTCACTGCCGTAAATACCGAAGTTCATGGCGTTGTCGATCGACTTGATCGAGTTCTCGAACGCTCCGGGCGTATTCCAATACCCGCGATGCGCGATCACGATGTTCTTGGCCGTGCGGGGTGCAGGCTTGTACTTTTTGGCTTCGGCATGGCCTCCTGTCAGCAACAGCAGCAGCAAGCTCATCATTACTACTTTCATGGTCTTATAAGTTTTTAAGGTTGAATTTCATTCTTCGTTTTCTCGCCTCGGCATAGTCCGAATTGCATTCGGCTCTGCGCTCGGCTTAACGAAAACGTTCTTCATACAGATTCTGAGAGACTCCGTCCAGTGGGGAATCTTTACCCCGAACGTTGCCTTGACTTTGCTTTTGTCCAGCACCGAAAAGGCCGGACGCTCGACTTTCGACGGATATTCCGACGAGTGGCAGGGTTCGATAACGCAGTGCGTATGCCCCGCCTCGGCGGCAATGGCATGGGCAAAATCGTACCACGAGCAGACGCCTTCGTTCGAGAAGTGATAGATCCCCTCACGGCCGGCATAGGCTCCGCACTCGACGATGTCGAAGATCGCACGCGCCAGATCGCCGGCATAGGTCGGCGTTCCCACCTGATCGAACACCACCGTCAGGCGGTCGCGTTCGGCCGTCAGGCGCAGCATCGTCTTGAGGAAATTGTGCCCGAACTCCGAATAGAGCCATGCCGTGCGGAAGATGAGTGCCTTGCATCCGCTCTTCTCGACCTCCGCTTCACCGGCCAGCTTCGTTCGTCCGTACACGCCGAGCGGGCGCGTTTCGCACGCTTCGGTATAGGGGCGGTTGGCGTCGCCCGAGAAGACGTAATCGGTTGAAACGTGGATCAGCGTAGCACCCGTCGCAGCCGCCGCGCGGGCCAGATTGCCAGCCGCTCGCCGGTTGATTCGATCGGCCGCCGCTTCGTCCTCCTCGGCTTTGTCGACATTGGTATAGGCGGCGCAATTGACGATTACGTCGATCCGCTCGTCGCGCACCGTGCGCATGACCGCCGCTTCGTCGGTAATATCCAGCTCGGCGACGTCGGTGAAGCGGTAGTCGTTCTGCGACGTGGCTCCCAACAGCCGCATCTCGCTTCCCAACTGCCCGTTGGCGCCCGTTACGAGAATCCTACGCATAATAGTCCGTATTATAATCAAACAACTCCGTGCACTCGGCCAGCGTCGGATGGCAGCTGTCCTTCGGCGAGAGAATCACCTCTTCGGGTTTCAGCCGCCAGTCGATTCCGATGGCCGGGTCGTTCCATGCAACGGCGCCCTCGCTGTCGGGTGCATAGAGATTGTCGCATTTGTACTGGAACACCGCCTCGTCGCTCAGCACCGAAAAGCCGTGGGCGAATCCGCGCGGGACGAAGAACTGCCGTTTGTTCTCTGCCGTCAGCTCCACGGCGACATAGCGGCCGAAGGTGGGTGATCCGCGACGGATATCGACCGCCACGTCCAGCACCGTTCCTTTGACAACCCGCACCAGCTTCGACTGGGCGGCGCGGCCGCGCTGAAAATGCAATCCCCGCAGCACGCCGAACTTCGACTTCGATTCGTTATCCTGCACGAACCGCACGGGACGCACGGCGGCATCGAATCGCTCCTGATTGTAACTTTCGAAGAAATAACCCCGATCGTCGCCGAACACGTCCGGCTCGATAATTACGACTCCTTCGATCTCTGTCTGAATAACTTTCATCCTTTTATCTCAACTCATGCAACAGATACGACCCGTTTACGCCGCACCCGTTTTTATTTTTGTTCCAACTGTTTCAGGAGATACTGTCCATAAGGATTCTTTGCCATCGGACGGGCCAGTTCGCGCATCTTCTCGGCCGTGATCCATCCCTGCCGGTAGGCGATATCCTCCAGACAAGCGATTTTCAATCCCTGCCGTTTCTCGATGACCTCGACGAAGATCGACGCCTCGGCCAGCGAGTCGTGCGTCCCTGTATCGAGCCATGCGAAGCCCTGCGAAAGGGTCTGAACCTTCAGCTCTCCGGCCTGCAGAAACTCCTGATTGACAGTGGTGATCTCCAACTCGCCGCGAGCCGAAGGTTTGATCCGCTTGGCGACCTCGACCACCTTGTTCGGATAGAAATAGAGTCCCACGACGGCATAGTTCGACTTGGGTTCCGAGGGCTTCTCCTCGATCGAAAGACAGTTGCCGTCCCCGTCGAACTCGGCCACGCCGTAACGTTCGGGGTCCTTGACCCAATATCCGAATACCGTCGCCTTTCCCCGCTCGGCCATACGGACGGACTCTCGAAGCATCTCGGAGAATCCCGCTCCGTAAAAGATATTGTCGCCCAGCACCAGACAGGCTGTGTCGTCACCGATAAACTGCTCGCCGATAATAAACGCCTGCGCAAGACCGTCGGGCGAAGGCTGCTCGGCATACTCCAGATGTACGCCGTAGTCCGAACCGTCACCCAGCAGCCGCTGGAATCCCGGCAGATCCTGCGGGGTGGAGATCACCAGAATATCCCGGATTCCGGCCAGCATCAGCACGGAAATAGGGTAGTAAACCATCGGTTTGTCGTAGATCGGCAGCAACTGCTTGCTGACCCCTTTGGTAATCGGATACAATCGGGTACCCGATCCTCCCGCCAATACGATTCCTTTCATTTCAATATAAGGTTTTATCTCCTTGTCAAGCCGTTTTTTCCTCTTCCAATTCCTTGTCGTACACCTCGAAACGGGAGTTCTGCGAATGATACTCCGGCACGACCCGCTTCATCAGGCGCACGACATTCGGAATGTCGAATTCGCGTGCCAGCCGCTCAAGTTCTTCGGCCGCCTTGCAAGCCTCTTCGTAATCGTACTCACGCACCTTGGCAATGCGGATCTTCGCATGTTCGGTCGGCAGGGTATTTTCTGTATTGCTCAGCACCTCCTCGTAGAGTTTCTCTCCCGGACGCAGCCCCGTATAGACGATCTGAATGTCCTGATCGACACGGAACCCCGCCAACGTAATCATCCGACCGGCCAGCTCGGCAATCTTGACGCACTCGCCCATATCGAAGACGAAGATCGTATTGCCGCGCCCGATCGTCGCAGCCTCCATCACCAGCCGGCACGCCTCGGGAATGGTCATAAAATAACGCCGGATCTCCGGGTGGGTAACCGTTACGGGACCGCCGTGCTCGATCTGCTCCCGAAAACGCGGAATCACCGAACCGCTGGAACCCAGCACATTTCCGAAACGGGTCGTAATAAACTGCGTGTGCCCTCCGATCTGCCCGTTCACGATCGCCTGTCCGAGACTCTGAACATAGATTTCGGCCAGTCGTTTCGTACAGCCCATGATATTGGTCGGGTTCACGGCCTTGTCCGTCGAAATCATCACCATCTTCTCCACCCCGTAACGAATGCAGTAATCCGCCACATTGCGCGATCCCACGACGTTGACCAGCACCGCTTCGCAGGGGTTCTCCTCCATGAGCGGGACGTGTTTGTAGGCTGCGGCATGGAACACGACCTGAGGCCGGTAGGTGCGGAAGACGAAATCCAGCCGATTCTGAATCCGCACATCGCCGATCACGGGGATGAATTTCAGTTCGGGGAACCGATCCTCCAGTTCGAGACGGATCTCATGCATCGGCGTCTCGGCGTTGTCGAGCAGGATCAGCTGCCGGATACCGAAGGTCGCCAGCTGGCGGCACAGCTCCGAACCGATCGACCCCGCGGCACCCGTCACCAGCACGGTCTTGTCGCGGAAGTTGTCCATGATCTCGTCCAGCAAAATCTTGATCTCCTCGCGTCCCAGCAAATCTTCGATCTTAATGTCGCGGATACCGCCCTGATGCGCCAGCTTCCCGTCGACGATCTCATCGATAGGCGGGGCGATCAGTACCTTGACGCCATGCGTCACGCAATACTTGATCAGACGGTCCGATTCGGCTTTGGCATTCGCGTAGTTGCCGAAGAGGATCGCTTCGATTCCGTATTTATCGAGTACATATTCGATATTCTCCTCCGTGTCGAAATAGTAGACCGGACGTTCGGCAATCTCATAATACTTGAGCCGACGGCCGTAGGTGATGAATCCGCACATATCGTAATGCGGCGAATTCTGCAACCGCATGACGAGCGCGACCTCCTTCGACTCTACGCCGTAGACCAACGTGCGGATGCGATTCGTCCGCCGGATATGCGAAAGGATGACCGCATCGTAGACCAGAATCATCAACACACGCACCGTAATAAGCGTACAGACCGTCACGAACATATCCAGCACCACGCAGACGCCGATCATTTTGAACGTCATTCCGTCGGGCCAGAACCACAGAACGAGGAGCATCAGCAGCTCCTTGAGCAGCGTAGCAGCCCCGAGTTTCCAGACTTCGCGCAGCGACGAGTGCCGGATGACGGTTCGATAGATTCGGAAAATATAAAAAGCGACGGCACTGCTGAAGAAGGCCAACGTCAGCAGAAACAGGTAGTGAAGCAGGGAAGAATGGGTATTCTGAACAAAATAATCGATCGTCAGAAACGCAACCAGCGTCGCCGTAACGGAGACCGCAAGGTCGATTACCAAAATCAGCCACGAACGAATATAACTGCCGTCCAGATGCAGTTTTTTAATCAATGAGAGAAACATGGATATGAATAAATTTCGCTATCGTTTGCAAAATAACTTACACTCAAAATACGGCTTTGCCCACCCGATTCCGAATCTGCCGGCACCAACCCTCTGCGCATTCCATAAAGCACTTCGCGGAATACTCCGTTACGGATCACAAAGGTAGGATTTTTTCCCGAACGAACAAACTTATTTTACAGTCCGTTCACCTGCCTTCAGCCGGAAAAAGAGGCGGCTGCGGCCCAATGTATCTCCCGAAGAAGCCGTGTACAACGGCGAATCGCACCTTCTTAAACCGAAAACCGTTGCGGCGAAGCCGTTTTTTGCAAGAAATGCTTATCTTTGTGTTCCGTATCGCACAATCGCTGCAAAACAAATAACCTAAATACTACGAACTCATTATGTGGAAACTTTTACAACCGGCAGCGCACAAACCCGAGCTGCCCGCCGAAAAGGTCGATAAGGAGTATCCCCGCCTGCGTCGTCAGGTCTTCTGGGGCATCTTTATCGGGTACGCAGGCTACTACCTCGTGCGCAAGAATTTCTCGATCGCCATGCCGGCGCTCGAATCCATGGGCTACGACAAGGCCGATCTGGGCTGGGCGCTTTCGGCCGTTTCGATCGCCTACGGCATCAGCAAATTCGTCATGGGTACGGTCTCCGACCGCAGCAATGCCCGCGTCTTCATTCCGCTGGGGTTGATCGCCTCGGCGCTCATCATGATCGTCATGGGCATCCTGCCGTGGGGCTCGATTTCGATTCCCGTCGCCATCATGATGATGTTCTGCCTGCTGTTCGTCAACGGCTGGATGCAGGGCATGGGCTGGCCTCCCTGCGGCCGCGTCATGACCCACTGGTTCTGCACCAAGGAGCGCGGCGTGAAGATGTCGGTATGGAACGTGGCGCACAATATCGGCGGAGCGGCGATGGCGCCGCTGGCCGCGTTCGGCATCACGCTGGGATACACGCTTTTCAGCGATCCGCTGGGCGGCGCCTTCTATGTTCCGGCACTCGTCGCACTGGTTATCGCCGTCGTCGCATACCTCATGGTGCGCGATACGCCCCAGTCCTGCGGCCTTCCGCCCATCGAAATTTACAAACACGAGACCAAGCAGTACTCCGCCACGAACGAGAAGGAGATGACCACTCGGCAGATTCTTTTCGATAACGTACTAAACAACAAGCTGCTGTGGCTCATCGCTTTCGCCAACGCCTTCATCTATTTCGTCCGCTACGGCGTGCTCGACTGGGCACCCACCTACCTGACGACGTCCGTCGCCGAAGGGGGCAAAGGCATGGCGCTCGACGGCAGCAGCTGGTCGTATTTTATCTTCGAAATCGCCGGTATCTTCGGCACGATTCTCTGCGGCTGGCTTTCGGACAAGGTATTCAAAGGACGCCGTGCACCGGCTACTATTATCTATATGGCGCTAGTCATGGTCGCCGTTTACGTCTACTGGCAGAGCCAGTCGGAGCTGGTCACCAACGTCGCCATGGGAACCATCGGATTTCTGATCTACGGTCCCGTGATGCTCATCGGCGTCTCGGCGCTCGATCTGGTTCCGAAAAAGGCTGCGGGTACGGCGGCCGGCTTCACCGGTCTGTTCGGCTATCTGATCGGCTCGGCGATTCTGGCCAATATCGGCATGGGCTACGTCTTCCAGCACTTCGGCTGGGACGGCGGGTTCATCGCTCTGATCGGGGCCTGCCTCCTGTCGATCGGCTTCAGCGCGTCGACATGGAACCGTGAGAAACAGTATATCGCTTAACTTTTATAAATTGAAATGACCAAGAAGATTCTCTTATTAGGCTCTGGAGAACTGGGCAAGGAGTTCGTGATTGCCGCCAAGCGGCTGGGACAGTATGTCGTAGCGTGCGATTCGTATGCCGGAGCACCGGCCATGCAGGTGGCCGACACGTGCGAAGTATTCGACATGCTCGACGGCGATCAGTTGGAAGCGGTCGTTGCGAAACACCGCCCCGACCTCATCGTTCCCGAGATCGAGGCGATCCGCACCGAACGGCTCTACGAATGTGAAAAACAGGGCATTCAGGTGGTTCCGAGCGCGCGAGCCGTCAACTTCACGATGAACCGCAAGTCGATCCGCGATCTGGCTGCCAAAGAGCTGGGGCTGAAAACCGCGAAGTATTTTTACGCGCGATCGTTCGACGAGCTGAAGGCCGCCGCCGAGCAGATCGGGTTCCCGTGTGTCGTCAAACCGCTGATGTCCTCCTCGGGTAAGGGGCAGTCGCTGGTACGCACCCCCGACGAACTGGAACATGCATGGGAGTACGGATGCAGCGGCAGCCGCGGCGACATCCGCGAACTCATCATCGAGGAGTTCATCGCCTTCGACAGCGAGATCACGCTGCTCACCGTCACGCAAAAGAACGGCCCGACGCTCTTCTGCCCGCCCATCGGCCACATCCAGAAGGGCGGCGACTACCGCGAGAGTTTCCAGCCCGCACCCATCTCGCCCGAGCATCTGGCCGAGGCGCAGGCGATGGCCGCAAAGGTCACGCAGGCGCTGACCGGCGCAGGACTGTGGGGCGTGGAGTTCTTCCTCAGCCACGACAAAGGCGTCTATTTCTCGGAGTTGTCGCCGCGTCCGCACGACACAGGTATGGTGACGCTGGCCGGCACGCAGAATCTCAATGAATTCGAGCTGCACTGCCGCGCCGTGCTCGGGCTGCCCATTCCGCGCATCACACTCGAACATATCGGTGCCAGCGCCGTGATCCTCTCGCCGATCGCCGGCAAGGAACAGCCCCGCTATCGGGGCGAGGAGGAGGTCTGCCGCGAGGAGAACACCGACCTGCGCATCTTCGGCAAACCCGCGACCAAACTCAACCGCCGCATGGGCGTCGTCGTCCGCTACGACGCGCTCGACGCCGACCTCGATGCGCTGCGCGACAAGACCAAAGCGGCCGCCGCCAAGGTCGAGGTCTATTGATCCGGCACGGCCGGTGCCGCTGCGAGGAATCGCAAAAACGGGGTTGCATCTTTTCGGATGCAGCCCCGTTCCACTAAAAAGGTTGGAAACTATTTCTGTTCGCTCGTGTGCCAGCGTTCTTCCATCCGTTTGAGCCACAACTCGATTAGAAATTCGAAGAAGATAAAGAGACCGACCATCAGCACGATGAGTGCCATCAACTGACAAGCGTAGATGTTCATGCTCACATAAAAAGATTTCTCCGATGTATGCTCCATAAACGTCAGCCCCAAGAAGCCGCCCAATCCACCGCCGAGAATCGCCATTCCGGCCCGCAGAAGCCATAGATTGCCGGCGCTGCGCCGCTTGCGCTCGATTTCGATTTCGGCGTCCACGCGCCGGATGTCAGCCAGCTGTTCAGGCGTCATGCGCTCCATCATCGCCATATTCTCGCGCCGGCGCGCCCATTCGCGGTAGATAAAATAGCCGACGATCCCGAAAGCGACGCCCATCCACATAATCTGTTCGAGAACTTCACTTATTTGATATCCGACACTCATAACATTATTGTTTTATAGGTTAATAATTAAATTCATCTATTAGACCGCTTCAACCGAAAAAGGTTACAGGCTGCGCAGAATTTCCGTCGCCCGATCGCCGCAGGCGATAATCATCGCCGCCACGACACCCGCCAAGATCGCCAAGACCTGTAACAGCCCCTCCGGCGAATCGACCGACCGCAGACAGGCGAACACCACGACGGCCATCGCCGCAGCGGTTCCCAGGCAGTAGCACGCCATCGCGGCGATCGCCCTACGTTCGCGCCGCTGCCGATCTCGCAGAACGACCTGCGCCATAATACGCGTCTCCAACCCCACGGGAGCCTCCCGCCGCGGCAAAGCAGTGCGGATCAGCTCCGCCAGCCGCTCATCGTTCAATTGTTGTTTTTCCATCATCACTCCTCCATATATTGCCGGATCCGTCCCCGCACCCGATGCAGCCGCACCTTCACGTTCGAAAGCGTCAAATCCATAATCTGCGCGATCTCGGCCACCGACCGTTCGTCTTCGTAAAAAAGCGTCACCAACGCCCGTTCGTCGGGCGCAAGACGCGCCAGCGCACGGTGCATCCTGCCGACTGTCTCCTCATCGAACCGTTCTGCCGGCCGCTCCTCCGCCACCGCACAGGATTCGGCATCGAGACGGCCGTAAAACCTGCGGCGGCATTCACCGACGGCTCGGTTGTAGGCGATACGGTAAAGCCACGTAGCAAAAGCACTCGCACCCCGAAACCCATCGAGATGCTCATAGGCGCGGATAAAAGTCTCCTGCGTAACGTCATCGGCCCGCTGTGCATCGCGCACCACGGCAAACGCCAGCGCATACACCCGTCCCGAATAGCGGCTTACCAGCTCACCGAATGCTTCGGTATCGCCGGCCAGCACCAGCGCCACTATCTCCTTGTCGGTCGGGTTCTCCATCTTTCGGGTCGAAATTCGTTGATTAGATGTAAAGATAGCGAAAAGGTTACAAAAAAGAGCGGGATTTTCATCCCGCCCCGCTAAACCACATACCGCCACCGCACGAAAAACGACACCAGCAGAGACCCCGCCAGCGTAAATTCCACGCCCGACAGCGCCGAATATGCGCAGCTCAGGCCGCGGTCGATCGGCACTCCGCAGAAAGAGGCGCTCGCCGCATAGGGCGAAATCAGATAGCACGCCTGCGGAACGGTAATATGCAATCCCGAAACGGCATAGCCCGGCATCTCCAGCATCCCGTACGCGGACATTCCAGCGTTCCGAAACAAGAATGGGTAAACGGTTCATCCTTTGCAGCTCGATTTTCCGCTTCAACAGCGACTACGGCGCAAGAAAAAGCGGATGCTTTGCAGCATCCGCTTTTGATAAACAACCCGCAGGTCTTATTTGCGGAAACGTTCCTTGATCGCTTTGGCCGCCTTTTCGAGCAGTTCGGCCGGGCAGCAGAGCGTAATACGGATGTACCGCTTGCCCTCACTGCCGAAGATGGCTCCCGGCGTAAGGAAGACGTCGCACTTCTCCATCACCTCGTCCGAGAACTGGAACGAATCGCCCTCGTAGTCTTCCGGCAACTCGGCCCATACGAACAAACCGGCCTGCCCCAAACGGTATTTGCAGCCCAGCGCATCCAAAAGCGCGTATGCCTGCTTCTCGCGGGCGTAATAAATCTCATTGAGCTGCGTGAACCACTCCTCGCCCAATCCGAGCGCCGTGGCCGCCGCGGCCTGAATAGGGTAGAACATACCCGAATCCATATTGCTGCGGAACGTGAGCACCGCATCGATCCACTCCTTTTTGCCGAGCAGAACGCCTACGCGCCATCCGGCCATCGAGTGTCCCTTCGAAAGCGAGTTCAGCTCGAGCGCGACCTCTTTAGCTCCCGGCACTTGGAAAATGCTCAGGCGGTTCTTGTTGCGCACGAAGCTATACGGATTGTCATGCACGATCAGGATATTGTGCTTGGCACCGAAGGCTACGATCTTCTCGAACAGCTCCATCGTAGGAGTCTGTCCCGTCGGCATGTTGGGGTAGTTGATGAGCATCATCTTCACACCGTCCAGTCCGGCCTTCTCGATCGCCTCGAAGTCGGGCAGGAAGCCCGTCTGCTTGTTCAGCGCGTAGGTCACCATCTCGCCGCCCGCAAGTTTCACGGCAGCGCTGTACGTGGGGTAGCCGGGGTTGGGCACGAGCACCTTATCGCCCTTATTGAGAAAAGTCATGCTGACATGCATCAGGCCCTCTTTCGAACCGATCAGCGGATACACCTCCGATTTCCAGTCGAGATCCACGCTGTAGTACTTCTTATACCAATCGGCAAAGGCTTTGCGCAGAATAGGTTCTCCCTGATAGGACATGTACTTGTGTACGTCGGGGCGCTGTGCTTCGCGGGCCAGCGTATCGATGACTGCCTGCGCAGGCGGAAGATCGGGGCTGCCCATAGCCAACTTGATGATTTGACGGCCGGTGGCCGCCTCCGTCTCGGCGATTTCGCGCAAACGACGCGAAAAATAGTACTCGCCGATACCGTCCAGACGATGTGAACGCTCGATAGTTACTCCTTTTCCCATAAGATTCAGTGTGAAATCATTAACCGTACAAAGATAATTAAATTAATTAATATTACGGCATGATTTCACTACTTATTTTTCTTCGGGCGGTACACTTTTACTTTTGTTCGTCGTATCTTTGCGCCCGTGTTAGGACTGTTCCATATCCTTCTATTCTGGCTGATAGGCAATGCAATCGCTTATTTCACAGGCGGATATATATCCGGTAACGTGATCGGGATGATATTGCTTTTCGGTGCATTGTGCCTGCGGATCGTCAAGCCGCACCGCGTGCGTCCCGCCGCACGGTTCCTGCTCGGCTCGATGGGACTCTTCTTCGTCCCCTTCGGCGTGGGGCTGATGGTGTCGTACGATCTGATTATGCAGCATCTGTGGGCAATTCTGGTCGCCAGCGTCGTCAGCACGCTGCTGGTGCTGCTCTGCGTAGGATGGACTTTCCAGAAAATCGGCCGTAAATCATGATCCGCACCTTCATCGACTCCGATATGTTCCTGCTCACGCTCACCGTGGGTCTCTACTGCGGCGGCGTGGCGCTTCACCGACGGCTCAAACTGGCGATCCTCCATCCGACGCTGCTCGCGTTCGCCGCCCTGATTCTCTTTCTGAAAGTCTGCGGCATCGAATACGAGCGCTACCGCGAAGCCACACAGATCCTCGACTTTCTGCTCGGCATGTCGGTCGTTGCGCTGGGCTACCTGATGTACGAACAGATCGAACATCTGCGCGGACAGGTGCTGCCCATTCTGACCTCGATCGTCACAGGATGCGTGGTCGGGGTGCTGAGCGTCGTCTACATCGCCCGCGCATTGGGCGCCGACCGCACGATCCTGAACTCCATCGCCCCCAAGTCGGTCACCGTTCCGATCGCCGTAGCCATCAGCGAACCGATCGGCGGAGTGGTGAGCGTCACCTCGGTGGTGGTTTTCCTCGTGGGCATCTTCGGCAGCATCGTCGGCCCGCACCTGCTGCGCAAATGCGGCATCGTCAATCCGATGGCGCGGGGATTGGCGCTCGGTTCGGCCGCCCACGGCATCGGCACGGCGCGCGCCATCGAGCTGGGAGCCGTCGAGGGTGCTCTCAGCGGATTGGCGATGGCGCTGATGGGGATTATTACGGCGCTGTTGATTCCTTTGTTCGAAAAATTCTGTTACTAATTTTTTTAAGTATTAATAAAGTGCTACCTTTGTCGAAAATTCGTCAAAGGTAAATCTTCGTTACGTATGTATTGGCTGTACAACCTCTTTTTCGGCGATACGCTGGCGCACTCCATTTTCGTTCTGGCACTGGTGATTACCGTCGGAATTCTGTTGGGGAAAATCAAAATCGGAGGCGTTTCGCTGGGTACGACATGGATTCTCTTCGTCGGCATCGCAGCCAGCCATTTCGGTATGACTATCGACTCCGGCGTGCTGAGCTTCGTCAAGGAGTTCGGTTTGATCCTGTTCGTCTTTTCGATCGGTCTGCAAGTCGGTCCGGGCTTCTTCTCGTCGTTCAAAAACGGCGGGATGCAGCTCGTCGGACTGGCGGCACTCATCGTCCTGTTGGGAGTCGGTACCGCCTACATCCTGCACCTGACCACCGGCACGCCGATCCCCACGATGGTCGGCATTCTGTCGGGCGCCGTGACCAATACCCCGGGATTGGGCGCCGCACAGCAGGCTTACAGCGATGCATCGGGAATCAACGATCCCACGATAGCGCTGGGATATGCCGTCGCCTATCCGCTGGGCGTCGTCGGCATCATCTTCTCGATGATCTTCGTCCGTTACGCGCTGCGCATCCGTTTCGAAAAGGAGGACGAGGCACTGGCGACGATGAGCAACGAACATAAAAAATACGCCGACAAAATATCCATCCAGTTCACCAACGCCGTGCTCGACGGCCGAACGGTCGGCGAAATGAAGGAGTTGATCAACCGCTCGTTCGTCATTTCGCGTATCGCCGATGCCGACAACCGCATCACCGTCGCTACTCAGGAGAGCCGCCTGCATATCGGCGACAAGCTGCTGATCGTCTGCTCGTCGGAGGATACCGACGCCATTGCCGCCTTTCTGGGCCACATCATCGACATGCCTTTCGAGGAGTGGGGATCGCTCGACAGCCAGCTCGTATCGCGGCGTATTCTCATTACCAAGCCCTCCATCAACGGCAAGAAATTCGCCGACCTGCACCTGCGCACCAAATACGGCATCAACATCACCCGCGTCAACCGCGCCGGTGTCGATCTGATCCCCTATCAGGGGATGGAGTTACAGGTGGGTGACCGCGTGATGGTCGTAGGTTCGGAGAAGGCGATCGCACAGGTGGCCGATCTGCTGGGCAACTCGATGAAGAAACTGCGCGAGCCGAACCTCATCACGATCTTCATCGGCATCGCGCTCGGTGTGCTGCTCGGTTCGATTCCGCTGCTCAACGTTCCGCAGCCTGTCAAATTGGGATTGGCCGGCGGCCCGCTGATCGTGGCGATCCTGATCGGCCGCTTCGGCACCCATTTCCATCTGGTCACCTATACCACCATAAGCGCCAATCTGATGCTGCGCGAGGTGGGCATCACGCTCTTTCTGGCAGCCGTGGGCATCGGCGCAGGCGACGGCTTCGTCGATGCGATCATGAACGGCGGATATCGCTGGGTAGGCTACGGCGTCATCATCACCGTCGTTCCGCTGCTGATCGTCTCGCTCATCGCCCGTCTCGGACTGAAAATCAACTATTACACCCTGATGGGACTGATAGCAGGCAGCACGACCGACCCTCCCGCGCTGGCCTACGCCAACGCCACGGCAGGCAACGATATGCCGGCGGTAAGCTACGCCACGGTCTATCCCGTCGTGATGTTCCTGCGCGTTCTGACGGCGCAGATCTTCATCCTCTTCGCATTGTAACGATACGCTATAAATAGAAAAGGCCGCTCTCAGGAGCGGTCTTTTTTGTGTCGTTTCAAATCATGCAGGGGACAATCGCGGGCACAGGAGGCGCAGCCGCCCGACGTATTCCCCCGCCCGCGGCAAAAGAGCCGCCGGACGACGATCCACACCAGCGCAACGCCGACGAGAGCAACCGCTATATCCTGCCAATCCATCTACAACAACAAAGCGACGTGATAGACGATCCACGCCACGAACCATGCCACGGCCGTACTGTACACCATCGATGCCAAAGCCCAGCCGCGCCCCGCTTCATTGCGGACGGCCACGACCGTGGCGATACAGGGGAAATACAACAGCACGAAGACCAGAAACGCCAGCGCCGACTGCGGCGTGAAATCATCGCTCTCGCGCAGCGTCTGCGCCAGCGAAGCCTCGCTGGCCGTCGCATCCTCCGAATAGAGCACGCCGAGCGTGCTGACGACGATCTCCTTAGCCGAAACACCGGAGAGAATCGCCACACCCGCCTTCCAATTCAGACCCAGCGGCTCGACAGCGGGTTCGCACCAGCGGCCCAGCTGTCCCAGATAGGAATTTTCATAGTGCGCAATCTTCGGTCCACCTGCTGCAGGACGGGGAAAATAACTCAGGAACCAGACGAAGAGCGACGCTACGAGAATCAATCCGCCCATCTTGCGCAGATACTGCGCGCTTTTGTCCCACATATGCGACAGCGTCGTACGCATCGTCGGCATACGGTAGGGCGGCAGCTCCATGACGAAGGGGGTCTCGTCGACCTTATAGAGAAAACGCCGCATCAGCCGCGCCGTGACTACCGCCAGCACGATGCCCAGCAGGTATAGCCCCAAAAGCACCAGCCCCCCGTGATCGGGGAAGAAGGTTCCGACGAAGAGAATATAGATCGGCAGCCGCGCGCTGCACGACATGAAGGGGGTGATGAGCACCGTAATCAACCGGCTCGTGCGGCTCTCGATCGTGCGCGTAGCCATGATGGCCGGCACGTTGCAGCCGAAGCCCATCACCAGGGGGATGAACGACTTGCCGTGCAGCCCGATGCGGTGCATCACACGGTCCATGATGAAGGCCGCACGGGCCAGATAGCCCGAGTCCTCCATAAAGGAGATGAACAGATAGAGAATAATGATATTGGGCAGGAATACGATCACGCTCCCCACGCCGCCGATCACGCCGTCGATCAGCAGATCCTTCAGCGCCCCGTCGGGCATCGCCTGCTGCAACCCCGAACCGATCCAGCCGACCAGCGACTCGATCCACTCCTGCGGATACTGGCCTACATGGAACGTACAGTAAAACATCAGCCACATGAGGAAGAAGAAGATCGGGAATCCCCAGAGTTTGTGCGTGACGAACGCATCGATCATATGCGTCGTCTGCGCCTGCTCCTTTTCTCCGGGGGTATAAGTCTCCTTCAGAGCGCCGGAGATGAAGCCGTATTTCTGATTGGCGAAAGCCGTTTCGACATCCTCGTCCAGCTCCTCCTCGACCTGCGGCACGGCGCGGTCGCGCAGCGCGATCCACTCGGCGAAGTGGGGGCAGTCGGCCAACTGCGCTTCCACCTCCTTGTCGCGTTCGAGCAGCTTCATGGCGAAGTAGCGCGGCGGGAAGTGCTTGGGCAGCTCGTCGCGGTCGGTCTTCAGATGCTCGTACAGCGGCCGGAGCGCCTGTTCGATGACCGGACCGTTGTTGATATGGATGTGCCGCACGCGGGGATCTTGGTTCTCGTAAACGGCGATCACCGTATCGAGCAGCGTCGGCAGGCCACGTCTCGTTTTAGCCACGACGGGCACCATCGGCACGCCCAGCATGGCGCCCAAATGTTCGTAGTCGAGTACGGCGCCGCTCGCCTCGAGTTCGTCGTACATATTGAGCGCAACGACCATCTTGGGGTCGATGTCGATCAGTTCGGTGGTAAGGTAGAGGTTGCGTTCGAGATTCGAAGCCACCACGGCGTTGACGACCACGTCGGGCGTATCGCTCACCAAGTGGCGGCGCACGTACAACTCCTCGGGCGTATAGGCCGAAAGGGCATAGGTGCCGGGCAGGTCGGTAATGACAAACCGGTATCCCTTGTAACGGTATTCGCCGCGTTTGGCGCCGACCGTCACCCCGCTGTAATTGCCCACGTGCTCATGGCCGCCCGAAATGGCGTTGAACAGCGAGGTTTTGCCGCTGTTGGGATTGCCGATCAGGGCGACGTTGATCGTGCGGCTGCGTGTGGAGATTACCTCCTCGACATTCGTTTCGCCGGATGCGAAGGCCGTATCCCCCGACACGGAGAGCTGCTGCACCTCTTCGGCGGTGATTACGACGATCATCGCTGCCTCGCTGCGCCGCAGCGAAACTTCGTAATCCATAATCCTGTATTTGATCGGATCGCGCAGCGGTGCGTTCTGCAATACATCCACCCGCTTGCCGCGAACGAACCCCATCTCCATGATCCGGCGACGGAATCCGCCGTGTCCCAGCACGTTGAGGATCGTAGCCGACTGACCGGTTTTCAATTCCGAAAGACGCATTTTCTCTTCGTTTTCACAGACGTTTTCTACGCTCGGCATAACCCGCAAGCGGTTTCTGCCCTCGCTGATCGAAAACGTTCATATTAACTTTGCGCGGCAAAGTTAATGGAAAAAAGCGGTTTTCCGATACCTCGATATAGGTATTATCCACTCGGCGCAGTTACCATCCGCCGCCCAGCGCCTTGTACAATCCGACGTAATTGACGTATTGCTGCACGGCAATCTCGACGAACTGCATCTGGGAAGCATATAACTCGCGTTCGGCATCGATCACGTCCAGATAGGCCGACATGCCGTTGCGATACAGCTCGCGATTCATCTCGCTGATGCGGTTGTTGGCCAGCACCAGCTGCGCCTGCCGCGTCGCCTGTTTGCGGTAGGTTTCGATGCTCACCAATGCCGTTTCGACATCGGCGAAGGCCTCGATGACCGTCTGCTCGTAGGTGTAGACCTGCTGTTTATACGCCTCGACGGCCGCCTGCTCGGTGCGTTTCAGTTTCCCGAAAGCGAACAGGGGCTGGGTGATCTGTCCGACGGCCGACCACACCCACGGCTTACCCGAGGTCAGCTCCTTGAGCGTACCGCCCGCCACGCCGCCCGCGCCGGTGAGCGAAATCGACGGAAAACGCACGCTGCGCGCATAACGGGCCTTGTAGGCAGCCGCTTCCATCGCATAATAGGCCTCCATGATATCGGGACGCCGTTCGAGCAGTTCCGAAGGAAGGCCCACCGGCACATCGACCGGCTGATAGTCTTCCATCAAACCCACACCCGTCCCGACATCCAGCGGCCGCTGCGGATTTTCGCCCAGCAGCGTGCAGAGTGTCAGCTGCATCTGCGCCACGGCGCGGCGATAGGTAGGGATATCGGCCGCCGCCGAATAGACCAGACTGCGCGCCTGTTGCAGCGCTACGCCGTTGGTCATGCCGTGACGGAACATCGAGTCGATCAACGCCGCCGACTCCTGCCGCAGAGCATAACTGCGCTCGGCGATCCGAAGATTCCGCTGGTACCCGAGCAACTGGAAATAGGTTGTAGCCACCTCGGCCGTGAGCGACAGCATCACCCCCCGCAAAGCCCACTCCGTAGAGAGCAGTTCCGAGCGTGCGGCCTGCGTCGAGTTTCGAAGTGCGCCGAACAGCGACACCTCCCACGTTATCTGCGGTTCTGCGGCATATTTCTGAACGATCTTCGTCTCGGCATTGTAGTCGCCTTCGGCCGATACGCCGACCCCGAACGAAGGGAGAAAATCGGCGCGCGCGATGGCGATCTGCTTGCCCGCCTCCTCGACACGCGAGTAGGCGACGGCCAGATTGCGGTTGTTGGCCAGCGCCCGAGAGATCAACGAATCGAGCGTCGAATCACGGAAGACACGCCACCAGTCGTAGTTCGCGACGACCGAATCCTGCTGGAACCGGCCGGCATAGAGGTAGTTGTCCGGTGCATCCACCTGCGGCGGATAGAGTTGGGGATTACAGGCCGCGAAACCGGCCAGCGCCATCAGCAAAAACAACGTGCGTCTCATAGGTTCTGCGATTTTAAGTCCCGTTTACGCTCGAACCGGCCCAAACGGGCGATCAGGTAGTAGAGTGAGGGATAGATGAAGATTCCGAGCAGCGTGGCCAGCAACATGCCGCCCACCAGCGCCACACCCATGATATTGCGGGCGGTCGAGTAGACGCCGCTGGCGAAAATCAGCGGCATGACACCCAGTATGAAGGCGAAGGCAGTCATCAGAATCGGCCGCACACGCAACTTGGCAGCACCGACGGCAGCGTCGACGAGCGACATCTTCTGTTCGAAGAAGAGCCGGTCGGCGTACTCCACGACCAGAATCGCATTCTTGGCCGCCAGACCGATGAGCATCACCAGCGAAATCTGCATGTAGATGTCATTGATGAAGAGCGAATCGAACAGGTGAGCGAACCACAGCAGCGCAAAAGCACCCAGCACAGCGGGAGGTACCCCCAGCAGAATCGCCGCCGGAAGTCCCCAACTCTCGTAAAGTGCCGACAGCGCCAGAAAGACGATCGCCAGCGACAGCAGGTAAACCAGCGACGAACTTTTCGACTCGTTGCTCTCGACGAGCGACGTACCGCTCCAAGCCACATCCACGTCGTCGGGCAGCACTTCGCCGGCCACCTCCATGACAGCCCCCATCGCCTGCTTGGACGAAACGCCGTCGGCCGGAGCGATGTTCAGGGCGATCGAGCGGAAGAGGTTGAACTGTGAAATATAGGTCGGGCCGACCGTATCGCGCACGCTGACGAAGGCCGAGACGGGTACGCTCTCGTTGCGGGCATTCTTTACGAAATAGCTGTCGAGCGACGTGCGGTCGATCCGGTAGTCGGGCGCTGCCGACAGATAGGTCTGATACAACTTGCCGAATCGGTTGAAGTTATTGACGTAAGCACCACCCAAATAAGTCGTTATAGCCGAATAGACATCACTGAGCGCCACACCCTCCTGCATGGCGTAAGCCTTGTCGATTACCAGCCTGCGCTGCGGGACGCCGGCATTGAACGAGGTGGTCGCGGTGGCGATCTCCGGCCGACGGCGCAGCGAATCGAGGTAACGCATCGTCTGTTCGCTCAGATACGCCGTGCCGCGTCCCTCCAGATCCTGCGTAACGGCCGACAGCCCCGATGCGACACCCAGACCGGGAATCGACGGCGGTATAAAGGCGAAGCCCATGGCACCGGGCAGCTCCTCGTAGAGCATCCCGTTGAGCGCCGCCGCGATCTGCATGGCCGAGCGTTTGCGGTCGGAGTAGTCGACCAGCTTGACGAAAACCACGCCGCTGTCGGTCTCGGCGATGCCGGCCAGCATATTGAAGCCTGCGGCATAGGAGGTATACTGCACTTCGGGCAGCGAGCGGATGATACGGTCGGCCCCGACCAACGCCTCCTGCGTCACCTGCAGCGACGACGCTTCGGGGGCATTCACCACGACCATCACGTAGCCCTGATCCTCTTCGGGGAGGAAACCGCCCGGCATGAAATACCAAGCAGCGCCGATCGCGCCGCCGATCACCAGCAGCAGGACTGCCGTGCGCACCATGTGCCGCACGGTGGCGGCAATCCGTGCCGAATACCCCTCCAGCCAACGGTCGAACCAGCGGTTGAACGCAGCGAAGAAGCCCTTTTTCGCCTCCTTGCGGGGTTTGAGCAGCAGGGCGCACAGGGCGGGCGAGAGCGTCAGGGCGTTGAAGGACGAGAGCACGACCGAGACCGAAATCGTCACGGCGAACTGCTGGAATAGCCTCCCCGAAATTCCGCCCACGAACGACATCGGAATGAAGACCGCCAGCAGCACGACGGTCGTGGCGACGATCGGCGATGCGACGTTGCGCATCGCCTCCATGGCCGCTTCGTGGGGCTTCATCCCCCGTTCGATATTGACCTGTGCGGCTTCGACCACCACAATAGCGTCGTCGACTACCAGTCCGATGGCCAGCACCAATCCCAGCAGCGAGATGATATTGATCGAGAACCCGAGCAACGGGAAGAAGATGAACGTGCCGATGAGCGAGACCGGAATGGCGACGAGCGGGATGAGCGTCGCCCGCCAGTCCTGAATGAAGAGGTAGATAATGGCGATCACCAGCACGAGCGCCAGAATCAGCGTGAGGATGATCTCCTCCACGCCCGAACGGATACTCTCCGTGGAGTCGACGATCGTCGTACAACTCACCCCGTCGGGGAAACGCTCCGAAAGCTGCCCGACGGCTGCCTTCACACGATTGCCCACGTCCACGGCGTTGCTGCCCGGTTCCTGATAGATGACCAGCAGCGAGGCCGGCTCTTCGCCGAACGCCGAAGCGACACCGTAGGATTTACTGCCCAGTGCTACGTCGGCCACGTCGTGCAGAAAGATCTGTTCGCCGGCGGGAGTGGTCTTCACGACGATCGAGGCGAACTCTTCGGCCGTGGAGATCTGGCGCGGCATGGTGACCGTATACGTATAGGTAGTCCCTTCGGGCGACGGCTCGGCGCCGAATTGACCGGCAGGGTAGATGCCTCCCTCCGAGAGCACGGCCGCCCGCAGCTCGTCGAGCGATACGTTGTAGTAGTTCAGCAGATCGGGTTTGATCCAGATGCGCATGGCATACTCGCCGGCACCCATAATCGAGACCTTGCCCACGCCGTTGATTTTGAGCAGCTGGTTCTGAAGATTGATGTAGGCGTAGTTCGAGAGGAATTCATTGTCGTAACGGCCGTCGCTGTGCAACGCGAAGACCATCAGGAATCCCGTCATCGTCTTCTGCGTCACCACGCCCTGCGTGACAACAGTAGAGGGAAGCAGCGCTGTCGAGGTGGCGACGTTGTTCTGGGTGAAGATCGCGTCCAGATCGGGATCGGTCCCGACGTTGAAGACCACCTGCAACACCATCGTGCCGTCGTTGGCACTCGTCGACTGCATATAGAGCATGTCGCTTACGCCCATCACGCTTTGCGCCACGGGTGTCGCCACGGCGTCGTTCACCGTCTCGGCGTCGGCGCCGCTGTAACTGGCGGTCACCTCCACCACGGGAGGCGTAATGTCGGGATACTGTTCGATCGAGAGGTCGAAAATCGAGATCGCACCCAACAATACGATCGCCAAGGCGATGCAGATGGCGAAGATCGGTCGGCTGACGAAAAATCGTTCCATAGGCTATTTACTCGGGTTGATTGGGGCCGGAATCACCTTCTGGCCGTTACGCAATTTCTGAATGCCGGCCGTGACGACCCACTCGCCCTGCTCCACGCCCGACAGGATACACCACCTGTCGCCGGTGATACGCCCCAGCTCCACACGCCGGTACCGGGCCGTGCTGTCGGGCGCGACGACCCACACCGAACTGAGATCCTGCATCTGCGTCACGGCACGCTGCGGCACGACGACATAGGGCAGCGACACCCCGACGTTGGCCGTCACGCGGGCGAACTGTCCGGGCTTGAGCGTGTAGTCGGGATTGGCGAACTTGACCACCAATACGATGGTTCCCATCGAACTGGAAATATCCTTCTGCGTATAGCTGTACCATCCCTTCGAGGCATAGACCACGCCGTCGGCCAGCGAGAGGGTGATATCCGAGAGCAAGCCGTCGTTTTCATAGATCGACGGGCGGGTTCCCGCATAGCGGAGATATTGCGCCATCGGAATAGCGACGTTGACCGAAACGGTATCGATGTTCGAAATGGTAGTCAGTACCGTAAACTGGGTGCCTACGCCCACGTAGTCACCCGTATGGGCGTTACTCGAAGCGATGATGCCGTCGATCGGGGCGTAAATACGGGTATAACCCACCTGTAACTGCGCGTTGCGCACCTGCTGCTCGGCCGAGCGGACGGCGGCCTTGGCGGCGACGTATTCGGCCGTATACTGGTCGAGCTGCGTCTGACTGATGGCGTCGATGCGGGCCAGCGGCACGGCACGCTCGTAGTTGTTGCGGGCCGAGACCTCCTGTGCCCGCGCCGATTCGAGCGATGCCCGCGCCGAAAGCAGGGTAGTGGAGAGCAGGTTGGGATCGATCGTAAAGAGCAGCTGCCCTTTTCGAACCGGCATACCGCTGCTGAAATACTTATTCACGAGATACCCGTTGACGCGGGGTTCGATCAGCGCATCGAAATTGCTTTCGACGCTGCTCACGAAGCTCATGCGGTTAGGGACGGTGTCCGTCACCGCTTCGATCACTTCGACACGCAGATGAGGCTGCGCACCGGTTGTATGCCGGCCGCGGCAACCGCCCGCCAGCAACGCCGCAAAGGCGCAAAGGAGTGTTCCTATTTTGTCCATTGAAAGCCATGATTTTCACTGACTGGAGGCAAAAAACATACCGATTTACAGACTAAAAACCTCTAAAACACCGCGAAATAGCGTTTTAAGCGTATTTTTTTTCAAAAATTATTTTCTCAATTCGAGATATTTCCTATATTTGCAAATGATAAACAACCCAAAATTTACGAGTATGGAAAAATTAGTTGAGCAAATCAAAGCCCAGTACGCTCTTTTCGCTGAGAACGCCGAGGCTCAGGTATCTAAAAACAACAAAGCTGCCGGAACCCGCGCACGTAAGGCTGCGCTGGAGATTATGAAGCTGATGAAGGAATTCCGCAAGGCTTCGGTCGAGGCTGCCAAATAAAGTTTGGAACCTGCAACGAATAAGGGCTGTCCCGCATTGGGATAGCCCTTATTGTTTTGTCATCTCATTCCCCGAATTATTTCGCCGCCCTTACGAAACCGGCCGGTCGAACGATGCTCGCACCGCGGCGACCGAGCGCCGGATTCAACAGGGTCCGAAGAGGTTCTTTGATCCGTTCGCCGGCTCCGCTACAATTCGATATTCCTCCGGCGGAAATAGGCCAGATCCGTCTCGTTGAGTCCCGTTTCCCTGAAGGGCACGGCACGGTTGTGATCGTTGAGGTAACAACGCCGGAGCGTCGTGTCGTACTGCGGACTTGCGAGCGACGCTTCACGGTAGAGGTAGTCGCCCTCGATGCGCGCGATGTCGGCGATGGTCTGGAAAAGCGCGTGCGTCGTCGCAGGGGCGTTTTCATGGCCGGCTGCGGCAGCGGACTGCTCGGGGAACTCCCGTCTATATTCATCCGAGAACCACGCCAGCGAAGCGATATGCAGCTGCCAGCAGGTGGTCGTGGGCGAAGCGTGAAGAAACCGCTCGCGCTCGTCGTCGAGCATATCCTCGCCATGATCGGAGCTGTATAGCAAGGCGCTGCAAGCGTCGAGCGATGCGAGATAATCGATCATCGAAGCGAGGAACTGGTCGGTATAGCGGATCGAATTGTCGTAGGCGTTCCAGATCTTCTGCTTGTGCTGCCGCTCGATGGCCACGTCATCGTCAGGCAGGAAATAGGCCACCTCGCGCGGATACCGCTGATGGTAGCTGAAATGCGACCCGTAGCAGTGGAGGATGAAGAGCAGGTCGTTCTCCGTATCGGCCGCGACGATGCGTTTCATCGTGTCGAGCAGCTGCATATCGTACCGCGGATTACCTATATAGATCAGGCTGTCGGCGTCGCGCGCCAGATTGTCGATCATCGCCCCCTGCGGCGACTGGTTCGAAAGGAACCATGTGCGGAACCCCGCCTCGTTGAAGAGCGCCGGCAGCCCCTTGCGGCGGAACAGTTCGTCGTGTTCGTTCGTTCGGACCGACGAGAGGATCATCGGCACGCTTTTGTGCGTGGTATTGCTCTGTGTGAGCATATTGCGGAAGACGACCACCCTGTCGCCCATCGCGAGCAAGCGGGGATTCGTCGGCCGTTCATAACCGTACAGCTCCCAGTTGGCGGCCCGCGACGCCTCTCCGATCACATAGACGTAGATCTCCCGCTTGCTGGCCTTCGCCGCACGTCGGGCATGATAGGTGAAATCGGCCGATGTGCGGTCGTAATTCTTGATCTTACCGTATTCGCGCACGCAGAGCGAGACGTTGTAAGCCACGTTGACCGGAAAAATCTCGTTGCGGAGGATACGCCGACCGGCATGGTAAGCCGGAACCAGCAGTCCCGCACCGACAAGCGCCAGCGTACCTCCGATCAAAGCCATCCGGCGGCGGAAGCAGGGTGCGAAATCGACTTTGCGCCGCAGGTGCACGGTCGCCGCCCACAACAACGGGAGATAGATGACGCAGACCAGAATCACTGAAGGGTAGATGTTGCTCAGCAGCTCCGTCGCCTCGCCGGGATTGGTCGTGACGATATTGATGAACATATCGGTGGCCGCAACCGAATTTCCGAACAGATAGAGCAGCACGATCTGAAGAGCGCAGAAGAAGATCACCGGAAAACTCAGCCACACGGCGATTCCCGAACGGCGGAATGCGACGCTCCACAGGATATAGCCTCCGGCCGGCAGCGTCAGCAGCACAGCCTTCGACCAGCCCGAATAGGGTTCCGTAAAAAACAGGATGACATTCGGTATCATCAGGGCAATAAAATAGCAGAGAGCCAGCAATGCAGCATGACGGCTGCTCTGGATACACGCTTTGCCGGTCTGTTCCATGATTGTCAGAATGCTTCGTTAATGTTGAAAATCAATCCGCTGGTCTTGCGTCCGAAACCGTAGTCGACGCGCACGTTCACACGGTGTTTGAACTCCCAGCGCACACCCAGCCCATAGTTGGGCAGCGTCTGATCCCAATGGAAACGTTCGAACGAAGAAAAGACGTTGCCCGCACCGCCCCACACGGCGCAGCCGAAACGCCGCCAGACGCGCTGGCGGTATTCGATCTGGCACGAAAGGATGTTGTTGTCGACATAACGGCCCTGATAATAGCCGCGCATCCGGTAACCGCCGCCCAACTCCGCCAGCATACACCAAGGCGTTCCCGAACTGTTGAACTCGCCGAAAATATCGGTCGCCAGCACGGCCCCGCGCCACAGGCGCTGGTAATAGTCGGCCGTCGCCGTGGTCTTGTAGAGTGTCCGGCCGCAGTTGCCCAGCCCCTTGGGGTAGATCACCTGCTTGACCATCAGAAAGGTCCCGCTTTCGGGAGCGGGAATGAAGTCGCGCGAGTCATATTGCAGCGTCACGCCGATGCCCGACGTGGTGTAGTGCAATTTCTGCCCGGTGAGATAGGCTAAGCCCCGATCGTCGAAATTCGTTCCTTTCGTATAGGAGAACAGCAGCGACCCGCCGATGTAGAGGTGCTTCCACACTTCATACAGATAGCCGGCGTCGAACTTCACTTGTTTGCGGATATAGTCGGTGGATTCGTTGAAACGGCCCGCTTCATAGCCTATTCCCCAGAAATCGAGCGGTTTCGAGGCAAACGACACCTCATAAATCACCCGCGAGCGGTTGTGGTCGAAAAGCGTATTGCCGCTCACGCCGAACATATAAAATCCCGACAACGAAAAATTACCGAAGAACGAAACGTCCGACGGAGGCGTCAGCGAATCGGTGCGATCGATGCGGTAGAGTCCCGACGCCAGCACACCGAGACCGACGCTCGCCTCTTTCGTATAGGAAGGAGCGCCGATAAAGCTGAAGTCGATCTTCTTCTCGAACGTACGGTCGACATTGCCGTGAATGATCCGATTCCAGAAATTATCCTTTCGTTTCGGCGGCTGCGCCTCGGCTGCGGCCGCCGGATCAGGCAGCGGCGTATACTTGTAACGGAGCGTGTCGCCGTCACGCACACAGAGCGTATCCTGCTGCGCACGAGCGGAAAGAAGCATGAAACAGCAGACGACGGCAGGGAGAAACCTTCGTAATACCATTATTTATAGCTATCTAACACCTCGTAAAAGGCCTCCTTGTCGGCATCCGAGAGAATCCCCTTGCGCAGGAAAACCAACTCGCCCTCTTTGGTGACGAACATCAGCACGAATTTGTTGTTGCAGTCACCCAGATTCCACGCCGTACTCAACGCACGCGTCTGGTCGGCAAGCACCGTCGCACCGTTCGTCTCCGTACGTTTGCGAGCCATCGAACGGGCCATGCCGTTGGGCACCATCGGCGCGTCCTTGAGATTCATCACGCCGAAACCGTAAATCTTATCGCTCTCGGCACGGTGATTCTGTTCCAGTTCGATGGTAAAATCTTCATTCTGCTTATGATGGTCGGGATCGACATAGAAGATCATCAGGTTCTTTTCCCCCCAATACGGAAGCGTCGCGGGTTTCCCCTCCAGATCAAGCACTTCGACGTTCGAGACTGTTCGCGGCAGCGTCATCTCTTCGGTTTGCGCCGACACGGTGCCGAATGTCAGCGTAAAAGCTGCCAGCGCCAGATAATTTTTCAGTTTCATCATAATTCGGTGAATTAATTATACACCTTATTTTCGGGCAAAGATACGAATTTTTCGACAGATCGGCCCCTATCAAAGTCCGAATAATGTTCAAAAAGACCACTATTCTCTATTCTTATTCCTAATGCAAAGACTGCGCCGCGCAGAACCGGTAAAACGATTCACAACCTATTCAGACCGATCGGATGCAACTGCCGAACAACCGCCCGTCTTCTGTCGGTTTTTCTCGGCCGATGCTCACGCTCGCCATCCGGCTCGCTCAGTATGACAATTGATATTTGGTTCTGCCCTCACCTTGCGCGACTTTGCGGGGACAAGCCCCGCGTAGATAGGCGGCGCCTCGGCAAATCCCCAATAAATTTGGTTCTGCCCTCGGCTTGCGCTATCTTTGCAGATGATGAAAACCAAAATCCTTTTTGTCTGCCTCGGCAACATCTGCCGCTCTCCGGCTGCCGAAGAAATTTTCCGTACGCTGGTCAGCCGCAGCTCCCTGAGCGACCGCATCGAAGTCGATTCGGCCGGCACCTATTCGGGACATGCCGGCGATCTGCCCGACTCCCGTATGCGCCGCGCTGCCGCACGGCGCGGATACGACCTTACGCATCGTGCCCGTCCGCTGCGCGAAGCCGACTTCGAACAGTTCGACCGGATCGTCGTCATGGACGACAACAACTACGAAACAGCTCACCGGCTCGCACCGTCGCGCGAACTCGCCGGCAAAATCTACCGCATGACGGAGTTCTGCCGCCGCACTCCGCAGTGGGATCATGTACCGGATCCCTACTACGAAGGGCACGAGGGATTCGAGTTGGTGCTCGACCTGCTCGAAGATGCCTGCGAGGGGCTGCTCGAAGAGCTTAAAAATCCAGACCGACCGTAAGCGAATAGGCGTTGTGCATGGGCGAAGCCTTTTTGGCTACGGTGTAGCCCGCATCGAAGCAAAGGTGCATGAAACGCACGCCGATGCCCAGCGAAAAGTAATCGGGATAGAACAACCGCGACTCCCCGCCGTGATACCCCATGCGGAACTGGAGCAGCTGCATCAGATTGTACTCCACGCCGAGACCGCCCTCCACGCCTCGCGCCGCGGCCGGAGAGAACGTGTACCGGCATTCGCCGGCAAAGGTCAGTGCATGAACGTCGCTCAGGAACCAGTCGTAGGCAGCGCCCGCAGTGAAGGCGACCGGCAGTTTCATCTCCGCTGGACCGTCCATGAATCCGCCGATACCCGTCAGTTTGGCACCCAGCCGCAGGGTGGAATAATCGTCTCCTTTGTCGAAAGGTACGACCGCCTGCGCCGTGATGCCGGCCGAAAGCGCATTGCCGATCCGCTCCCGCACGAAACGGGCGTAATCCGCCGTAAGACCCAACGCCACAGTACCGTTCAGCCGATAGGCGTATGCCAGCGACACCGACTTGTCCTTCATGCGGTCGCTGAAACCGAACGTCCTCCAGCCTCCGGCGAGCACATGCTGCGTATTGAACTTATAGTAACCGGCAGCAGAGTAGGTCGTCTTGTCCGAAAGGGTAAAAAACGAGGTCGCCACCTGCGCTTTCCGCCGATCGAAGAGAGCCGCCGAAGGATTGTTGAAGATGCTGTACGCATCGGCCGAAGTCACCGTCTCGATGCCGCCCATGCCCAGTATCCGAGCATCGGGATTGGCGATCCCGTAGGACTGCGCCGCTGCGGGAACAATGCCGCCGATGAGCGTCGCGGCCAAAAGAATCAATCGTTTCATATCCTGTTCGTTAAAAGCAAACGAGGTGAAAGACCGTGCGGCCCTCCACCTCGTTCGTATCGTGATTCGGTGCTAAAATTAGCAGTTCATCGCGCCGCAGCAGTGGATAACCTGACCGCTGACATACGACGACAGGTCCGATGCAAGGAACAGGGCCACTTTGGCTACATCCTCAGGCGTACCGCCGCGCCGCAGCGGAATCTGCTTGTACCAGCCCTCCTTGACTTCGTCGGGCAGCTTGTCGGTCATGTCGGTGATGATGAAACCCGGGGCAATGCAGTTGGCGCGGATGCCGCGGGGCCCCATCTCCTTGGCGATCGACTTGGCCAGACCGATCATACCGGCTTTCGACGCCGAGTAATTGCACTGACCGGCATTGCCGCTCACGCCCACCACCGACGACATGTTGATGATCGAACCCGACTTCTGACGGGCCATGATCGGCGTCACGGCGTGGATGAAGTTGAACGCCGACTTCAGGTTGACCGTCAGCACGGCATCCCACTGCGCCTCGCTCATGCGCATCATCAGGCCGTCCTTGGTAATGCCGGCATTGTTCACCAGAATATCGATCCGGCCGAAATCGGCGACGATCTGCTGCACGACTTCGTGCGTCTGTTCGAAATCGGCGGCATTCGAGGCGTAGCCCTTGCATTTCACACCCAGTGCGGTGATCTCCGCCTCGGTGGCTTTTCCGTTCTCGTCGATCACCAGATCGGTGAATGCAACATTCGCGCCCTCCTTGGCGAACTGCAATGCAATTGCCTTTCCGATGCCGCGGGCGGCACCTGTCACGACTGCGACTTTTCCTTCCAGTAATTTCATGTCTCTTTTCAGTAATTGTTATAGAGTTGTTGATAAAATTCCGTTGACAAAGGTAGTAAAATAATTCGGATTGTATATCTTTGCCAAGGATAAACCGACAGGCAGAGGCGCTGTACCGCAAGTTCGCACCTTGTCCACGGCCATCGAAGGATTAATCACGCTTAATACATATTATGAAAAGAGATTCTCAGATTTTCGATTTGATCGGCGCCGAGCACAAGCGCCAGACGGAGGGCATCGAGTTGATCGCCTCGGAAAACTATGTCAGCGACCAAGTAATGGAAGCGATGGGTTCGGTGCTGACCAACAAATATGCAGAAGGCTATCCCGGCGCCCGCTACTACGGCGGCTGTGAAGTCGTCGATCAGGTCGAGACGCTGGCCATCGAGCGCGTCTGCCGCCTCTACGGCGCCGAATACGCCAACGTGCAGCCCCACTCGGGCGCGCAGGCCAATATGGCTGTTTTCTTTGCAGTGCTCAAGCCGGGCGACACCTTCATGGGACTCGACCTCGCGCACGGCGGTCATCTTTCGCACGGTTCGGCGGTCAATATGTCGGGAATGTATTTCAATGCCGTAGGCTACCTGCTCAACGAGCAGACCGGCACGATCGACTACGAGGATATGGAGCGCAAAGCATTGGAACACAAGCCGAAGCTCATCATCGGCGGCGCATCGGCCTATTCGCGCGAATGGGACTACAAGCGGATGCGCGAGATCGCCGACAAGGTGGGCGCGCTGCTCATGGTCGACATGGCTCACACGGCAGGACTGATCGCCGCCGGACTGCTGGACAATCCCGTGAAATATGCCCATATCGTCACCTCGACGACCCACAAGACGCTGCGCGGCCCGCGCGGCGGCATCATACTCATGGGCAAGGATTTCGACAATCCGTGGGGCTACACCACGCCCAAAGGCGTCGTCAAGAAGATGTCGCAGCTGCTCAATTCGGCCGTTTTCCCCGGGATTCAGGGAGGACCGCTCGAACACGTGATCGCCGCCAAGGCCGTTGCCTTCGGCGAGGCGCTCGAACCCAGCTACAAGGAGTATCAGGCGCAGGTGCAGAAGAATGCCAAGGCCATGGCCGAAGCCTTCGTCAAACGCGGCTACAAAATCGTCTCGGGCGGTACGGACAACCACCTGATGCTCGTCGACCTGCGCACCAAATTCCCCGAGCTGACGGGCAAGCTGGCCGAGAAATGCCTCGTTGCAGCCGACATCACCACCAACAAAAACATGGTGCCGTTCGACAGCCGCTCGCCGTTCCAGACGTCGGGCCTGCGTTTCGGCACGCCGGCGATCACCACGCGCGGACTGAAAGAGGACAAGATGGAGACGATCGTCGAGTTGATCGACCGCGTGCTGCACGATCCCGAGAACGAGGCCAATATCGCCGCCGTCCGCAAAGAGGTCAACGCGCTGATGTCGCAATATCCGCTTTTCGCTTGGTAGAATGAAAGCGGTCGTCGAATTCCTGCGACAGCTGCACGCCCACAACGAACGCACGTGGTTCGAGGCGCACCGCACCGAGTGGTTGCAGCTGCAGGAGCGCATCCAGAACTTTGCCGGCGGATTGATCGAGGGAATCGCCTCGTTCGATCCCGCCGTTAAGGGGCTGACCGTAAAGGAGTGTACTTACCGCATCTATCGCGACGTGCGTTTCAGCACCGATAAATCGCCCTACAAGACATGGCAGGGCATCTTCATCGCGCCGCACGGCAAGAAAGCGGGATATGCGGGCTACTATTTTCATCTCGAAGGCGACCCCGAAGAGGGGCCGATCGGCGGCCACATGCTCTTCGCAGGACTTCACATGCCGCATCCCGTCGTACTCCGCAGCGTGCGCGAGGAGATCGTGGACAATGGCCCGAAATTTGTTGAGAACATCCGGCGCGCCAAGGGGTTCGCGCTCGACGAGTCGCAGAAACTCAGACGCCTGCCTGCGGGATTTCCGGCCGGTACGCCTTACGACGAACTGCTGCGGCTCAAGGAGGTGGCCCTCTGCCGCTCCTTTGGCGACGATTTCCTTGCGGGCGACGACCTGTTGGGACGCACGCTCTCGGAGTTCCGCAAGACTGCGCCCTTCGTGCAGCAGCTCAACCGCGCCGTGCAGTACGCCTACGAAGAGATGATGTAATCTACAAATACGTGCAAACTATGCGAAACATGCTTTTACTGATGCTGATGCTCGGCTTTCTGCCGGCAGGATGCAGCCGTACCGTCTCCGACACCGAGGTCGTATGCAAAACCTTCGTCTACTCGGTCAAAAACGGCGACTCGCTGCGGCTCGATCGCTACACCTATGCCCCTGCGATAAAAGTCGGGGAGCAGGCTCCTTGTATGATCTTCGTCTTCGGCGGAGCCTTCATCCATGGTACGCGCGATGCCGAATCATACCGTCCGTTCTTCGAGTACATGGCCCGCGAGAACGGGTATACGGTCGTCTCGATCGACTACCGTCTCGGACTGAAGGAGCCGCTTGCCGCCGGCAAGCTCTCCCCCGAAAGTTTTCCGCAGCTGCTGCCGCAGACGGTGCTGATGGCCGTCGAAGACCTCTACGACGCGACGAGCTACGTTGCAGGCAAAGCCGAAGAGTGGAGCATCGATCCCGAGCGGATCGTCGCCTGCGGATCGAGCGCCGGAGCGATCACCGTTTTGCAGGGCGAATACCTCATCGCCAACAAGAACCCGCTGACCGCCAAGCTGCCGCAGGCGTTCAACTACGCCGGTGTGATCTCCTTCGCCGGAGCCATCGTCAACATGGGCGACGAACTGGGCTGGGAGAGTGCGCCCGCCCCGATCATGCTCTTCCACGGCGACGCCGACTCCAACGTTCCCTACGAGGGGCTGCGACTGGGCGGCGCAGGCATCTTCGGATCGAAGTACATTGCCGCGCAGCTCGCCGAGATGAAATCGCCGTATTATTTCTATTCGGTGGAGAATGCCGACCATGCGATCGCCAACGTGCCGATGAACAACTACCGCGACGCGATCGATTACTTCCTCACGCAACTCGTGGGCGAGCGGCTTCCCGCCATGATCGACACGGAAGAACGTTTCACTTACGCCAAGCCGGTCAACAAGGTCTTCACCGTCGCCGACTTCATAAACAGCAACTTTGCAGGCAACTGACGCGGAATAGCATACGAAGAAAAAGCCGTCACTCGTTGAGCGACGGCTTTTTTTCTCGGCCGGTCGGAAACTACATCTCGGCGAAATAACGGTAGAAATAGGGGATCGTCTCGATGCCGCGCAGGAACTGATCCAGCCCGAAACTTTCGTTGGGCGAATGGATCGCATCCTGCGACAGCCCGAAGCCCAGCAGGATCGACTTCACGCCCAGAATCTCCTCGAAAGCACTCACGATCGGAATCGAACCGCCCGAATAGAAGGGCAGCGGCTTCTTGCCGAAGGTAGCCTCCACAGCCTTTTCGGCAGCTTCGTAGGCCGGCAGGTCGGTAGGTGCAACGTAGGGCGCGCCGCCGTGCAAAAACTTCACGTCGACCTTCACGCTGCGGGGCGCAATGGCGCGGAAATGCCGTTCGAAGAGCTTGGCGATCTTGCGAAAATCCTGATTCGGAACCAGCCGCATCGAAATCTTGGCCGAAGCGCGCGCCGGAATGATCGTCTTGGTTCCCTCCTCGATATAACCGCCCCAGATGCCGTTCACGTCGAGCGACGGACGCACCCCCGTGCGCTCCATGGTCGTATAACCCGCTTCTCCCACCACGTCGCCGATATGCAGCGACCGCTTGTAGTCGACCAAACGGAACGGCGCCTTGTTGAGCGCACGCCGTTCGGCAGCCGACAGTTCGCGCACGTCGTCGTAGAACCCGGGGATCGTCACACGACCCTCATCGTCGACAAGCGAAGCGACCAGCCGAGCCAGCACGTTGGCCGGATTGGCCACCGCACCGCCGAACAATCCCGAATGCAGGTCTTTATCGGGTCCCGATACCTCTACCTGCATATACGTCAACCCGCGCAATCCGCAGGTAATCGAAGGCGTATCCATCGAAATCATCGAGGTATCGGAGACCAAAATGACATCCGATTTCAACAGTTTCTTCTGCTCGCGGCAGAATTTGTAGAGGCTCTGCGAGCCGATCTCCTCCTCGCCTTCGAGCATGAACTTCACGTTGCAGGGAAGTTGCCCGGTGGCGCACATCGCCTCGAAAGCCTTGATATGCATGAACGACTGTCCTTTGTCGTCGTCGGCACCGCGCCCCCAGATGCGACCGTCGCGCACGACGGGTTCGAACGGTTCGGTCGTCCACTCCTCGCGCGGGTCGACCGGCATCACGTCATAGTGGCCGTAGACCAGCACCGTCTTGGCTTTCGGATCGACGATCTTCTCGGCGAAGACCACCGGATTGCCCTCGGTGGGCATCACTTCGGCATGATCGGCACCGGCCTTGACGAGCGCCGCCGCCAGATGCTCGGCGCAGCGTATCATATCCTCGCGGTGTTCCGCCTGCACACTGATCGACGGGATGCGCAACACGCCGAACAACTCCTCGACGAAGTCGTCACGATGCGAGCGGATGTAATTGAGAACCTCTTTCATAGCGTATTCGTTTTACAGGTTGCAAATTTCGCGCAGCTCGCCGATAAACCGCTGCGCCAGCGCATCGGCCTCTGCCATCGACCGCGCCTCGGTATAGATGCGGATGATCGGCTCGGTATTGGACTTGCGCAGATGTACCCAATTCTCCGAAAAATCGATCTTCACACCATCTATATCGTTCACCTGCTCACCGGCATAACGGGTCTTTATCTCACGCAGAACTTTATCCACGTCGATGGCCGGCGTCAGGGCGATCTTGTTCTTCGAAGCGTAGTAGGCGGGGTAGGTGGCACGCAACGCGGTCATCGTCAGCCCCGTCTGCGCCAGATAGGTCAAAAACAACGCCACACCCACCAGCGCATCGCGCCCGTAGTGCAGCTCGGGATAGATCACCCCGCCGTTGCCCTCGCCGCCGACGACAGCGCCGACCTCCTTCATCTTCGCCACGACGTTGACCTCGCCTACGGCCGAAGCGTAGTAACGACCGCCGTGACGCTCGGTCACGTCGCGCAGCGCCCGCGACGAGCTGAGATTCGAGACCGTATTGCCCGCCTTGTGCGAAAGCACGTAATCGGCCACGGCCACCAGCGTATACTCCTCGACAAACATCGAGCCGTCTTCGCTCACGAAGGCCAGACGATCGACATCGGGATCGACCACCACGCCCAGATCGGCCTTCTCGCGCACGATCGCCGCGGCGATCTCCGTCAGGTTCTCCGGCAGCGGTTCGGGGTTGTGGGCGAACTCGCCCGTCGGTTCGCAGTTAAGCTCCACGACCTCGCAGCCCAGTTCGCGCAGCAGCTTCGGGATCACGATACCGCCCACCGAATTGACGGCGTCGACCACGACCTTGAAGCGTTTGCGCCGCACGGCTTCAGCATCGACCAGCGGCAGGGAGAGCACGCGACGGATATGTTCGTCGTTGAACGACTCGCGTGAAAGCACATGCCCCAGCGCGTCGACCTCGGGAAACTCATAGTCGTTCTGCTCGGCCAGCGTCAGCACACGCTTGCCCTCGACGTCGGAGAGGAACTCACCGTCGGCATTGAGCAGTTTGAGCGCATTCCATTGGCGCGGATTATGCGAGGCGGTGATAATGATACCGCCGTCGGCCTTGTGGGCGGTGACGGCCAACTCCACACCGGGTGTCGTGCAAAGCCCCACGTTGACCACGTCGGCGCCGCATCCCAGCAGGGCGCCTTCGATCAGGTCGCCCGCCATTTCGCCCGAAAGACGGGCGTCGCGGCCGACGACGATCCGCAGGCGGCCCGATTTTCGTTCGCCTAGAAAACGGGCGTAAGCGGTAGCGAATTTCACAATGTCGAGCGGAGTCAGATTGTCGCCCGGGCAGCCCCCGATCGTACCGCGGATACCCGAAATAGATTTGATGAGTGTCATTTATAAACTTGTTTTACACCTATATAAATTGAAAAAATCGACGAGTTTGTTTTGCAATTCGAGGTAAAAATATTACTTTTATGCCAATTATGAAAATTAAAACGCGACTATTATGAGAACGATTCCATCTTCCGAGTTGATTATCAACGACGACGGTTCCATTTTCCACCTGCACCTCCGCCCCGAGCAGCTGGCCGACACCGTCATTCTGGTGGGCGACCCCGGCCGCGTAGAGTTGGTTGCGTCCTTCTTCGACAAACGGGAGTGCGCAGCCTCCAACCGCGAGTTCAACTCCGTTACGGGTACTTATAAAGGCAAACGCATGACCGTCCTCTCGACGGGCATCGGCATCGGCAACATCGACATCTCCGTCACGGAACTCGACGCGCTGGCCAACATCGACTTCGAAACCCGGCAGGTGAAACCCGAGCTGCGGCGCCTCACACTGCTGCGGCTGGGCACTTCGGGCGCCATCCAGCCCGACATCAAAGTGGGCGAGGCGGTCTTCTCGCGCATGTCGATCGGATTCGACGGGCTGCTCAACTATTACAAGGGGCGCAACGAGGTCTGCAATCTGGAATACGAACAGGCATTCATGCGCCACACGGGCTGGAGCGACCTGCTGCCGAAACCCTATTTCGCAATCGCCGACGCGGAGTTGTTCGAGTTGTTCAAGGACTCGACGCGCGAGGGAATCACCATCGCCGCGCCGGGCTTCTATGCTCCGCAGGGCCGCTGGGTGCGCCTCGAACCGGCCGATCCGCACCTGAACGAGAAGATCGAGTCGTTCGAACACGACGGACATCGCATCACCAACTTCGAGATGGAGAGCTCGGCGCTCGCAGGCATGGCTTCGCTCATGGGGCACCGCGCCGCAACGATCTGCACCATCATCGCACAGCGTATCGCGCTGGACGCCTGCACCGACTACAAACCCTTCGTCAAGCAGATGATCCGCATGGCACTCGACAAGCTGGCGACCCTCTAACCGAAAAGTCCATAAAGAATTAGAAATAACTAACATAGAAGATCAACATGAAATTTTCCGTATCAAGTTCCGCGCTTCTGTCGCTGTTGGCGACCACCGGTAAAGTAATCAGCAATAAGAACACGCTGCCCATCCTCGACTACTTCCTCATGGAGTTGAAGGGCGATCAGCTGAAGGTGACCACCTCCGATCTGGAGACCACGCTCGTAAGTTCGATCACCGTCGACAACGTCGAGAGCGAGGGCGTGATCGCCGCACCCGCCAAGCAGCTGCTCGATTCGCTCAAGGAGTTCGCCGAAATTCCGCTGACGATCGACTGCAACGACCAGACCTTCGAAATCAAACTCAACTGGAAGAGCGGTTCGCTCTCGATTCCCGGTGCGAGCGCCGTGAGCTATCCGGCGCTGCCCGCGCTCTCGGAAGATAAGAAGGAGCTGACGTTCGACGTCGACACGCTCGTGAACGGCATCAACAAGACCATCTTCGCCACGGCCGACGACGAACTGCGTCCGATCATGAACGGCGTCTATATCAATATCGAACCCGAATCGATCACCTTCGTCGCCACCGATGCCCATAAACTGGTGAAATATGCCTCGGAGCTGCACAGCGAACTGACCGCCGCCTTCATTCTGCCCAAGAAACCGGCCAACCTGCTCAAAGGTATGCTGCTCAAGGAAGAGGCGCCGGTCAAGGTGTCGTTCGATTCGAAGAACGTGCTTTTCAACCTCAAGAATCATACGTTGGTGTGCCGTCTGATCGAGGGAAGCTATCCCAACTACAACGCCGTTATTCCGGCCAACAACCCCAACAAGGTGCTCATCGACCGCATCGAACTGGTCAACGGCATCAAACGCGTGGCCGTCTGCTCGAACCCCGCGACCAATCTGATCCGCATGGATATCGCCGACAACAAGATCGATCTCACGGCGCAGGATATCGACTACTCGATGTCGGCCAACGAGACGATCTCGTGCAGCTACGACGGACAGCCGATCACCATCGGCTTCAAGTCGACCTTTCTGGTCGAGATCCTCTCGAACATCGAGACCCCGACGGTGGTGATCGAACTGGCCGATTCGACCCGTGCGGGCGTCTTCAAACCCGTCTATGACGAAAAGCAGTCCAGCGATACGCTGATGCTGCTCATGCCGATGATGATTAATGCCTGAGACGATGAACAAACGTGAATTGATCGGCGAGGTAGCCCGCCGTACCGGATATACCGAAGAGGTCTGTACCCGCGTACTCGACACGTTCCAAGAGGTGCTGGGCGACGCCGTTTCGGACAAGGTGAAGGATGCCTCCGACACCTTCCGCAGCAACGCCGCCGAAGCGCTCGACCTGATCCGCGGATTGTTCCGTAAAAAATAGGAAGCATGAAACTCAACCTCAAACGCCCCATCGTCTTTTTCGACTTGGAGACCACCGGCATCGATACCGCCAAGGACCGCATCGTCGAAATCTCGATGGTCAAGGTGACGACCGACGGCGAAGAGATCGTCAAGACCCGTAAGATCAACCCCGGGATACACATCCCCGAGGAGGCGACCGCCATTCACGGCATCACCGACGAGGATGTGAAGGATTGTCCGACCTTCGCACAGATCGCTCGGTCGCTCGAACAGTTTATCGCCGGCTGCGACTTCGGGGGATTCAACTCCAACCGTTTCGACCTGCCGATGCTCGTCGAAGAGTTCATGCGCGCCGGCATCAACGTCGACTTCAAGCGGCGACGTTTCATCGACGTGCAGAACATCTTCCACAAGATGGAGCAGCGCACGCTCATCGCCGCCTACAAGTTTTACTGCGACAAGGACCTCACCAACGCCCACTCGGCCGAAGCCGACACGCTGGCGACCTACGAAGTACTCAAGGCGCAGTTGGAGCGCTACGACAATCTGGAAAACGACATCGATTTTCTGGCCGAATTCTCCACGCGCAACGAGTCGGCCGATTATGCGGGCCGCATCCTCTACAACGAGAAAGGGGAGGAGGTCTTCGGCTTCGGAAAGTACAAAGGCCGCTGCGTGGCTGAAATCTTCGAGTCGGAACCGAGCTATTACAACTGGATGATGAACGGCGATTTTCCGCTCTATACGAAAAAGGTCATCACCGAAATCCGGCTGCGCGGCAAGGAAGGGAAGAAACGTTAATGCGTATGTACAGACCGATTCTCATAACGGCTGCATGGCTCTGCATCGGACTGACGTCCGCGACTGCCGCTGTGCCGCAGTCGCAGAAGTCGGAGACGATCGTCTATATCGGCGGCGAGAAGTTCTACATACACACCGTACAGGCCGGCGAGACGCTCTATTCGATCGCACGGCTCTACGGTGTGAGCGAGCAGTCGCTCGTGGCCCACAACCCGACGATGGCCGATGTGGTAAAAGCCGACCAGAACGTCAAGATTCCGGTCCCCGCACCGCAGCTGCAACCGAACGAGGAACCGCTTACGACCAAGCAGGAGAAGAAGCTCCGCAAGAAGTTCATTCTGCATACGGTGGAGGCCCACGAAACGCTCTATGCCATCTCGAAGCGGTACGGCATCTCGGTCGAGACGCTGCTGGAGGACAACGAGAACCTCGATCCCGCACACCTGACCATCGGCGGCACGCTGCTGGTACGGAAAAAGGAGGTGGGCAAGACCAGCAACGCCGAGAATCTCGCGGAACTGGAAGAGTACAAAGAGAAACTGAACAGCGTTCCCGCCGACGGTTATCGCTACTACGTCGTCCAGCCGGGCGACACCATGTATTCGCTCGCCCACGCCAACCAAGTCTCCGAGCAGACGCTCTCGACGCTCAACGAAGGGCTCTCTCCGGCAACGCTCAAAGCCGGCGCCATCATCAAACTGCCGACGCGCGATGCGCTTGCCGCGGCCGAACAGCCGGCCGACACGCTGACCGTCCGGCCCCCCGCCGAACGGCTGCTGACGCTTGCGCCGGAGGCCGTGCTCAACTTGTCGCTGCTGCTGCCCGCCACGACCGACGGCCGGCCCAACGCCAGCTATACCGAATTCTATCAGGGATTCCTGCTGGGCATCGACCAACTGCGACGCGACGGCCGGTCGGTGCGGCTCGAGGTTTTCGATACGGCGCATAATCCGGCGAAGGTCGCAACGATCGTCGAAGACGACGCCTTCGTCCGTTCGCAGCTGATCGTCGGTCCCGTGTACGAGGACGAACTGGCTCCCGTGCTGCGCATCGCCGAACAGGAGGGTATTCCGGTCGTTTCGCCGCTGGCGACGCTCGACCATACGCAGAGCAGCGTCCTCTTCCCGATGGCGCCCGATCCCGCTGAAAAATATGCCAAGTTCGCACAGACGTTCAACAGCGGCCGCAGAGTCGTTCTGATTTACAGCCAGAACACCGACACGGCATTCGAGCAGGCCGTCAAGGCCCTGATTTCCGACGTGGGATACGAAACATTCCGCTACGAACCGGGCAGCAATATCGGCAGCATCCTCTCGGCGCGCGACAACGCCCTGCTGGTCGTCTTGTCGAGCAGGGAGACGGAAGTCGACTCGATCCTCGCCGCGCTGGCGTCGGCCAGCAGCAACAGCATCGCCCGCGGCCACTCCGCGCCGCAGTACGACGTGATCGGCGGTCCGCACTGGAACCGGTTCGGCAACATCGACCGCAACCTCTTCTTCAAGAATCGCGTGACCTTTAGTTCGACCTATCACGCCAAACGGGACGACGAACGCATCCGTACCTTCGACAACCGCTACATCTCCGCGTTCGGTTCGATGCCGACACTCTATGCCTATCGGGGGTACGACGCAGCCGTACTGTTCGGATCGGCAATGTTCGAGGACATCAACAGCTTCTTCGACGGCGAGACCTTCACGCCGCTCCAGACTCCCTATCGCTTCTCCCGCACGGCCGACGGCAGCCGCATCAACACCGAATGGGTGCGCGTCATCTACAACGACAACTATACCATTACGCTCGAATAATCGATTATGGCATCTTCCAACATACCCGAAAAGACCATCGAACGGCTGAGCGAGTACCGCCGTACGCTGCTCTCCTCCCACAAGCAGGGGATCACCCATATCTTCTCTCACGTGCTGGCCGGCATCCACGGCATCACGGCGGTGCAGGTGCGCCGCGACCTGATGCTCATCGGTTTTTCGAGCGACACGAAGAAGGGGTACGACGTGAAAGTCCTGATCGACTTCATCAGCAATATCCTCGACAGCGACACGGTGACCAACATCGCCGTCATCGGCATGGGGCACCTCGGACAAGCCATCACCAAGTACTTCAACGGCCGCGGCCTGAAGCTGAAGATCACCACCGCCTTCGATATCGATCCCGAAAAGGTCGGCAAAACCATCGACGGCATTCCGTGCCACCATATGGAGAATTTCGAGGAGGTCGTCGAGGACAAGAACATCGACATCGTCATCGTCTCGTCGCCCTCGCGCGTGGCCGACGAACTGGTCGTACCGATCGTCAACGCCGGTATCAAAGGGGTGCTGAACTTCACCTCGCGGCCGCTCAACTTTCCGCGCGGCATCGTGGTCGAGAATTACGACATCACCACGCTGCTCGAAAAGGTCGCCTACTTCGTCAAGGAGAACGAGGAGAATCCCACCGACGACTAACCGACACACGATGCGAGTTTTCCACGGAATCGACCACCTTCCAGCATTTCACCGTCCGGCGGCGACCGTCGGCTCGTTCGACGGCGTGCACGGCGGTCACGATGAGTTGCTCTCCGCCGTCTGCCGTTTCGCCCGCGAACGCGGCGGCGAAAGCATCGTCGTCACCTTCGCGCCTCATCCGCGTATCGTACTGGAGAAGCAGACCGATCTGCGTCTGCTCACGACGCTCGACGAAAAGGCTTATCTGCTCGAACGGGCCGGCATCGACAATCTGGTCGTCATCCCCTTCACCCGTGAATTCAGCCGGACGAGTTCTGTCGATTTCATCCAGCGCGACTTGGTCGGAAAGCTGGGTATCGAAACGCTCGTGATGGGGTACAACCATCACTTCGGCCACAACAAGGAGGGCGACTACGGCTCTCTGCATGCATCGGAGCGGCCGGAGCTGCAACTTTGCAGGATCGATCCTTTCGACGTCGGCGGCAAAAAGGTCAGTTCGACTGCGATCCGGTCGCTTATCGAACACGGAGCGATGGCGCAGGCCGCCCGTATGTTAGGCCATCCCTATCTGTTGATCGCCGACGTACAGGAGGGCAAAGTGCATATCGACGACCCCTATAAACTCCTGCCTCCTGCGGGTGAATATCGCATAGCGGCAGACGGCGAAGCCGGCAGGCTCTTCATTCCGACCGAAGGGGCGCCATTGCTCGACCGACCGCTTACCAAAGAGAAGAGCATTATCGAATTTACCGCAATATGATTACGCACGACACGAAAATCAGGGTCTGGTACAAGCATACCGATCAGATGGGACTCGTCCATCACTCGAACTATATCTGCTACTACGAAGAGGCGCGTTCCGACCTGATGCGCTCGCTGGGACTTTCCTACGCCGACATGGAACGGCAGGGCATCATCATGCCGATCTTGGAGGTGCAGTCGGTCTACAAGCGTCCGGCCTTCTTCGACGACTGCCTCACGGTACGCATTCTGCTGCGCGAAATGCCTACGGCACGCATCCGCTTCGAATACGAAGTCTACAATTCGCAGGGCGAACTGCTCAATACGGGCATGACGGCACTGGGTTTTCTTCATGCCGACACGCGCCGACCGACACGCGCTCCGCAATGGTTCGTCGATGCGATCGCCAAGGCGATGAAGTAGGACTCCGCACATCTTTTTGCAGCCGTAGATCAGACAACGATCTGCGGCTGTCTATTTTTGTCAGTCTGCGGCTGTCATTCTGGCAGGAAAAAGCCGCTGGCACATAGTTTGATTCTTCTACGGACAAAGAAAACAGACTAAAACCAGAATACGACTATGACAAACGGCAAAATCGGCGTGACGACCGAAAACATCTTTCCCGTCATCAAGAAATTCCTCTATTCCGACCACGAAATCTTCCTGCGCGAGCTGGTATCCAATGCCGTCGACGCCACGCAGAAACTCAAGGCGCTTGCTTCGCGCGGCGAAATGCAGGGCGAGTTGGGCGATCTGACGATCCATATTGCAGTGGATACCGACAAGCGGCTGCTCACGATCACCGACCGCGGTATCGGCATGACGGCCGACGAGGTCGACAAATACATCAACCAAATCGCCTTTTCGAGTGCCGGAGAGTTCATGGCCAAGTACAAGGATCACGCGATCATCGGCCATTTCGGACTGGGCTTCTACTCTTCGTTCATGGTCTCGGACAAAGTCGAGATCATCACCAAATCCTACAAGGAGGGCAGCAAAACCGTGCACTGGGAGTGCAGCGGCTCTCCCGAGTTCACGATGGAGGAGAGCGACGAAGCCCATGATCGGGGCACGACGATCGTCCTGCATTTGTCGGAGGATGCCAAAGAGTACGCCGAGCCGGCGAAGATCGAGGAGCTGCTGCGCAAATACTGCCGGTTCCTGCCCGTTCCCATCGCCTTCGGCAAGGTCAAGGAGTGGAAGGACGGTAAGTACGTCGATACCGACAAGGAGAACATCGTCAACGATACCGATCCGTTGTGGATGCGCAAACCGGCCGACATCACCGAGGAGCAGTACAAGGAGTTCTACCATGAACTCTACCCGACGGGCGAGGAGCCGCTCTTCTCGATCCATCTGAATATCGACTACCCGTTCCACCTGACGGGCATTCTCTATTTCCCGAAGATTCACAACAACTTCGAAATTCAGAAGAACAAGATTCAACTCTACTCCAATCAGGTCTTCGTGACGGATCAGGTCGAGGGAATCGTCCCCGAATACCTCACGCTGCTGCATGGCGTGATCGATTCGCCCGACATCCCGCTCAACGTCTCGCGCAGCTATCTCCAGAGCGATTCGAACGTCAAGAAGATCTCGAACTACATCACGCGCAAGGTGGCCGACCGCCTGCAGGAACTGTTCAACACGATGCGTCCCGAATACGAGACGAAGTGGGACGACCTGAAAATCTTCATCCAGTACGGCATCCTCACCGACGAGAAATTCGCCGAAAAGGCGCAGTCGTTCATGCTATGGAAGAATACAGACGGCAAATACTTCACTCCCGCCGAGTACGAAGAGCTGGTCAAGGCGAACCAGACCGACAAACATAACACGCTCATCTTCCTCTACGTGGACGACCCCGTCGCCAAGCTCTCGGCGCTCGAAGCGGCAAAGGCCAAAGGTTACGACGTACTCGAGATGAACGGACCGCTCGACAATCACTACATCAACTGGTACGAATCGAAGCACAAGGAGCAGCGCTTCGTGCGCGTCGACAGCGACATCGTGGACAAACTGATCCAGAAGGAAGATGCGCTCAAAATGTCGCTCTCGGAGTCGCAGCAGGAGATTCTGCGTCCGGTCTTCGAGGCGCAGATGCCGCACGACGAAAAGATCCACTACAACATCGCCTTCGAACCGATGGCTGCTGTCGAAGCACCCGTAATCATCACCCAGAACGAGTTCATGCGCCGTATGAAGGAGATGGCCGCCATGAGCGGCGGCGGCATGAGCCAATTCTACGGTCAGATGCCCGATAACTTCACCCTCGTCGTCAACGGCAACCACCCGATCGTGATCGACATTCTCCAGAACGTCGAGAAGGAGTACGGCGACAAGCTCAAATCGATCACCAAGAAGATCGATGCCGCCGTTCAGGAGGAAAAGCGTTTCGAAGAGACGATCGACAAGAAGAAGGAAGAGGAGCTGACTGCCGAGGAGAAGACCCAGCGCGAAGAGCTGTCGAAGAAGGTCGTCACGCTGCGCGACGAACGCAGCGAGCGGCTGCGTCAGATCGGCTCAACGAATTCGCTCGTGCGGCAGATCATCGACTTGGCACTGCTTACCAACGGAATGCTCAAAGGCAAAAACCTGACAGAGTTCATTCAACGGTCGATTTCACTGATCGAAAAGTAGCCATTCGCCGATCGGTTCCGACGGTTTGCAAGGGATACATTCTAAAGATGTATCCCTTTTTCTTTCCCGCATCTACTAATTCTTTAGAAATAAACGATCGAAATCGTTGGAAGAATAGAATAAAAAGTCTACATTTGTTTCAAACAAGTCCGAATCGGAAAACTGTAACTTTTTTACGGTTGAAAAGTCTAAAAAAGGAGCGGCAAAACCGACGGCGAAAACTACCATCCATAAACCTATCGACCATGAAAAAATTACTTATCCTGCTCTGCGCGACAATCGGAGTGCTCGGAACCTCCTGTACGCCGCAAAACCGTGCGGTGGAGAACCCGTTCATCGAGGCGGCCAACACCGAGACGATCGACATCAAAAAAATTTGTTTGAGTGACACAGCGACCGTTCTCCATATCAACGCCTATTATAGGCCGAAAGAGTGGATCCGCATCGACTCCAAGACCTATTTGCAAGTGGACAGCGTGAAATATCCGATCGCAGGAACCGAGGGCATCCAACTCGACTCGCTCTTCTGGATGCCCGAAACGGGCCGCGCATCGTTCGTCCTGAAATTCGGGCCGCTGCCCAAGGGCACCAAGTCGTTCGACTTCATCGAATCGGACTGCGTCAACTGCTTCAAAATCTATGGCGTGGATCTGACCGGCAAGAAAAAGTTCAACACCTATCCCGAGGAACTGCCCGAATCGCTGCGCACCGAACCCAAAGAGGGGCCTGTACCCGATCTGATTACCGAAATAGGGGAGACGACCGTCAACGTCCATCTTCTCGGATTCCACAAAGGGATGTTCTCGCAGGTATCGCTCTATGTCAACTCGCTGTTAGCGAGCCGTAAAGAACTGACGGCCGACATCGATCCCCAAAGTCACGTAGCGACGTTCCGGTTCCGGCAGTACGGTACAGCAGTCGCTTACTCCCGCCCCGCGAGCGTCGGACGCTCCTTCGGACAATTCTGGATCGCCCCGGGCGAAACGATGGATGTCTATGTCGATCTGCGGGAAACCGGCAAGTTCATCATGGATCGCCGCAACGAGGGGCAACCCAAATCGCACCTGCGCAAGCTCTATTCGACGGGCCTTTACGGCGATCTGAATAGGTTGTATAACACGACGGGCAACGATATGTTCTCGCTCAATCGGTATGAGGAAAATTTTGCGGACTACAACATGACCGCCGACGAATATACGCAGATGGTCGAATCGAAATACAAGACGTTGGCCGACAGCATCGCCCATAGTGAAATGCCCGCCATGCTCAAGGAGCAGTATCTGTTCACGCTGCGGCAGCAGACGCTCAGCGCCCTAGTCGACGCCCGTTACATACTCGAGTACAACTACCGTTCGGTGAAGGACTTGTGGAGACAACGTGAAATCGATTACAAGGCGCCCGAGCTGAAGACCGAACACTACGCCGCCGTCTGCAAATTGTTCGACATCAACGACCCGAAGCTGTTGATGGGTTCTGCGCTCCTCGATTACCGTCGTGCGATCTGCCGTCCGACGATCGACTGGCCGGCGATCGCCGGAGTGACAGAAGGGCAGATCGTCGATCTGCGCACAGTGGGGCAGATGCCTTACAAGGCGGAGAACGGCGAACTCACTGACGAAGATATCGCCACGCTCCGGTCGCTGAAGAATCCCTTCTATGCCGAAGTATGCGAAGCGTTGCAGGCATTTACGCGCAGCGAACTGGCCCGCTTGGAAGGAAAAGCGAAGATCGAGGCGACACCTTCCGTAAGTAGCGACAAACTCTTCAAGACGATCATCGCCCCCTACAAAGGCAAGGTAGTCTTCGTCGACTTCTGGAATACATGGTGCGGGCCGTGCCGGGCAGCGCTCAAGGAGAACGAGCCGCTCAAATCGGGAGCGCTGAAGAGCGACGATATCGTCTGGATCTATATCGCCAGCGAAAGTTCTCCGCTGGTAGCCTATAAAATGGCCATCGCCGAGATCGCAGGCAAACACTATCGGTTGACCGAACAGCAATACGGGGCCATATTGGAACAGTTCAAGATCACCGGCATCCCCTCGTATGTGCTCGTCGACAAAGCCGGCAACTACAAGCTGCGCAACGACCTGCGCGACCACAGCAAGCTGAAAAAGACGCTCAAGAAGATGATCCAGTAGGGAACGTCTTCCGTCCGAAACCAAGAACGCCTGCGGCAGAGACTCCGCAGGCGTTCTTGGATACTCGAAGAGGCTATGCGCGCCCCTTGTATTCGAAGCCCAGCTCCTCGATCACCTTCCGCACTTCGGCATCCGTCGCCGTCCCCTCGACGGCAACCGTTCCCGCCGGAAGATCGACCTCGACGGCCGTAACGGAGGGCAGCAGCGCGAGATTCCTCTCGACGCTGGCCTTGCAGTGGTTGCAGCTCATGCCGCCCACGCGATAGCTCTGTTTTGTCATACTCGTATCGGTTTTCATAGGAATGAATCTTCGGATCAAGGCGTATGCCAATAGCGCAGCCAACAGCGTGCTCGATGCAATCTCCAGCCATGAATAGCCCGCCTCTGCGTGGCAGGCGGCGTGTACCGCCCCCGCAGGAACGAACCAAGCCGCAGGAAGCAGGTAGTCGATCACCAGTCCGAAGCCGACGGCTCCGGCGACGATCGTCCCCAGATAGGCCGCGAGCGTACGGCGTCCCAGCACCTTGCCGATCACCAGAATCGACGCCATATTGGTCGCCGGCCCCGCCATGAGCAGTACCAGCGCCGCGCCGGGCGTCAGCCCCTTGAGCATCAACGCCGCCGCAATCGGAATCGACCCCGTGGCACAAAGGTACATCGGAATCGAGAAGAGCAGTACGACGGCCATATTCAGCAGCGGCCTGTCGGCGAACGAGGCGAAAAAGTTATCGGGCACAAGAATCGTAATCAGTCCGGCGACGAGCAACCCCAGTACCAGCCAGCGGCCGATATCCTCCACCATATCCACGAATCCGTAGCGCAGCGCCTCCACGAAACGGCTGCCTTTCTTTCCGACCTCGCAGCTCTCCGCCGCAGGCAGGACACCGTCGGTCTCACTGCGGGTCAGGCGGTTGACCGTCCATCCGCCCGCCAGCGCCGTCACGAGCGCCACAATGGGACGAATCACGGCGAAGGGGAGTCCCAGCACCGAGTAGGTCGCCACGATCGAATCGACGCCAGTCTGCGGCGTGGCGATCAGAAACGACGCCACAGCGCCCTTCGAAGCGCCCTCGCGCCGCAGCGACATCGCCGTGGGAATCACCCCGCACGAACACAGCGGCAGCGGCACGCCGAAGAGTGCCGCCAGCGCCACCGAGCGGAAATCGGGCTGCGAGAGGTAGCGCGCATAGAGTCGGCGCGGAACATAGGCATGGATCAGTCCCGCCAGCAGGAACCCCAGCAGCAGGTAGGGCGCCATCGTATTGAGCAGATAGAGAAACGGCATTATGTATTCCATCGTCGTTACAATTTTACAGTCTAACGGAAAATCACCCCTCGAAAGTATCCGGCGTAGTCATATAGAGCACATGCCGCAGCAGCGGATGCCCGACGGAGAGCGCCGGATGATCGAACTCGCCGAGACGGCGCATCCCCAATCGCTGCATCACCCGCTCCGAACGGCCGTTCACCGCCGCCGTAAAGGAGTAAACCCGCCGCAGGCCCAGCCGGCCGAACGCATCGTGCAGAACGGCCCGTGCCGCCTCGGCGGCATAACCCCGTCCCCAAGCGTCGGCGGCCAACCGCCAGCCGATCTCCACGCAGGGTGTGAACGAAGCCTCGAAAGTCGCGCAATGCAGCCCGACGTAACCGATGAAACGCCCCTCGTCGCGCAGTTCGACGGCATACAAGCCCCAGCCGCACTCCACCCATTCGGCGACGATCCGATCAACGAAAGCGTCCGATTCAGCGCGCGACAACAGATGCGGAAAATACTCCATAACCCGTTCGTCGGCATTCAGCGCAGCGAACGGCTCGCGATCGTCGTCGCGCCACCCGCGCAACAACAGACGCGGAGTCTCCAAACAACAGTTCTTCTCCATCGTATTCAGCGTTTTATCCTGTTCCGTCAACACACCCGACGCATCCCTCCCTGCGGGATGCCTCCGAGCCGCACGAGTTCCACCCTTACCGCTCGGCGGCCTCCCGCGCGTACAACCGGTAGCAAATCGACCACTTGCCGCCCGGAGGGATCGCACGAAAGCCCCAGCGTTCGCGATCGGGCAGATTCGGTGCATCGGTCGCCCACGACTGCGGTTCGGGACAGCAGTAGGGCACCTGCCCGCCGTTGTTCCAGAGCGTCCAGTAGAGCGTCTGCTCGTCGACCTCGTAGAAGACCCGCACGCCCGTGCGACGGTTCTCCGCCACGGCGCCGCGGAAAGGGTTTCCGTCGACCTCGATCTCGCGCACCGAGAAACCCGCCTCGATCGCCTCGCAGCCGGTTACCTGCAACCCTTCGGGAGCACGCAGCCGCGCAAACCGCTCGTCGAGCGGCAGCAGCCGGCCGGTCGGGAGGTTGCGCTCGTTCAACTCGAAGCGTTCGCCCACGGCCGCCCTCAGGCGGTAATCCGCCGCATCACCGCCTGCAAAGGGGATGTTGAGCGGCGTATGGAATCCCACGCCGACCGGCATGGGAAGATCGCTCCTATTGCCGAACATCACCTCCTGCTCCAGCCCCTCGGCCGAAAGCCGGTAGACGATTTTGCATTTGAAGGCGTGCGGAAAATCGCGGAAGATCGCATCCGAAGCCGCATTCGAATAATAGCGCGTCTCGATCAGCACCTCGTCGGCCGTCTCGACGGCTTTCGACACCACGAACGGCTGACTTTTGAGGATGCCGTGATGGTAATTGTTCTCCGAAGCACGGGTGATCGGAAACCGGTATTCACGGCCATCGAACTCGAATCGCCCGTCGGCGATCCGGTTGGGCGGAAAGAGAATCGGCAGACCGTAGACATGGGGGCGCCGGCGAAATTCGTCGCTTTCGTCCTGCGCCGGCGTGCGCAATACCTCCACACCCAGCCGCATGTGGGCGAGCCGCACCAGATTGGCGCCCATCGACGGAACGAGCAAAGCCGTGTAATCCCCTTTGGAGAACTCCACGGCCTGTGCTGCGTGCCATTCGCACGAACGGATCATCGCTTAAAGCAATTTCGACAATTTGGCGACGATCTCCTCTTTGGTCGTTGCACCCACGATCTTATCGACGGGCTGTCCCTCTTTCAGAAAGACAAGCGTCGGGATGTTGCGCACCATGTATTTCGCCACCACGTCGTCGTTGTCCTCGACATTGCACTTGCAAATCAGCGCCCGACCTTCGTATTCGCCGGCCAGTTCCTCGATGATCGGCGACACCATGCGGCAGGGACCGCACCACTCGGCCCAAAAATCGATTACGACGGGGAGTTTCGAAGCGACGATCTCGTCATAGTTCTCTACATTCAGTTCCATTGCCATAACTTAATTGATTTTTAATTTATTATTTTGATTATATCACGGTGTACTTTATATTATTGTCTTCGAAAAACGACACCAGCCCCGGTGTAAGGCCAACCTTGTAACTCTTCGAGAAGAGGTTGATCGACACCTGTGCCTGCCGGTCGTAAACGTTCAGCCGCAGCAGGGTATTGCCCTTCGACTCCTTGACCGAGCGGCTCATCCGTGCGATCAGATCGTGCGTGATCTCCTCGACGGCCAACTGTACGTGAACCTCCTTGACGGCCTCCTGCAACTCCGAGAGCTGCATCATCGACGTGATGCGGAACTCCAGCTCCTGATCGTTGTACGGACGCGGCTGCACCCGTCCCCGAATGAAGAGAAAATAGTCGTTGAAAAGGTACTTGCGGAAATTTTCGTAATCCTTACCGAAGAGCGCGAACTCGTGCGTACCGTTGTAGTCCTCCAACTTGAACTTGCCCCACGGCTTGCCGGTCTTGGTCGTCAGATTCTGCACCGAGACGACCATCCCCGCCACAGCGATCTCCTTGCCTCTCAGCTCGTCGAGATGATCCAGATCGCCCACCTGCGTCTTGCACATATTACTGATAATCACCTTATAGTCGTCGAGCGGATGCGCCGAGAGATACAATCCGATCATTTCGCGCTCCTTGTTCAGTTTTTCGAGCTGCGACCAGTCGGCGCAGGCGGGAATCACGGGCGGCGTGATGTCGGTCGTACCGGTATCTCCGCCGAAAAGGCTCTGCTGGGCATTGTTTTTCTCACTCTGGTAACGTTGTCCGTAGCGCATCAGCTGCTCGATGTAGGTCACGCCGTTGTTGTCGCGCAGATCGACACCGAAAAACTTGCAGCGGCTGAATCCCGAAATAGAATCGTAGCCGCCGGCATAGGCGATATTCTCCAGACACTTGCGGTTCACGAGCGAATAATTGACCCGCTCGATAAAATCGTAAATATCTTTGAAGCGGCCGTTCGCCGTCCGCTCGGCGATGATACTCTCCACGGCCGCCTCGCCGACGCCTTTGATCGCCGCCAGCCCGAAACGCACGTCGCCGTCCTTGTTGGACGAAAATTGCAGCATCGACTCGTTGATATCGGGACCGAGCACGTTGATGCCCATGCGCTTGCACTCGTTCATATAGATCGTCAGCTGCTCGACGTTCGTCAGGTTTCGACTCAGCACCGCCGCCATATACTCCGAAGGGTAGTTAGCCTTGAGATAGGCCGTCTGGAACGCCACCCACGAGTAGCAGGTCGCGTGCGATTTATTGAAGGCGTAGGAGGCGAATTTCTCCCAGTCGCCCCAGATCTTCTCGAGCACCTTCGGATCGTGGCCGTTGGCCTGTCCACCCTTGATGAACTTGGGCTTGAGGGCGTCCAACTTGTCCTTGAGCTTCTTACCCATCGCCTTGCGCAGCGTATCGGACTCGCCGCGCGTGAAGTTGGCCAACAGACGCGACAGAAGCATGACCTGCTCCTGATAGACCGTCACGCCGTAGGTGTCCTTGAGATACTTCTCCATGACGGGAATATCGTAGACGATCGGACTGCGGCCGTGCTTGCGGGCGATGAAGTCGGGAATATAATCCATAGGACCGGGGCGGTAGAGAGCATTCATCGCGATCAGGTCCTCGAAGGTCGAAGGCTGCAACTCGCGCAGGTACTTCTGCATTCCGGGGGACTCGAACTGGAACGTTCCGACGGTACGGCCCTCGCTGTATAGCTTGTAGGTAGCCGGATCATTGATGATCGAGAAGTCGTCGATATCGATCTTCCGGCCTGTCGTAAGCCGGATGTTCTCCACGGCATCCTTGATGATCGAGAGCGTCTTCAGCCCCAAGAAGTCCATCTTGATCAGTCCCGTATCCTCGATCACCGAACCTTCGTACTGCGTGACGAGCATCTTTTCGCCCGTCTCCTTGTCGTCGGCCGTCGAAACGGGAACCCAGTCGGTGATGTCGTCGCGGCAGATGATCGTACCGCAGGCGTGAACACCCGTACCGCGTACATTGCCCTCGAGCATCTGGGCATAACGCATCGTGTCGCGCAGCACGGGATTGTCCGACACGGCGGCAGCCTTCAGCTCGGGTACATACTCGATGGCGTTCGGGATGTTGAGTTTCTTATCGGGAATCTTGTCGGGCACCAGTTTGCAGAGACGGTCGGACTCGGCCAACAGCAGCTTCTGCACGCGCGCCACGTCTTTGATCGCCATCTTGGTTGCCATCGTACCGTAGGTGATGATGTGGGCGACCTTCTCCTTGCCGTACTTCTGCGTCACCCAGTTGAGGACGCGGCCGCGGCCGTCGTCATCGAAATCGACGTCGATATCGGGCAGCGAAATACGGTCGGGATTCAGGAAACGCTCGAACAGCAAGTCATAGGCGATCGGGTCGATCTGCGTGATCCCCAGACAGTAGGCCACGGCCGAACCGGCCGCCGAACCACGTCCCGGACCCACCGAAACGTCCAGCTCCTCGCGCGCGGCGCGGATAAAGTCCTGCACGATGAGGAAATATCCCGGGAAACCCATCGTCTTCATCACATGCAGCTCGAAGTTGAGCCGCTCCAGCTGTTCGTCGGTCAGCTGCTCGCCATAGCGTTTGTGCGCACCGTCCATCGTCAGCTTGCGCAGATAATCCGCCTCCAGCTTGATGCGGTAGAGCTTATCGTACCCGCCCAATTTTTCGATCTTCTTGCGGGCCTCCTCCTCACTGAGCACGACATTTCCGTTCTCGTCCTGTGTAAACTCGTCGAAAAGGTCTCTCTCCGTAAAGCGCTGTCGGTATCCCTCCTCGGTTCCGAACTCGGCCGGAATTTCGAAGGTGGGCATGATGGGGGCGTGGTCGATGGAGTAGGTCTCGACCTGATCGCAGATATCGACCGTCGCAGCCATCGCCTCGGGCACGTCGCCGAAGATCGCCGCCATCTCCTCGCGGCTCTTGAGCCACTCCTGTTTGGAGTAAAGCATCCGCTTGGGATCGTCGAGATCCTTGCCCGTCGAGAGACAGATCAGCCGGTCGTGCGCCTCGGCATTGTCCTCGTCCACGAAGTGCACGTCGTTGGTGCAGACCAGCCGCACACCATGCTTCGCCGCAAGCTCCCGCAGATGTTCGTTTACCTTGAGCTGCATCGGATAAGCCTCGCGGTTCGCCCGTTCGACGGTTGCCTTGTGGAGTTGCAATTCGAGGTAATAATCGTCGCCGAAGAGCTTTTTGTGCCACAGGATCGCCTCCTCGGCCTTTTGCATATCGTCGGCCGTGATCGCACGCGGCACTTCGCCTGCCAGACAGGCCGAGCAGCAGATCAGCCCCTCGTGATACTTCTCCAACTCGGTACGGTCGGTACGCGGACGCATATAGAATCCTTCGGTCCACGCCTTCGAGACGATCTTGACGAGGTTGTGATACCCCTTGAGGTTTTTGGCCAACAGAATCAGGTGGTATCCGCTCTGATCGGGTTTCCCCTCCTTGTCCTGCATTCGCCGCCGTGCGACGTAGACCTCGCAGCCGATGATCGGCTTGAATGCGGCTTTGCGTTTCAGGTCGGCCAGCTCCGTTTGACAGCGGGCGATCTCTGCCGCCGGATCGTCCGACGGCTGCGTACCGTCGCCGAGCGCAGCCAGACGCGCTTCGACTTCGGCAGCCTTCTGCTTGTATTTTCCCTTTACTTTTTTGACGTAGTTGTAAAACTCCTTGATGCCGAACATATTGCCGTGGTCGGTCAAGGCAATGCCCGGCTGTCCGTCCCGCATGGCCTTGTCCACCAGCTTCTGAATGCTGGCTTGACCGTCGAGGATCGAATATTGCGAATGGACGTGCAGATGCACGAAATCGGGATGAGTTGCCATAACGTCTTCTTCTTTTTACAAAGATACGAATAAGCCGCGAGCAAAAGCAAATTTATTTGCATTTTGCCGAGG
>URRP01000005.1 GCA_900550375.1 uncultured Alistipes sp. | reverse complement strand
GAAACTAAATAGAAAAAGTGCTTAACTTTTTGTGCAGATTTAATTTGGAAGTCCAAACTCTTGGATAAACTCAAGGAAATCAGCAAGTAAATGAAAAAATATCTCATCCTTTTACTGTCGCTGACCGTCGTCCCCGCTGTCTACGGCCAGATCGGAGGCCATCTCACGGGCAGCTTCGAGTCGAACAGCATCGGCTATATCAACGACAAGGGACTCGACGCTGTGACGGCGGTCTCTCCCGACGATCATTTCGGATCGAACAACTATCTCAAGGCCGATTATTTCAACGGCCGTCTCTCGGCGGGCATTCAGGTGGAGGCGTATCTTCCGGCGCTTCAGGGCTACGATATCGCCGCCTACGGCAAGGGCCACCGCTTTTTGCTGGCAACCAAATACGTCCAGTGGCAGGATCAGAACTATTCGCTGCGTGTGGGCGACATCTTCGAGCAGTTTGGCAACGGACTGATCTTCCGCTCCTACGAGGATCGTGCGCTGGGTTTCAACAACTCGATCGAAGGCGTGTGGGGCAGCTACAACTTCGGTGGTTTCGTCAATGTCAAGGCGTTGTGGGGCCGTCCTCGGTTGTACGACTATTATGCCGACTCCTATGTTCGCGGCGCCGATGCCGAGGTCTCGCTCTCCGACATCTTCGCGTGGAGCGACGGTTCGGCCACGCTGGGCGGCAGCTTCGTCAACCGCTATGAGGCGATCGGCGAGGAGAGCCCGTTTTACGACATCATCAAGCCCAACCTGAATCTCTATTCGGTACACGGCGAGGTCGGTTGGAAAGGGTTCAATCTGCGCGGCGAATATGCCGAGAAGGGCAACGACATCGAATCGGTGGCCAATGCTCCGGCCGAGGGTCGTGCCTATCTGGCCGAGATCGGTTACAGCCGTCCGCGCCTGAGCATTCTGGGTGCGTTCCGGCATCTGGAGCATATGAATACGCTGCTGACCGTCAACGGTTCGGGGACGGGAAACGTGTTGAATTATCTTCCAGCGCTGACGCGGCAGTATACCTATATGTTGGCCAATCTGAATCCCTATCAGGTCTCCACCGCGGGCGAGACGGGCGGTCAGGCCGATATCTACTATACGCTGCGCAGCGCTTCGAACCGCGACCGCTACTGGAATTTCCATGCCAATCTCTCTACCTACTACTCTACCAAGGAGATCACCAACGGCGAGTCGACGCTTCTGTGGCGCGACGTCAACGCCGACGTCGAACGTCAGTGGAGCAAGAAGTTCAAGACCACGTTGCTGGTCTCGGTGCAGGAGTGGAGTCCCTCGCACGGCATGTTGAGGCGTACCTGCGTGTCGAACATTTTCGTGTTGGACATGACCTACAAATTCAACCGTCAGAAATCGATCCGTGCGGAGTTGCAGTACCTCTATTCGGAGGATTACGAAGGCGACTGGATGGCTGCGCTGGTCGAGTTCAACATCGCGCCCAAGTGGAGTTTCTACCTCAGCGATATGTATAACAACGGTCAGACCGATATCCACTACTACAACGGCGGCTTCAGTTATACGCACAGCCGCACGCGGCTTCAGCTCAGCTACGGCCGTAACCGTGCGGGGTATCTCTGTTCGGGCGGTGTCTGCCGCTATACGCCGGCCTATACGGGCGTGAACCTGATGCTGACCTCTTCGTTCTAATCAATACCGATACATACTATGAAAATTTTCAAGTTATTTTGTCTCTTCGCCCTGCTGTGCGGCGCGGGTTGTACGGGTGTCGACGACGATACGCCTACGGGTTCGATCGGCGGGGACAATCCCGATCCAGAGAATCCGAGCGGCGCGCTTATGCTCAACGTCTCTTCGCGTTTTCTGGCGGCCGACGGTACGGATGCCATCGTCTTCAAGGTTACCAAGGGGGACAGCGACCTGACGGCCGATGCCGCGATCTTCAACATGGATACTTCGGCCGAACTCTCCTCGCCGAGTTTCTCGACCACGCAGGCCGGTACCTATAAGTTCTTCGCCAGTTATGGCAATGAAATCACGGAAATCGTCGCCATCACCGCCGTTTCGGGCGTTCCCGAACTGCCGGCCGATCCGAATCCCTCCCGTTACGAAGGGTTCCGGCGCCACGTGCTCATTACGCAGTTCACCAGCTGCGAATGCACCTACTGCCCGTGGGCTTCGGCTTCGCTGATCGAATATTTCAAGGCCAATACCTCCGGCGATGCGATCCACGCGGGGGTGCACGTCTCGATCCCGTCGGCCGACAATATGGTCAACGAGAGTTCGCTGGCCATCAAAAATGTCGTGATCGTCTCGTCGGCTCCGACGGTCGGATTCGATCTGCGCAAGGATCTGCGTTTTACCATGAGTACTTCAGGATTGACGCAGAATATCGCGGCGAATGTCAAACTGCTGGAGAACAACGTCGCCAAACTGTTGGCGCTCGACACGCCGTGCGGAATCTCGGCGGCCGTCACGGCCACTACGACCCGGATTCAGGTCAATGCGCATGTGAAGATCGCTATCGACGGCGATTACCGTATCTCGGCGTGGCTGCTCGAGGACGGCATCAAAGAGCAGCAGATCAACGGTACCGGAATCAAAGGGTACGACTTCGACACCCATAACAACGTGGTGCGCGCCATCAGCAATGTTTCCTATGTTCCGGGCGATCTGCTCGGTGCGGACGGCTCGCTGGTCAAAGGCGATTCGGAGCGTTTCTTCGTAACGTTCGACATCAAGCAGGCGAAGGTGGCCAATGCCGCCAATTGCAAGGTGCTGATCGTCGTCTCGACCCACGATGCCAAGTCGCCGACGGTTTACTACGTCGCCAACCTGATCTCGTGCCCTGTGGGCGGCGAGGTCGCCTACGAATATTTGGATTAATTTTACCGAAGGGGCGGTCCGCAGCTGCGGGCTGCCCCTTGTAACGGCCGATACGATGTTCAGAAATTATCTTTTTCGCACAGCCTGTCTCACGGCATTAGTGTTTACCGGCGCCTGCGGGGGCGACGGCGACCCTGCGTCCGATCCCGATCCGACACCTTCCGTACCGCCGATCTACACCCTTTCCGCCGACCGTACGACGGTCAGGATCAACGAGGACGTGACCTTTACCGTCCTGTCGAGCGAAGGCGAGGATGTGACTTCGGCGTGGAACATCTGTGACGATTCGGGTTGCCGTGCCGGCAACGTTTTCGCGTGGGAGATGCCGGGTACCTACACCGTGACCGCCCATTCGAAGACGGGGAATCTCGAAGCGGAGAACTCCCTTACGGTGGTGGTGCGGGGTACGGTCTATACCCTCAAGGCTGATTCCGAAGTGGTGAGGGTGGGCGATCCCGTGCGGTTTACCGTCACGGCCCTCAAGAACGGCACCGACGAGAGCGACGCCACGTCGTCGTTCGTCGTCGGAGTCCGCGATGGCGAACGCTATTCGGGCCATACGCACATCTTCTATGAGAAGGGCGTTTATACCATCGAAGCCGTAATGCGGTCCGACGAGAGCGTCCGGGCGCTCAACACGGTGGATATCATCGTCAAGGAGCGCACGACGACCGGTCATACGGATCGTTTTTATCGTCGTTCGCTCGTGGCGGAGGGTACCGGAACGAGCTGCTGGAGTTGCCCTGCGACGGCCGCCGGCATCGAGCATGTCATGAAAAACCTGCTCTACGACCGGATGGTTCCCGTCGCGTTCCATGAGGCGGGCGATGCCGTCGGCGTCGCAGCGCCCGTGTCGGGGTACTTCATGGCGTTTTTCTCCGATTACGGGCTTCATGCTTATCCTTATTATGTCGTCGACTGGAACGACGCTTATAAGTCTGATGCCGCAATGCACAACGTCGATACGGCCGGAGCCGAAATGGCTCATGCCATCGAAGCGTCGCAGGCGCGTTACGAATCGACGCCTGGTCTGGCCGTCGCCACGACCTTGGCAGGGCGCGATCTCTCGGTTGCGGTTCGTGTCACCGCTCGCGAGCAGGCCGGTTATTATCTCGGTGTACTGCTGGTCGAGGACGGTATCGAAACCGAACAGACCGGAGCCGCGGACAACCGTATGGTACAGATGAATGTCGTGCAGCTGCGCCTGACCTCTTCGCTTGCCGAATCGCTCGGAGCGCTTGCCGAGAATGCCGAACGGAGTTTCAGCTATACGGCAGCCATTCCCGAACGTCATGTGCTGGCGAATTGCCGGGTCGTGGTCTACCTTTGCAAGGCCGACGCCGCTGTACGGCCCTACGGCTATTTCTGTGCGAATGTCGTGAGCGTTGTCGCGGGCGGGTCGGTCGATTATCAATACGAACCTGCTGAATAGCGTTGCGATGATGAGGAAAAGACTTTTTATTTTTGCAGGGCTGCTTGCGGCCCTCTTGGGTTCGGCCTGCACGAACGATCCGGCCGCCGAAGGCTCGGCAGCCTCGGCCGCACCGCGCCCGCTGCTGATCCGCGCCGTCGATACGGCGGAGCCGGGCGTCGTTCTGCTCCGTTTCCGCGAAGATTACGCCGATTCGCTGACCGTCGCTGACCATCGAACCTGTGCTGTCGGAACGGCGTGTTCGGGCATTGCGGGCATCGACCGTTTTTTGGCGGCCGTGAGCGCTGTGTCGATCCGGCCGCTTTTCAATGTCGAAGGACGTTTCGCCCAACGGAAGCGTCGGGCGGGATTGCATTTGTGGTATGAGGTTCGTTTCGATGAATCGATCTCCGTGGACGAGGTGTGCCGTCATCTGCGTGAGGAGCCTGCGCTGCGCTGCGCCGAGTTCAGCGTAGCGCCTGAGCGGACTCCCTCCGTGGTGGTTCCTGCTGCGGATGCCGCGCCTGCGACCCGCTCGGCCGGGGCCGACGATCCGCGTCTGGGCGACCAGTGGCACTATGTCAACTCCGGCGCCTATGCGGGGTTCGAAGCCGTTCCGGGCGCGGACATCAATCTGTTCAAGGCGTGGGAGTTGTGCACTGGTTCGTCCGGTGTGACGGTCGCCGTGCTGGATGGCGGCGTGCGTACTTCACACGAGGATCTGACCGGAAACCTTTGGGTCAATACGGCCGAACAGAACGGTACGCCGGGCGTCGATGACGACGGCAACGGCTATGTCGACGATCTCTACGGATACAACTTCGCACCGATCCAGAGCGGCGCCGAATACGGTAAGATCGTGCCTGACGATCACGGTACCCATGTGGCCGGTACGATCGCTGCGGTCAGCAACAACGGCCGCGGCGTCGCGGGAATTGCCGGCGGTTCGGGAAGCGGCGACGGCGTGCGTGTGATGACCTGCCAGCTCTTTATGGGCAACTCCACGGGGTCGTTCGCCCGGGCTTTCGAATATGCGGCCGACAACGGAGCGGTCATCGCAAACTGTTCGTGGGGATACAATTATCCCAAAGGGGTGATGAGCGATGCGGAGTGGAACGCTTCGGCCGACAAGGCCGCCATCGATTATTTCATCGCCAATGCCGGATTCGACGAACACGAGCAGGTCGTAGGACCGCTCGCCGGCGGACTGGTGGTCTTTGCGGCGGGGAACAACGGCTACCTGCCTTTGGGCGGTGCGACGGCCTATCCTGCGGCTTACGACAAGGTGCTGAGCGTCGCTTCGATGGGGCCCGACTACCGGCCGGCCTACTATTCGTGCTACGGCGCGTGGGTCGATGTGACGGCTCCGGGCGGCGATATGCAGTGTCTGGGCACGAATGCGGGCGTGCTGAGTACCATCGCCACCAACGATCGAGCCTACGGTTATGAGCAGGGAACGTCGATGGCGTGTCCGCATGTTTCGGGCATTGCCGCCTTGGCGGTTTCGCTGGCCGGCGAGTACGGCATTTCGCTTACGGCCGCCGAGTTGCAGCACCTCCTTTGTAGTTCGACCCATCCCATCGATACCTATTTCACCGGTGAAAAGAGTTTCCCCGCCTATGACGAGAACGGAAACGTCCAGAACTATACCATCGATTTGGAACGTTATAAAGGGGCGATGGGCAGCGGCTATATCGATGCATCGCTCGTGCTGCGCAACCTGTTGGGCGAAGCTGACGTACCTCCTTCGGTTACGGCGGCTCTGCCGCCTCAGCTGCTGGCCTTGGACCGCGATGCGGCGGGGTGCAGCGTGAATCTGAAGGACTATTTCACCCATGCGCTGGTCGAACGTTACGAAGTGACGTGCGATGACGATGCGGTGGTCGCGGCTGCGGAGTCGGACGGTGTGGTGACGCTTACGCCCCGACGGGCGGGCAGCGCGTCGGTGACGGTGACGGCCATCGGTTATGGCGGCGACCGTATCGGGCAGCGTTTCTCGGTGCTCGTGCGCGAGCGGGGCAACGATGCCGGCGGTTGGCTCTGACAGAGGGCTGTGCAATGAAAAAGAGCGGAACTCCGAAATGGAATTCCGCTCTTTTCTGTGCCGCCTGCCTTTAACGCAGTTCCATCTCTTCCAGCAGATACCCTGCACCTCCGATGCGATCGATCGTGAAGAGTACGTAGCGGATGTCGACGGCGATGTTGCGGCAGATGGCGGGATCGAACTGCAGGTCGCTCATCGTCGAACGCCACGTGCGGTCGAAATTGATCCCTACCAGTTCGCCGTCGGCGTTGATGACCGGCGAACCCGAGTTGCCGCCTGTGGTGTGGGTCGTCGCCAGAAAGCAGACGGGTACGGTCACGCCGCCGTCGGCGGCCGGAATGCCCCAGCGGCCGTAATCCTTCGCGGCATAGCGTTCGCGCAGCTGTTCGGGGATGTCGTAATCATAGATCGTCGGGTCGTCTTTGGCGATGATGCCGTCGAGCGTCGTCAGGGGGCGGTGGTAGACGGCGTCGGCATACCAATAACCGGCCACCTCTCCGTAGGCGACGCGCAGCGTGAGGTTGGCGTCGGGGTAGAAGGGCCGTTCACGGTCGAATTCGCGCAGCGCCTTCATATAGGGTCGATACCATCGCTCGATGGCGGGCAGGTTGCTCAGGTTGCGGGGGATGCGTCCGCGGTCGAAGATGCCGACAAGGCGCAGCACGGGTTCTTCGGCCAACGTCCTGCGCAGTGCCGCCGTGTCGCGCAGCAGCGGTTCGACGGTTTCGTAGGAGACGATTGCCGAGGCGGTGAAGAGATGGTCGGCATAGCCTTCGATTCCGCCGTGCCGTGCCGTTTCGGCCGTGTAGGCCTCCGGCAGCGGTCGGGGATGGTACTGCTCCAACCCGTGCAGCATCTCGGCAGCCACGCGCCGGTCGATCGCGGGGTCGTAGTCGCGGTAGAGTTTGGCGATCCGTTCGGCGAGGGCCTCCGAAGGTTTCGCGGCATACTGCTTCAGCGCTGCGCCCAGCGTCGTCAGCTCGATGCCCTTCACGCTCTCGTTGCACAGTTCTTGGCGGTAATATCCTTCGGCTGCCGTGCGATAGGCGGCATGGAGCGAGTCGAGCAGCTGCGCGTATTCGGGACGGCCGGCCGCCCAGCGGGCGAACTCGGCCTCGTAGGCCTGTTTTTGCGCCACTGTGCCCAGCCGTTGCAGTCCCAGCAGCTCGCCCTGCCATTTCTTCCATGCGTTGGCGATCGAGGCGTGTTTGGCAGCGTAGCGGATGCGGGTCGCCGCATCGGCCTCCTGTGCCGCCGAGATGATCTCCAGCCGCCGCGTGCGCAGGTCGATCTTCATCGGATCGGACTGCTCGACGACGTAGGCCACGGCATCGGCCGTAACGTATTGCTGCGTATTGCCCGGGAAGCCGTAGATCATCGTGAAGTCGCCCTCGCCGATCCCTTTCGTCGAGACGGGGAAGTAGCGTTTGGGACGGTAGGGACCGTTTTTGCGGCTGAATTTCGCCGGCCGGTTCTGCGCATCGGCGTAGATGCGGAACAACGAGAAGTCGCCCGTATGGCGTGGCCACATCCAGTTGTCGGTGTCGCCGCCGAACTTCCCGATCGACGAGGGCGGCGCGGCTACGAGTCTTACATCGTCGAACTGTTCGTAGACGAAGAGAAACTGTTGGTTGCCGTAATACATCTGTTCGATCGCCGTGCGGTAACGTCCCCTCTCGGAGGCTTCTTCGCGGATCTTCTCGGTGCTCTCGCCTGCCGCCAGCCGGTCGGTCACCTCCTCCATGCGCACGAGAAAACGTACCCACAATGTCTCGTTGGGCAGCTCTTCCTCGCGGTTTTGCGCCCAGAATCCATGCGTCAGGTAGTCGTGTTCGACGGTCGAATGGCTCTGTATGGCGCCGTAGCCGCAGTGGTGGTTCGTCACGAGCAGTCCTTCGGGCGAGATCAGCTCGCCTGTGCAGCCGCCGTTGAAGAGCACGACGGCGTCCTTCATCGAAGCAGCGTTGACCGAGTAGATATCCTCGGCCGTGAGTCGGAACCCCTTGGCGCGCATATCGTCGATCCGTTCGCCGATCAGGCTCGGCAGCCACATTCCCTCGTCGGCGCGGATCGGCGCGGCGATTACGATCAGTGCCAACAGGACCGATCGTTTCAGGATCGTTCTCAGTCCGCTCATCATTTTATCGTTTTGCAGGTTTTTCGAAGTGCAGCGAATAGGTCATCGGTTTACCGGCGTCGACGAAGAAATTCAGTACTTGGAAATTGACGTCGAAGCGGTCGAGATTCATCGGTTTTTTGTAGTCCCAACCGTAAATGGTCAGCGTCGTCTCCTCGAAGGGACGGATGATCATGTCGCGCGGGAAGACAACGTTCTCGCTGCCGGCCGCCTTGCGGAGCACGAGCGGAATCGAACTGCGGTTTACAATGCGGAACGTCATTTTCTTCTCCGAGAATTTCACGTCCGACACCTCGAACAGCGCCTTCATAAGCGGTTGCAGCACCTCTTCGCGGCCGTAGACCATGCCGTCGGCGAAGACTGCCGTGCGCCGTGCGTCGAGGGCTTCGCGCACGCCGTCGAGTGAGCGTTCGCGGGCGAAGATGAGTGTCACGGGACGCAGGGCCCCGTTGGTATAATCGGTCATGAGGAAAAGCGGTTTATGGCAGTCGGTGCCGCTGACGAGCGTCAGGTTGCGTTCCATCGCCCAGCGATGCGCCTCGGGCGAGTAGCCGCTGAAGGCGTTGTAGATCTCGATGCCCTGCATCAGCCCTGCATCGTAGAGTTTCGTATGTTCGGGATACCACACCGTTTCGTTCTGTGCCTGACGCTCCCAGTGGGGATGGTTCCATACCAGAAATCCGTTCTGTTTTTTGGCTTCGGTGAGTCCGGCCATCATGGCGTCGTAGTGGTCTTCGTGGCCATCCGAGGCCGTTCCGATCGCTTCGCAGTCGTCGACGAAGAGGGTGTTGAAGTGGCCGGGTGCCATGGCGCGCGTGATCTCGCCGCCGTGGATGATCAGCACGTCGTTCGTTTTACCGGCCGCTTTGGCGATCTTGTACGATTCGTTGCGGTCGCCGGTAAACAGCCCGCTGTTTTTCTGTTTTTGCAATCGGTTGTCGACATGATCGGTGATGGCGATCACGTCGAGACCGTCCATCATCGCCTCTTCGACGCGGGTCGTGGGCCATACCGTCGCGTCGGAGAAGACGGTGTGGATATGCATGTCGCCCTTGAGGGTCTTGTAACCTTCGATGTCGGGGATGACGATCCGGTGGGGAACGGCGGCGCCGGCCGTGACGGCGAGCAGCGCGGCGGTCAGCAACAGGTAAAGTTTCTTTTTCATATCCATGTAGTTTTAAAGGGTTTGCTGGGAGATGAACCGGTCCAGTTCGACGTAAAGCCGCTGAATCGGCAGCCCCATGACATTGTAGAACGATCCGTTGATGCTCTCGATGGCCACGTAGCCGATCCACTCCTGAATGCCGTAGCTGCCCGCCTTGTCGAAGGGACGGAAGCGGTCGACGTAGTAGTCGATCTCCTCGTCGGTCAGCGATCGGAAGCGCACGGAGGTGGTGACAGCGAAACTGGCTCGCCGCTGCGTGGTACGCAGCGTCACGCCCGTGGTGACGAAGTGGTCGGCGCCCGACAGCCGGTGCAGCATCCGCACGGCGTCTTCGTGGTCGTGCGGTTTGCCGAGAATCTCGCCTGCGGCCACGACCACCGTATCGGCCGTAAGGAGAATGTCGCTCTCGGCGAGCGGTTCGGGATAGGCGTCGCTTTTGAGCTGAGACAGGAAGAGCGGCACGTCGTGCGACGGCAGCCCTGCGGGGTAACGCTCCTCGACTTCGTACCGGTCGATAAGCGTGTAGTCGAGTCCGCAGTCGCGGAGCAGTTGCTGCCGGCGCGGCGAGTGCGAGGCCAGCAGCAGACGGTAGGGGTGTAGTTTCTCTTGGAGGAGCATATTCAGCGTATTTCGAAATTCAACAATTCGTAACCTTCGAGCGTGGCGCGCAGCACGTCGCCCGGCTGCACGGCGCCCACACCGGCCGGCGTGCCTGTGAAGAGCAGATCGCCCGTGCGGAAGGTCATATAACGCGAAACGTAGCTCAGCAGCTCGTCCACGGAGAAAATCATATCGCCTGTGTACCCCTGCTGTCGCACCTGCCCGTTGACCTCGAGCGTGAAGTGCAGCCGGCGGATGTCGCCCAGCTCGGCGACGGGAAGGAACTGCGGCGCCACGGCGGCCGAGTAGTCGAATCCCTTGGCGCGCTCCCACGGCTGCCCCTTGGCGATCGCTTCGCGTTGCAGGTCGCGCGCCGTGAAATCGATGCCCAGTCCGACCTCGGCATAAAGCCGGTGGGCGAAATGCGGCGCGATGTGCCGTGCCAGCCGGTTGATACGTACCACCAACTCGCATTCGTAGTGCACCTCCTGCGTGAAGTCTGGGATGTAGAAGGGGTCGTTGTTGCGCAGCAGAGCCGTGTCGGGCTTGAGGAAGAAGAGCGGCTCTTCGGGTAGCGGTCCGCCGTCGAACTCGGCGATGTGATCGCGGTAGTTGCGGCCGATGCAGATGATCTTCATGGTTTTCGGTTTTTAGCTTGTTCGACCAGCGCGACGATCACGATTACGCCGACGAACAGAAAGATGATGCGCAGTATGGTGAGCGTCGTCTCTTCGACGCCGGCGCGTGTGAGCAGCCAACTGCCGCCGGCGATTCCTGCGGCCAGCAATGCCGTGCCGCCAGCCGCGATGCGGCGGATCGCCTGCCAGTTCATCTCGGGATTTTTCTGCGGTGTCTCCGAAAGCGTCGAGAGCGACTGCGGCCGTAGCCAGACGATCGCGGCGCATACGAAGAGGATGCCGGCGATGACGAGCGATTCAGTCATGGCGCACCTCCTTTACCATATCCGCCGCGAAACGGTCGCTGGCTCCCGCCCCGCCCATGACGGCGAGCAGCTCGTCGTAGTCGCCGAGCATCCGTTCGCGTTCGGGTCCGCCGGGCAGAATCGCGCGCAGCGCCCGTTCGGCCTCCGACGGATCGGTCGACGACTGCACCAGCTCGCGCACCGCTTCGCGGCCGAGGTTGAGGTTCACCAGCGAGATGAAGGGTACCTTCAGCACGTAGGGACGCAGCCACACCTGCCACCATACGGTGCGGTAGACGACTACTTCGGGAATACGCATCAATGCTGTTTCGAGCGTTGCCGTGCCCGAAGTGACGACCGCCGCCACGGCATTGTGGAGCGTTTCGTAGGTCTGATCGCAGACGAAACGCACCTCCGTGCCGCTGAGATAACGGTCGTAAAGCGCGCGGTCGAGCCACGAGACACCCGTCACCACGAACTGATATTCGGGGAATCGGGGCGCCAAGGCGCACATCAGCGGCAGATTGGCGTCGATTTCGCCGCGTCGGCTGCCCGCCACGAGCGCCACGACGGGTCGCTCGTCCAGTCCGTTCGTGCGGCCGAACTCCTCGCGCGAGGGCAGTGCCGTCGAACGCGCCGCAATGGCGTCGAGCAGCGGATTTCCCTCGAATACGGGCCGGATGCCGTGTCGGGGGAAGTAGTCGCGTTCGAAGGGGAAGATGATGTAGAGCCGGTCGACGTACTTGCGGATCGCCTTCACGCGCCACTCGCGCCAAGCCCATACTTTGGGCGCGATGTAGTAAAAGATACGGATGCCGTGCTCCTTGGCGAAGCGCGCCATCTTCATATTGAAGCCCGGGTAGTCGACGAGAATCAGCACGTCGGGGGCGTAGCGCAGCAGGTCCTCGCGGCACTCTTTGAGTTGCCGCGAGATGGTTCCCAGATTGCGCAGCACGCTCACGATGCCGAAGAACGAGGTTTCGCGGTAGTCGCGCACCTGATTCTTACGTCCGCCGACTTCAGCCATGCGGTCGCCGCCCCAGAAACGGAACTCGGCCGCAGGATCGCTTTTGAGCAATCCCCGCATAAGGTTCGAACCGTGCAGGTCGCCCGACGCTTCGCCGGCGATGAGGTAGTATTTCATAGCTTGTCGGTTTTCTCTTCCAGCAGATCGGGGCGCAGCCGTTTGGTGCGCTCCCACGACTGCTCCTCTTGCCACGCTTCGATTTCTGCGAAATTGCCCGACAGCAGCACGTCGGGGACGCGCCAGCCGCGGAATTCGGCCGGCCGCGTGTAGACCGGAGGGGCCAGCAGGTTGTCCTGAAAGCAGTCGGTCAGTGCCGAGGATTCGTCGCCGATGGCGCCCGGCAGCAGCCGCACCACCGAGTCGGCGATCACGCAGGCGGCCAGTTCGCCCCCCGTGAGCACGTAGTCGCCGATCGAGATTTCGCGCGTGACGAGGTGTTCGCGGATGCGGTGGTCGATCCCTTTGTAGTGGCCGCACAGCAGGATGATGTTTTCGAGCGTCGAGAGGCGGTTGGCTTCGTGCTGATCGTAACGCACGCCGTCGGGCGAGGTGTAGACGATTTCGTCGTAGTGCCGCTCCGCCTGCAATTTTTCCACCAGCTCGAACACCGGTTCGGGTTTCATCACCATGCCCGCTTCACCGCCGAAAGGGTAGTCGTCGGTGGTTTTTCGCTTGTCGTGGGCGTAGTCGTGGAGGTTGTGAACGACGATCTCCACCAGCCCCTTCTCCTGCGCCCGCTTCAAGATCGATTCGTTGAGGGGCGAGTGCAGCAGTTCGGGTACGACGGTCAGTATATCGATGCGCATACGTTTGGAAATTAACGGTTAACGTTTTTTTTGGGTCGGAAGATAATATCCTTCGTGCTCGCAGGATGGAGCGATATCTCCACTCCGCGCTGAAGGGTGTAGGCGGCGTAGTCGAGCGCGGTGAAGAGCGCCACGATACGATCGCGGTTCGCGCCGCCCGTCTCGATGAGCACCGTGGGGCGGAACCGTTCCAGCAGCGGCCGCATCTCCTCCATGATGACCGTTTCGTAACCTTCGACGTCGCATTTGATGAAGTCGATGCGTGTGAGGTGGCCGAACAACTCGCTGCCGCGCCGCATTTGGGCGGTGAACTCCACGTCGGCCTCGTCGCCCGCCTCCATCACGAAATTCTGCCCCGTGCCGAAATAGCCGCCCGCGCGGACGGTGGCGTTGCCCATGCGGATTTCGCCCTCTTCGGCACCGAGTGCAAAAGGCAGAATCTCCGCATTGCCGCAGCCGCTCAGGTTGCGTTCCAGCACCCGGCGGATCGGCGCTACCGGCTCCACGGCGTAGACGTGGCCGTTGCGGCCGGCGATGCGGGACATCAGACGGGCGTAGTAACCCAGATTGGCGCCGATGTCGATGGCCAGATCGCCCCTGTGCATCAGTTTATCCAGATGGAACGTATACTCCGTTGCGGGAGCGTAGCGTCCGATGCCCAGCCGGTGCAACAGGAAGAACATCGCGCTCACTACCCGCAGGTAGCCGCCCAGCGGCAGCGTTCGGTAGAGAAGTTTGTGCAACAACTTATTCATTACGGGCGGTGGTTTTGTGATTCATGATTACAGACCTTCTCTAATGCCGCAACGGTCCCTGTTTGTGGTTTGATTGGATAATGTGACTCGAAGTCCCCTACGAGGAGGGGATTTAGGGGAGGGTCAGATTTGTAAACGCGCCCTCCGGCCGCGAACAACGACAATCGGGAATAAAAATCGCATCGAATAAGTGGGTACATGATACTATCTTGCGCCTTATTTGTCGTAATTCACCTGTCCGTTGAGCACCTCCACGACAAAAGGGTTGTAGAGCGTCTCGTGCCCGATCGTGGTAGGCTCTCCGTGCCCGGGGTAGACCTGCACCTCGTCGCCCAGCGGGATGAGCTGTTCGAGAATCGAGCGCATGATCCACGAGTAGTCTCCGCCCGGCAGGTCGGTGCGGCCGATCGATTCGCGGAAAAGCGTGTCGCCCGTGAAGACGGCCTTCGCCTTCGGTGCATAGAGCGATACGTGACCCGGCGTATGACCGGGCGTGGGGAGGATTTTCAGCGCGGTGTCTCCGAAACGCACCTCGTCCGTCGTATCCAGATCGCGATCGATCGCGGGCATCGCGCCGACCTTCACGCCGAAGATCGAACTGCCCGGCTCGGCGTTGTCCAGCAGGAACTTGTCCTTGCCCGAGAGGGCGAAGGGGATGCCGTAAGTATCTTTGAGGAACTGCACGCCCAGCGTATGGTCGAAGTGCCCGTGGGTGTTGACCGCCATGCGGGGGTGCAGCCCGTGCGAGTCGATGAACGCTTTGAGCTGGGCGTTCTCGCGTTCGTTGGAGTTGCCGGCGTCGATGACGATGCACTCGTTCGTGTCGTCCCACACCACGTAGGTGTTCTCGCAGATCGGGTTGAATTGCAGGGATGCTACTTTCATGTCGTAAGAAATCTATTTGTACAAAGGTACGTTTTTTCGCAGAAATTTGAAAACGGGAGAAGAGAATCCCCGGAATTAAGAATCAAAAATTCGCGCGTAGCGCACAGCAGACTCCGCAGTGTGAAAAGGACGGATGAAGAAACGAACGGCGGCGAGCGTGAAAAACGGGGCCGGTTTGCTCGCAAATCCGCGACAGGCGTCCGTTTTAGCGAGACGACGCGAGTTTCCCGCACCTTTTCGCCCTGCGGATGCTTTTGGCTCCACCTTTTGGCGCCAAAAGGTGGTAAAGAAACCCTTGCAGGAGGTCCAGAAATTTGTCACGGGATTTATCCTACATTTTCACGTCGCGGAACAACGCAGGCCTGCGGCCTGCCAAATTCGGAATCAAGATCAATAAACAGTGCACGCAGTGTACCAAAGACGCTGCATTGTGGAAAAGTCGATCGGTCTTATTGCGTAGCCCTCTCGGGGCGTGCGGGAATATTCGCCTCTTTCTTTCCGAAACAGCACAGGCGCTGCAATCGTCGTTGCAGCGCCTGTGCTATGGCATGCGAATGCCTCCGGGACGTTAGGCGTATTTAAACGTCGATTCGTCCGATACGGTCAGCTTCTTACGACCCTTCGCACGACGAGCGGCCAGCACCTTGCGACCGTTGGCCGTGGACATTCTCAGGCGGAAACCGTGCTTGTTGATTCTCTTCCGGCGCGACGGCTGGAACGTTCTTTTCATTGCCATAGCAGTATCCTTTTTGTTTTGTAATTTGCGCAGTTTGCGGAGTGCAAATGTATAACAAAAAAGTGACACTCAAAAATTTTTCCCGAAAATATTGCGTTTTTAGTGTGAAAAGTCCTCTCGGGAGGCAGCGGCGGAGCGACTCGCGAGCCCTTCGTCCGCCGATTGAAAAAAACGGTTCGCACCGGCGTTTTATCGGTTATTTTGACTATTTTTGCAAGGTCAAATTTATGGGGATGACTCTTCGGCGACTCTTATGCGTACTCCTGTCCGCTGCGCTGCTCTCGGCAGGGTGGCTCGGACTCTCCGGCCTGCCGCTGCTGGTGGCGCTGGTACCCCTGCTGTGGATCAGCCACGGCTACGGCCCTTCGCGCCGCGAGTGGTGGCGGATGTTCGGCTGGGCGTGGCTCGCCTTCATTCTGTGGAACGGCGTGACGATTTGGGGACTGTGGTATTCGACGCCCGTCGGGCCATTCGCCGCGACGCTCGCTTCGACCTCTCTCAATATGTTGGCCTTCATGCTTTTCCATACGGTAAGCAAACGGGCGCACAAGGCACTGGCCTACACGTTGCTGGTTTCAGGCTGGATCGCCACGGAGTATTGGTACACCGTGGGCGAGTTCTCGTTCCCGTGGCTGTTGCTGGGCAACGGCTTCGCGAACGAACCGTGGGCCGTGCAGTGGTACGAATATACGGGGTTGTTCGGCGGTTCGCTGTGGGTGCTGGTCTGCAACCTGTTCTTTTTCGAGGCGTGGCTGCACCGTTCGAGCGTGCGGCACTGGGTGCGTGCGACGCTGGCCGTTGTCGTCCCGCTGGCCGTGTCGCTTACGATCTATGCGCGCTGGCAGGAACCTGTCGAGAAGATCGAGGTGGCGGTCATACAGCCCAATGTCGATTGTTACGACAAGTTCAATACCGCGCCGGGGTGGCAGCACGAGAATCTGCTGGCGCTGCTGGCCGAGGTCCCTGCTTCGGCACAGCTGATCGCCATGCCCGAGACGTCGCTCGTCGAGGGGATCAACGAAGCCTATCTGTCGGCCAGTCCTTCGCTTGCGCAGTTCGAGGCGGCGATGGCCGCCGATCATCCCAATGCCCTGCTCGTGGTGGGCGCCGATACCTATAAGGTCTATGCCGAGGGCAACCAGACTGCCACGGCGCGCTTTCGCAACGGCATCTGGTACGATCGTTTCAATACGGCACTGGCGCTCGACGCTGCGGGCGTGCAGGATCTCCACCACAAGTCGCGGCTGGTGATCGGCGTCGAGAAGATGCCGCTGCCGTGGCTGTTCGACTGGCTGAGTTTCCTCATCATCGATCTGGGCGGTACGACCGGTCAGCTGGGTGTCGATACGCAGCGCACGGTCTTCACTGCAGGCGACGTGCCGGTGGCTCCGGCGATCTGTTACGAATCGGTCTACGGTGCCTATGTGGGTGAATTCGTGCAGGGCGGGGCGCAGCTGATTCTCGTTATTACCAACGACGGCTGGTGGCGCGATACGGCGATCCACCGCCAGCACTTCTCCTATTCGCGTCTGCGCGCGATCGAACACCGGCGTTCCGTGGCGCGCAGCGCCAATACCGGCATCTCGGGCTTCATCAACGCGCGGGGCGACGTGGTCGGACCGACGCTCGGTTGGGCCGAACGGGGCGTGCTGACCCGTGCGGTCGCCGTGTCGGACGAACAAACGTTCTATACCCGTTACGGCGACTATCTGGGGCGCGTGGCCGGGTACGTAATGCTGCTCTGCCTGCTTTATTTCGTCGCCTACCGCATCAAACGGCGCAACTATCTGGTCGATTAATCCAAACAAATATCGCTTCGCATGAATTATTCACAAACGCTCGAATTTCTTTTCTCGTCGATGCCGACGTTTCAGGAAAAGGGCGTCACGGCCTACAAACCGGGTCTGGAACGCATCACGGCTTTCTGCCGGCATCTGGGAAATCCGCAGCGGAATTATTTCACGGTTCACGTTGCGGGAACCAACGGCAAAGGATCGGTTTCGCACATCATCGCCGCCGTATTGCAGCAGGCCGGTTACCGCACGGGACTCTTCACCTCACCCCATCTGCACGACTTCCGCGAGCGCATCCGTGTCGACGGCGAAATGATCCCCAAGCAGAAGGTGGTCAATTTCGTCGACAAGCACCGCGACAAGATGGCCGAGCAGGGACTTTCGTTCTTTGAGATGACGGCGGCGCTGGCGTTCGATTATTTTGCGCAGAGCGATGTCGAGGTAGCGGTCATCGAGACGGGACTCGGCGGGCGGCTCGACGCCACGAACCTCCTGCTGCCCATCGTAAGTGTGGTGACCAACGTCGGACTGGATCATACGGCGCTGCTGGGCGATACGCTCGCGAAGATCGCCACCGAGAAGGCGGGTATCATCAAGAAGAGCATTCCCTTCGTGCTGGGCGAAGCGAACGAAGCCTACAATACGGTGTTCGAAGAGGCCGCCGCCGTGAACAAAACGCGCGTGGTCTATGCCGAACGGGAGTTCTCCTGCGAGGGACACGAGCTTCGCGGCGACAAGCAGCATTTCCGCATGGTGCGCCGCCGCGACGGTCATGTGCTCGATTTCGATCTCGACCTGCTGGGCAATTACCAGTGCCACAACGTCCTGACGGCGCTCGCCACGCTCGATCTGCTGCATGAGCAGACGCCGCTGACGATCAGCCGCCGCGCCTTTGTCGACGGCACGGGGAGCGCTGCCCGTATGACCGCATTGCAGGGACGCTGGCAGTCGCTGGGCGAGCAGCCCAAGGTGCTGTGCGACACGGGGCATAACGCGCACGGACTGGCATACGTGGCCGAACAGTTGCACGGGTCGCACGAAGGCGGCCGTCTCTACTGTGTATTGGGCTTTTCGGCCGACAAGGACATCGACGCCATTTTGGCGCTGCTGCCGCGCGAGGCTTATTATCTCTTCACGCAGGCTGCCACCGATCGGGCGCTTCCGGCTTCGGAGCTGGCTTCGCGTGCTGCGGCGGCGGGTCTCGAGGGCGAGACGGTCGCAACGGTCACGGAAGCCGTAGCGAAGGCGAAAGCGCTTGCCCGTCCTGCCGATACGGTCTTTATCGGCGGCTCGACCTTCGTCGTGGCGGAGGTGCTGTAGCCGATTTCCGCTCCGCAACGCCGTTGGTGGAGATATGAAACCGAAGAGGCGCCCGAAATCGATCGGGCGCCTCTTCGGTTGTGAATCGCTACGGATGAGCCTACTCCTCGTCGGTATCGGTGTACTCCTTGAGCAGCTTGGCCTGCACGTCGGCGGGCACCTGTTCGTAGGAGGAGAAACGCATCGTGTAGGTCGCTGCTCCCGACGTGAGCGACGACAGCGTCGTCGAGTAGCGATACAGCTCGGCCAGCGGCACGCGGGCGTTCAGACGGTCGAATCCCTTGTCGGAGTTCATTCCCTCGATCATCGCGCGGCGGTTTTGCAGGTCGCTCATCACGGCGCCCATGTATTCGCTCGGCGTCAGCACCTCGATGCTGTAAATCGGTTCCATGATCTTGGGCCCTGCGTTGCGGAACGCCTCCTTGAAGGCGTTACGGGCCGCCAGCTTGAACGAGATTTCGTTCGAATCCACCGGATGCATCTTTCCGTCGTAGATCACCACGCGGATGTCGCGGGCGTAGGAACCCGTCAGCGGGCCTTCGTCCATCTTCTCCATGATGCCCTTCAGAATCGCCGGCATGAAACGCGCGTCGATGGCGCCGCCCACGATCGAACTGTAATATTGCAGCTTGCCGCCCCACGGCAGGTCGTACTCCTCCTTGCCCTTGACGTTGACGGTGATGTCGCCCTTACCCGGCACCTTGTAGCTCTTCGGTTCGGGGATTCCTTCGTAGTAGGGTTCGATAATCATATGTACCTCGCCGAACTGACCCGAACCGCCCGACTGCTTCTTGTGACGGTAATCGGCCTGTGCTACTTTGGTGATGGTCTCACGGTAGGGAATTCGCGGCGCGATGTACTCGATCTCCATCTTGTTCTCGGCGGCGAGCCGTGCTTTGAGAATATTGAGATGGTGTTCGCCCTGACCCTGTATAATCGTCTGCTTCAGCTCTTTGGAATAGCCGACCAGAATCGTTGGGTCTTCGTATTTGGCGTCGTTGAGCAGCTTGCCCAGCTTCTCTTCGTCGGCCTTGACCTTAGGCTGCACGGCAGCGCGATAGCGCGGTTCGGGGAATACGATCGGGGTGATCGTCACGGGCGCCGCCGGCGCCGCGAGCGAGTCGTTCGTGCGCGTACCCTTCAGTTTGACGGTGCAGCCGATATCTCCGGCCTCCAGTTCGGTCACCTTGATGCGGTTCTTACCCGCCACGGCGAACAACTGCGAAATCTTCTCCTTGTTGCCCGTACGGGTATTCACCAGCTCCATGCCTTCGGTGAGCTTGCCGCGGATGACGCGCAGATAACTGATTTCGCCGATGTGCTGTTCGATCTGGCTCTTGAAGATGAACGCCACGGTCGGTTGCGTCTGGTCGGCTTCGATCTCTTCTCCCTCGGTCGAGAGGAAATTGGGTGCCTTGAGCGGGCCGGGAGCCACGTTGATGATGAACTCCATGAGACGCTTCGTGCCGACGTCCTTCTTGCCGCTGGTGCAAAAGAGCGGCATGATTTCGCGTTTCGAAAGTCCGATTTTCAGCCCGGAGCGAATATCGTCCTGCGTGAGCGTTCCCTTGTCGAAGTAGAGTTCCATGAGCGCCTCGTCGTTTTCTGCGGCCATCTCCACCAGTTCGCGGTTCAACTCTGTGGCGCGCTCCAGCTCCTCGGCCGGAATATCGAGCTCTTCGCGCGTGCCGTTCTCATCCTTGAAACGGTAGAGTTTCATCATCAGCACGTCGATGAAGGCGTTGAAACCCGGTCCCTGATTGACGGGATACTGCACGATGACAGGTTTCACGCGCGATGCCGCGCTGATGCTCTCGACCGTCCCCTCGAAATTGGCTTTTTCGGCGTCGAGCTGGTTGATGACGCCGATGATCGGCTTACTCAGTTCGCGCGAATAACGCGCCTGAATCTCCGAGCCGACCTCCCATCCGTTCTGTGCATTGAAGACCATCACGCCTACGTCGCCCACCTTGAAGGCCGAGAAGAGACTGCCGCAGAAGTCGTCCGATCCCGGGCAGTCGATGATGTTGAGTTTACGATCCATGAACTCCGTAAAGAGAATCGTGGAGTAGATCGAGCGTTTGTATTCGTGTTCGATATCGGTATTGTCCGACAGCGTATTGTTCGTTTCGATGGCGCCCCTGCGGTCGATGACCTTCCCTTCGTAGGCCATCGCCTCGGCAAGGGTCGTCTTGCCCGAACCGGGGGCGCCGATCAGGACGATGTTTTTGATCTCTTTTGCTGAGTAGTTTTTCATATCGCGAAGTTTTAAGGTTTTGTCCGTTTTTTCGGATTATAAATATATGAAAAAATCCGCAAAACCAAGAGCAGCGGATGAAAAATTTAGGAATTTTATCAATATATTAAAATTGTGCGGCGGAGAAGTTGTGTTTTTGGCCGGAAGTACGGCGGAGGAGTCTTTTTTTAGCACCGCACAGGGTATGATTGTTGATAAATGATTGAAAACTTTATGTTGCTGCGCGAATCTTTTCGGGCGGCGAATTCTATCTTTGTAACGAAGCAAACGACTCGGCAACGCGCCGATGCGCAAAGAGCAAGGTCTTCATTGTAAGTCTCCCCTTCGGAAAGGGGAATCGGAGGAGATGTCAATTATGGGATTTGGCGTTCGAAAAGACGCCGTTTTGTAGGAAGGACGTAGTTTCATCGTTGATAATACCTCGGTCTAGATAATCAATTACGTCTTTCCTACATGAAATTATGGCTGAGAATAAAAATTTAGGCATCGACCTCGAACTGGACGAGACGGTTGCGCAGGGCAACTACTCGAATCTCGCCATCATCGCGCATTCCACCTCGGAGTTCATCATCGATTTTGCGGCCGTCATGCCTGCCGTTCCCAAGGCGAAGGTCAAGAGCCGCGTCATCCTCACGCCGGAGCATGCCAAGCGCCTGTTGATGTCGTTGCAGGAGAATATCGTGCGTTACGAGAGCGTGCACGGCCAGATCGTCATTCCCACGCCGCAGCATACGACCGACCAGTTCGGCGGCAAGATCGGCGAGGCGTAATGCTTTCGGACGATTCCGGTTCGGGACGAAATTCGAAAACGAGAACGGTCTGCTCGGGACTGGGACATTCCTGAATGAAATAGCGAGGCAGTCGGATGGCGGTCCTTATGGGTCGTATGCTCGGAGAGAATCGTATCTCCGATAAGGGTATTGCATGGAGACCGCTGCGTGTTTCACATCGCGAGGGGCGGCGGTGCCGTTTTTTTTGTGGAGACGGATGTATTTATCTAGAAGAGAGATGGTTCGGTAGTATCGTAAACAACGACTCCCCGAAAGTTATCCGGCTTTCGGGGAGTTATTATTCGGAAGACGACCGATTATCTGGTTATTTGCCTTGTTGTAGAACACGGACGGTATCAGACCAATCGCCCAATGTCAACGTGATAAAGACTTTGCGCATTTTCGATTCTTTATTTTCCGTCATTTCGATACGGATGTTATGGGCGTCGAGCCTTTCCAGCGTAAGCCAGTCGTGGAATTGATGCACCGGCTTTTCCTCCGTTTCGCCCGATGCGAAGTCGGGGTACATTAATACGAAATCCGACGGGTCGTCCCCGTTCTGCATATTCTCAAGCCACCATGAACCGGTGGCCGTAATCGTGTATGTTCCACCTTTGGCCGGAACTTCGATCTTGTGTGTTGTGAGGCCGACGGGATTTTTCCCCGTGTTGTCCGAATTGTTTTTGTCGGAGCAGGCGGTCAGCAAGATTGCCGCCGCAACGAACAGTAGTCCGTTTTTAATTATCTCGTGGTTCATCGTGGTAGTTTCGGGGAATGAAAACAGCGTTAAGTATCATATGAAGATTTTGGAAATTATAACCGCCAACCGGAGGATATTCGCCCTTTTCGGTTAATTCGGGGCCGTCTATCGGGTTCATATTCGACCATTTGTACCAGCCGTTCGACAGACCTTTCCAACCCCAATTGCAATATAAGTAGTACAAATGTCGTCCTGCTCTCGGCCCTCCGTTCTCTAAATACCAGATATTAATGTCCATACACCCGCCGATAATCCATTCGTGGCCGCCCGTTCTTTGTCCGTTCTCATATATGCCTCCGTCCATAATTACCACGCCGCCGTAGTGGTCGAAATACTCGATGATCTTATCCTTGTCAAACGGTTGGACAGGGAGGGAGGAATAATGACATCTCCCCAGCGCGTTTCGTACATCTTCCGAAGTCGCTGTGCTGTTATCTAATCCATACTGCATATTCAAGAATTTACGGCGGCCTAAAATACTGAGGAATTGTGTCAATTGTTCCATTGCATCCCAATCGTAATCGTAGCCTCCTTCGACGCTGCATATTTTATCCCAATCCAAAGGGAAGCCGTCGATTTCAGACGGTTCACGGTTCCAAGCCATAAGCATTGCGGTAGCGACTGCAACACATCCAACTTTGCAATTTTTACCGTCAATCATCATACAGTATTTGTTGAATGGCGAATCTTGTCCCCATTTCCACTTATTTGTGCGAGGCCCTTTTTTGTAACATACGATAACATTGTAGATTGGATCGGGATATACGATTTTACCGTCCATTCCCGGAACTTTATTATAAGGAAGTGTTATTCCGTTTGTTTCGGCTTGTATCGAGGCTTGTACGTCCCGCATAAAGAGAGCGAGACCCATGTTCTCGACCGTGTCGCGCAGATCGAGCGATCCTTCTTCCGCAATCGCATAGACGGGTGACAATCTCCTGTCGGCTCCAAGCAGGGCGAAACCTTGTCCGGCATCGTAGTTAACCAGATACAACATTGTGTCCTGCGCTACGCCCGAACGAGTTGCGGCATTTGCCGAGCCTACGACCTGAATGGTTGCGGGGGGTCGGCCGGCGGCTCTTGTTCCTGAACCTGTGCCCTCGATTCCAGCGAAAAACTTTGAGGCGTTTTCAATTGCTTCGCTCACGGAGATACGATTGGAGATAGTCCCCGAAGCAGGGACAACTTCGCTCACGTCGGGATTTTCAGTGCATGAAACCCCCAATACGGCCAGAGCCGCAACAATGAAGTAAATAGGTTTCACGCGAATAGGTGTTTTAGTTATACTAAGGTAGAGATAAAGAGAGTAAATAAGTCGTCTGATTTGTCGTATAAACACTCTGATAAGTCGCATCTGTGCGGCGCTGAAAACCTGCGAAAATCCGTTTGGAATAGATTTGTACTCGATTTTCAATCGAGGCGTGCAAAACAGTGACCATGGCGGGATGTGTCGGTCCAACCCTGTCTTTCCCGACGGTTATGCCGTGAGGGCGGATATCTCGAAGCAGGTCTATGATTGTTCGTAGCCGTTGGAACAAGCCGCCGATACGATCGTCGTCCCAAAAACAAACGCGGCGGAACAGGTTGTCTCCCGTTCCGCCGCGTTTTCGCATCCGATCCGCACGTTCAGGCGTGAATCCGCACCCGTTTGGCCTCGCAGGCTTTGTCCACTTCGATTTCGAAATCCGACAGCACGTTCATATAGTTGATGAACGCTTCGTAGGGCGATCCGTAGGGATTGAAATAGGAGTGCACGTCGCCGTCCGACAACCATTTGGTGGCCATATAGTAGAAGTGGTCGGAGGTCTGAAGGAAGTTCCATGCGTAGTCGAAATCCTTGCTCTTGAGCGCGTTGATCTTCTCTTTGAGTCCGTAGAGCTTCGTGAAGGCTTCGTTCTGCAACTCGTTGCCCAGCCATGCCGTAACGTCGCGTTCCTCGTCGGCCCACGACATTACGTGCGGACAGTGGAGTACGGCCACGGGCTGATACTTCTTCGCCGCCTCGCTTACGGTGGCGAACTCCAGCTTGCGCGTCGCCAGCGCCGCCTTGGGCAGCGCCTTCATAAAGTCGAAGATGCCCGTGCCGGCCTTCTGATGCTCGCCGAAGGTCTCGTAGTCCATGAAGAGGTTCACCACCTCGCCCACCGTGTCGTCCGAGGCGATCCAGCCTGCGAACTTATCGGCCGTCAAGGGCCACTCGCTCCAGCCGCGGTTCGAGAAGCGGAAAGCGATGTCGTCCGACAGCTTGTAGTTGCGCAGCAGCACGTGCAGCTTCTGGTTCAGGGCGTTGGCGTAGACGTAGTTGGGTGATTTCCACCCCAGCACATGCTTGGCGCCCTCGGCCAGTATGGCCTTGAATCCCATCTGGGCGACCATCTCGCCGATTTGGTCCGAGTAGATCAGTTCCGTGTTGCGGAACGCCGTGGGCTTCATCCCGAACTCCTTGCGTACGAGGGCCGTGTGGAGCTTCACCTGCTCTTCGAAATCCTCCTTCGAGGCGAGCGACGCCAGCGAGTGGGAGTAGGTCTCGGCCAGAAACTCCACGCATCCCGTGGCGGCCAGTTCGCGGAACGAGTCGAGTACTTCGGGCGCATAGGCGCGGAACTGTTCGACGGCCGATCCCGTGATCGAGAACGAGCAGCGGAACTTGCCTTTCTGCTCCTTGATGAGTTTGAGCAGCAGAGCGTTCATCGGCAGGTAACACTGGCGCGCCACCTTTTGCAGGATGGCGTGGTTGGTCAGATCGTCGAGATAATCGTGATCCACGCCCATATTGAAAAACCGATAGGTCTTCAGCCGCCACGGCTGATGAACCTGAAAATAGAAACAGATCGTTTTCATGGTGATATGTCGTTTGTGTTTTTACTCCTCTTGCCGTGCGGCCGTTTCGTCGACGACCGCCTGATAAACCGCCTTGATCTTCGCTGCGGCGTTGTCCCATTTGAGTCCGGTCACCTCGTTGAGTCCCTTCTCGGCGAACATCTTCGCCAATGCGGGATAGGCGATCAGCGCGTAGATGGCGTCCGAAAGCGCATCCACGTCCCAGTAATCGACCTTGAGCGCATAGTCGAGCACTTCGGCCACGCCGCTCTGTTTGGAGATGATGACCGGCACATTCGAGCGCATCGCTTCGAGCGGCGAGATGCCGAAGGGTTCCGACACCGAGGGCATCACGTAGACGTCCGACAGCTGGAACATGCGGTGCACGTCCTCGCCGCGCAGAAATCCCGTGAAGTGGAAACGATCGGCGATACCGAGGCGTGCCACGCGGCGGATGACATGGTTCATCATATCGCCCGAGCCGGCCATCACGAAGCGCACGTTCGGCACCCGTTTGAGCACTTTGGCGGCCGCCTCGACGAAGTAGTCGGGGCCTTTCTGATAGGTGATGCGGCCCAGAAAGGTGACGATCTTGTCCTCGACGCCGCGTTCGGGGGCGGCACACTCCGCCTCGGCGAAGCGCACGGCGTTATGCACCGTCACGACTTTTTCGGCCGGAATGCCGTAACGGGTGATGACGATATTGCGCGTGAGGTTCGACACGGCGATCACGCGGTCGGCGGCCTCCATGCCTGCGCGTTCGATGGCGTAGGTCTGCGAATTGATGTTCTCGCCGCTGCGGTCGAACTCCGTGGCGTGCATATGCACCACCAGCGGTTTGCCCGATACCCGTTTGGCGGCGATTCCGGCGAAGTAGGTGAGCCAGTCGTGGGCGTGGATCACGTCGAACTGCCCTTCCAGATCGCGTGCCACCTGCGCCGCCACCATTGCATAGCGCGCCACCTCCTCCATGAGGTTCGCACCGTACTTGCCCGAGAAGGTGTAGCGCTGCTTCCATATGTCGGAGGTCTCCCAGCTCTTGCGTCCCGTGCGGACATATTCGTCGTGGTAGGACTTATACTCTTCGGGCGAGACGTACGGAACCATATTCGAGTCGATGTGGATGAACGACATCTTTTTCCACAACTCCTCCGTATCGCTCACCGTCGATCCGAAGAGCGTCTCCACGTCGCTGGCGTTGACCACGTGTGCGAAACTCTGATCCTCATCCCCGAAGGCGCGGGGCATTACGAACGTTACTTCGACATCGTTTCGGGCCAGCCCGCGCGTCATGCCGTAGCAGGCCGTACCCAAACCGCCTGCGATATGAGGGGGAAATTCCCAACCAAACATTAACACTCTCATGGCTGACTATTTTTTGACGGTTTTTCGTTCTGTTTTGCGTGCTCCGCTCCCTTTGGCCGCAGCTTTGGGCCGCTTTACGGGGTTCGCCTCTCCCTCTGCCGGGGGTCCCGCCGCTGCGTTTTTCACAGCCGTGCGGGGTTTCGCTGCACCGGCAGGCCGTTTTACAGCGGAGGCTCGGCGGGTCGACGCCTTCTCTTTTTTCCCTGCGGGATCGAAACGCTCCATAAGCCTGTACAGCTCCAGCACGGCACCCACGCTCCATGCGTAGGAGATGGCGCTTTTGGGTGCGAAGGGTGGATCGGCGTCGTACATTTTCGAGATCGAACCGATGCCGTGGCACTGGATATCCTCGTCGAAGTTGGCGAGGAACTGTTCGACCTCGGGCGTGTAGTCGGCGCCGCTGAGCGCGTAGCAGGCCTTGACGTAGAAGGGCAACGGCCATACCCACACTGTGCCGTTCATTGCGGCATAGGAGCGCATCCTATCGTCGCCGGCATAGGAGCCGTTGTAGAGCGGATTCTGCGGCGAGAGCGAACGCAACCCTTTGGGCGTGAGCAGGTATTGGCGCACGACCCGGAGCAGGGCGATGAGCTGCTCCTCGTCGAGCATCGTATAGTTCAGGCCGCTGGCGACGACCATATTGGGGCGGATGAAGCGGTTGGTCTCGGCGTCGTTTACGTAGTCGGCCAGATATCCCTCTTCCGGCAACCAGAATTTCTCCAAAAACGATGCCTTGGTCTGTGCCGGAACCGCTTTCCATTCGGTGACGAAGGATTTGTCGCCCGCCTCTTCGGCCAATGCAAGCGCATAGTTTACTGCATTGTACCACAATGCGTTGACTTCGACCTGATACCCGTTGCGTGGGGTGACGGGCCGTCCGTCCACGTAGGAGTTCATCCACGTGAGCGCCACTTGGTCGTCCGACGCCCATACCAATCCGTTGTCGTGCAGCGCCACGCGGCCGCCGATGCCGCGGCGGTAGGCCGCGAGGATCGATTTCATCGCCTCGCCGTAACGGCGCCAGATTTCACGGCTGCCGATCTCGGACTCCAGTTCCTGCAGCGTGTAGAAGAACCACAGCGGTGCGTCGGCCTCCTGTGTGGCAGATGCCGAGCCGCCGAAATCGCCGTCGTGAAGCGTGCGGCACACGCTGTCCAGCACGTCGATGCAATCCTCCTTGTGATCCTGTTCGAGCGTGATGCCGGGCAGCGACATGAAGGCCTCGCGGGCGATCTGCGCCGTGAGCCACGGATAGCCGGCCATCACCTCCGTGCGGCCGTCTGCGCGGCGGATGACGAACTGCCGGGCCGAGTGGCGCAGCATACTGTGGAAATCGATCTTATGCGTGCGGCGCGCCAATGCGCGGTCGAACAGCGCATCGATCTCGGCCGACGACTCCATCTCTTCGACCGAGGCCGAAAAGATCACGCTCTGGCCCTTCGACAGCGGCAGTTCGAAATAGCCTGTCGTCAGCAGGTCTTCGTAGCCTTCGTAGCCGCGTGCCAGCTCCTGCGGGTATTCGAAACCGTAATACCAGTCGGGAGCCGCTACGAACTCTGCGTCGGGACGATTCGTCTGGAGGAAGAGCCACGGATAGTCCTCGTAGAGGCGGTTTTTCACGCCATTCAGTACAGGGTAGGAGCGGCCGTTGGCCTCCATGTTGGCATGGGTCAGCGCCTCTTTCTCGCGGTAGGCGAAGAAGGGCCGCAGCCGCAGGCAGATCTCAGAGGTCGAGTCGAGCAGCGTGTAGCGGATCATCAACTGCGTGCGCTTGTGAATCCACAGCAGCTCCTTGCGCAGAATCACGCCGCCCACGCGGTAGGTGATCGTCGGGGTCGGCGTATAGGCGAAGTCGGTGATGTACTTGTGACCGCGCGGTTCGAAGACGCCGCGGAAACGGTGGATGGCCAGATTGAACGACTGATCGTGCTGGACGATGGTTTCGTCGAGTGACGACAGCAGCACGTAGGTTTGATCGTCCTTGCCGATCGGGGCGACCATCAGGCCGTGGTACCTGCGCGTATTGCAGCAGACGATCGTGGTGCTCATGTAACCGCCGCGGCGGTCGGTCGAGAGCACCTCGCGTTGCAGCGAATATTCGAGGTTGCCCAATTCGTTCTTGTCGAAAGTGAGTGCAGACATGGTTTATCTTGTGATGTTTAGGATCGTTTCAGTAAAGTTATTGAAAATTATCCGGTTTTCCAATAACAAAAACGTAAAAATCGCAGCCTTACACTACTCCGTCCTTTCGGGGCGGCACCTCCTTCCCTCAAACAGGTTGCCGAAATTTTGCGTTTCCGGTCCGAAATTCCTCCGACGGCATTTCTGCCGCCGGAAGGCATCGGGTCAAAAGGCTCTTCATATCGGCCGGGAGGCGTATGCCGCCCGCGGCGATGGCGTTGCAGTCTTCTCGGGGCTATGCCCACTTCACCAGCGCGAAATCCATGCGGTGCGGCAGGCGCGGGTTCGAGGGGTAGATGCGCAGCGCCACGTCGAACGACCCCGAACGGCTCGAACGGTAGTCGAGTGCATAGGTGACCGTCGTTCCGTCGACCGACGTGCGTTCGAGCGGCACCGTTTCGATCACGTTGACCGGCTGGCCGTACTCGATCTGTTTGGCTACGACCAGCTCCGCACCGATATCTTCGGGCTGGAGGTCGGCGATTTCGATTCGAATCTCGAAGCGGTAGTGCTCGCCGACGAACATCGCCGCGCGGTCGATCTTCGCTTGCTTGACCTCTACGACACGTACCTTGTCCCATGCGGCCGAAATCTTGCGTTTCCACGCCGCGATCTCGCGGGCCAGCATATAGTCTCCCTCGACGATCTCGTGGCGGCGGGCCGCCAGCTTGGTGTAGAAGCGCTCCTCGTAGTCGCGCATCATGCGGTTGGTCGTGAAATTCGACGCCACGTCGGCCACGCACCGTTTGATGGACTCCACCCAGTCGTGGGGAACGTTCTGTGCGTCGCGCTTGTAGTAGAGCGGCACGATCTGCTCCTCGATGGTGTTGTAGATGATCTCGGCGTCCAGCTCGTCTTGGAACCGCTGGTCGGCGAAGGTACGTTCCATCGGCAGCGCCCAGCCGGCGCCCTCCTTGTAGCCCTCGACCCACCAGCCGTCGAGTACCGAGAATTGCAGCACGCCGTTCATGACGCACTTCTCGCCCGACGTGCCCGACGCCTCGAGCGGACGGGTCGGTGTGTTGAGCCATACGTCTACGCCCTGCACCATTTTTCGCGCCAATTCCATGTCGTAGTTCTGCAGGAAGAGAATTTTCCCGACGAACTGCGGCATGGCCGCCACCTCGACGATGCGCTTGATAAGATCTTGTCCCGGTTTGTCGTTGGGATGTGCCTTTCCCGCGAAGATGAACTGCACGGGCCGCTCCTTGTTGTTGACGATCGCCGACAGACGGTCGAGGTTCGTGAAGAGCAGGTACGCGCGTTTATAGGTTGCGAAACGGCGTGCGAAGCCGATCGTCAGCACGTCGGGTTTGATTCCTTCGACGATCTGCACCATCTGGCGCGGCGAGTCGATACGCACCTGTGCGGGGTCGCTGTACCGTTTGCGGATATGATCCACCAGCTTGCGCTTGAGGAAGATGCGCTCCTGCCACAACTTTGCGGCGGGAATGTCGTGTACCTTCTGCCACGCGGGAATGTTGTAGTCGTGTCCCGAGAATCCGTCGGGGAAATAGCGGAGGTAGAGGCGCCGCAGGTTCGAGGCGCACCATGTGGGGAAGTGCACGCCGTTGGTGACGTAGCCGATATGCAGTTCGTTCTTGAAGTAGCCGGGCCACATATTGCCCAGAATATCCTTCGATACCTCACCGTGGAGCCACGATACGCCGTTGACCTCCTGCGAGAGGTTGCACGCCAGCACCGACATCGAGAACCGCTCCTCGGGGTCGTTGGGGTTGGTCTTGCCCAGATTGATGAACTGCTCCCACGTGATGCCCAGCACATCGGGGTAGTGGGCCAGATACTGACGGATCATCGACTCGGGGAAGGCGTCGTGGCCGGCCGGCACGGGGGTGTGGGTGGTGAAGAGCGACGACGAACGGATCACCTCCAGCGCTTCGGAGAAGGTGAGCTTGCGGCGTACCAAGTCGCGGATGCGTTCGATGCCGATGAAGGCCGCGTGTCCCTCGTTGCAGTGGTAGACCTCCTGCTTGATGCCCATCGCGCGCAGGGCGCGGATGCCGCCCAGACCGAGCAGCAGCTCCTGCTTGAGGCGGTTCTCCCAGTCGCCGCCGTAGAGATAGTGGGTGATCTGACGGTCTTCGTCCAAATTGGCTTCGTAGTCGGTGTCGAGCAGGAAGAGGTCGGTGCGGCCGACCTGGCATTTCCAGACGCGGGCCGAGAGTGTTCGTCCCGGCAGGGCGATCTGTACGGTGGTCCAGTTGCCCAGTTCGTCGCGCACGGGCGAGATCGGCAGCTTCGAGAAGTTCTGCGCCTCGTAGGTTGCCTCCTGCGCCCCCTGCGACGACAGCCGCTGCGTGAAATAACCGTAGCGGTACAGAAGCCCCATGGCCACCATCGGCACGTTCTTGTCCGATGCCTCCTTGAGGTAGTCGCCTGCAAGGATACCCAGACCGCCCGAATAGATCTTCAGCGACGAATGGAGACCGTACTCCATCGAGAAGTAGGCGATCGTCGGCGCTGTCGGATCGGGCTTTTCGCTCATATATTCGTTGAACAGGGCGTAAACGCTGTCGAGCATCGCCAGAAACGAGCTGTCTCCCTCCAACTCCTGCAGGCGTTCGAGCGGCAGCCGGTCGAGGAAGACGATGGGGTTCTTTTCGCACTCCGACCACAGTTTCTGGTCGCTGTATTCGAACAGATCGCGGGCGCCGCTGGTCCAGCTCCACCAGAGGTTATGCGAGAGGACTTCGAGGGCGTGAAGCCGTTTGGGCAGCACTTTCTCGACCATCACACGGTTCCAGTGCGGCTTCTCGGTGATGAGCTGCTGCCGCACGAAGTTGATCTGTTCGGTCGCGCCGCCGCCGTCGTTGAGCACCGCGCGGTTGGTGCGGGTCACCGAACGTTCGATCGCCTTCGAGTAGGCCGTTTCGTAGGCGGCGAAGAGTTCGCTCCACAGGGCCGTGCGCGACAGTTCGGCGGCGGCGCTGCGGGCGATCTTGATCTCCTGCGGCGTGTATTTGGTGAAGTGCAGCAGCGACTTGGCGATTTCATGCGCCGCTTCGGCATAGTTGTCGTCGTTGCGGGCGACGAGCACCACGCCCTCGTGCTCACCCTGCGAGCCGGCCCACAGACCGAATCCGGCCAGTGTGGTGGTGAGCGTCGGCACCGAGAAGGCCGTCGATTCGAGCGGCGTGTAGCCCCACGGCTCGTAATACGAGGGGAAGAGCGTCATATCCATTCCCACGAGCAGTTCGTAGTAGCTCTTGTCGAAGATGCCGTCGTTGCCGTTGAGGTAGGTCGGGACGAAGATCACCTTCACCTTCGACGCAGGATTGGCCAGTATGCTGCCGTTGATCGATCCGAGGATCTGATCCCATTCGGGATGTTCGAGATAATGGGTGCAGAAGCGGTTCTGCTTCGGGTCGATCGGAGCGTTCTCGTCGGCCAGATGCGCCAGCAAATCTTTGCGGGGACCGGTCGTAGCGGCCGGTACGGTGATGTAGACCAGCACCTCGCGGTCGAGGGCGTCTGTTTCGGCGAGCTGTTTCAGTGCGTCGAGGAAGATGTCGATGCCCTTGTTGCGGAACTCGTAGCGGCCGCTCGTGCCGACGATCAGGGGTTCGCCGGCGAATTTGTAGCTCAGCATCGCTTCGGCCGTGCGGATCATCGCGTGGCGTGCCTCCGTCCGTTTTTCGTCGAACTCCTTGCCGTTCCACACGAAGTCGTCCTCGAAACCGTTGGGAGTGACGACATCCACCGCACTGCCCAGCAGGCTCTCGCATTCGCGGGCGGTGATTTCGCTCACGGTGCAGAAGACGTCGTGCTCCTGCGAGGCGATCTTCTCGATCGAGTGTTTGGCCATGACGTTGAACTGGCGGGCCAGTTCGTCGGCATTCAGCCGTCCCAGATCCTTGTAGAGCGGCAGTCCGTTGCCGGCCACGCAGCGCCCCGTCACCGTGGCGTGGGTCGTGAAGACCGTGGCCACGTAGGGCGAGTATTTGCGCAGGTAGAGTCCGCCGGCGGCGGTCATCCATTCGTGGAAGTGGGCTGTCACCTTGTCGGTCGAGGCGCAGAAGTTCTCCACGTAGGAGGCGATGACCTGTCCGGCTGCGTGGCCGAAGAGTACCGGTTCGACGTAGTCCCACTGTCCCGAGATCGAGTCGACGTGATAGGTCTCCCACAGGAATTTCAGAATGTCGTCCTTCTTCGAGAAGAGCGAGGTATAGTCGACCAGCACCACGATCGGGCGGCCGACGACCTTCCAGCGGCCGATGCGGATGCGGATGCCGTCGTTGTAGACGCTCTGGCGCCACGCTTTGAGCAGCTCGTCGTCCTCTTCGAACTCGGGGTTGCTGCCTTCGCGCTGCACGTCGGGACCGATGAGCAGATAGTTGTCGCCCAGCTTGCTCTCGACGGTGCGGGCCTTGGTCGAAACGACGGTGTGGATGCCGCCGACTTTGTTGCAGACCTCCCAACTCACCTCGAAGAGGTAGTCGGGCGTCAGCAGTTCGTTTTCGTTCATATCTTTCGGATTTTTGATTATTCTTCTCGTTCCTTGAGCGGTATCGCGGATGATCCGTCTGCAAAGGTACTGCCGAATGATCGATATTACAAATTTATAAAAATATTTAATAATAACTTAACCTTAACATTCCCAGAACAGAGCGGCGATCACGGCGTCCGACAGCAAAAACCGCTCGGCAGGGATTGCGAGCCGTCCGTCGCGCAGGGTCGCATCGCCTGCGTCGAGCCACGGGCGCGCTGCGTCGAGCAGTTTGTCGAGCCGCGTCCGGCCGAACCGTCGGCCGATCTCTTTCGTGTCGACTCCTTCGGCCGTGCGCAGCGCCGTCATCACGGTCTCGTTGTAGTGATCGCGCTCGGTGAGCCGTTCCGATTCGTAGCCGCCGCCGGCGAGATACCGTCCGATGTCGGAGACGGCCCAGCGCCGGCATTCGCCGTCGAACGAGTGCGCCGCGGGACCGATCCCCAGATAAGGCTCGCCACTCCAGTAGGCGCTGTTGTGGAGCGCCCGCCGGCCGGGCTGCGCGAAGTTCGAGACTTCGTAGTGTTCGAATTCGGCATCGGTCAGCGTGCGGTGCACCGTGAGGAACTCCTCCTCGCTCGTCTCCTCCGCCACGGGCGCGAATCTTCCCTGCGCCATGCGGCGGCCGAAGGTCGTTCCGGGTTCGATGGTCAAATGGTATGCCGAAACGTGCTGCACGCCCAGCGCGACCGTTTCGCGCAGGTTGCGCCGCAGCGTCTCGATTCCGAAGCCGGGCACGCCGAAGATCAGATCGACCGTTATGTTCGTAAATCCCGCCTCTTGTGCCCGCCGCACGGCGTTGCGGGCCGCGTCGGCCGTATGGCGGCGGTTCATCAGGCGCAGCTCCCCGTCGTCGAACGACTGTACGCCGATCGAGAGACGGTCGACCCGCGTGCGTGCCAGCCGGGCGAGATAGTCGGGCGTCAGATCGTCGGGATTGGCCTCGACGGTACATTCTTCGAGCGTCGTGCAGTCGAACCGTTCGGCGGCATGGGCGATAAACTCCTCCAACTGTTCGGGGGGCAGCAGCGAGGGGGTTCCGCCGCCGAAGTAGATCGTGCGCAGTCGTTTCGCCGGCAGGAACTCCGCTTCGCGGCGCAGTTCGTCGTGCATCGCCCCGACGACATCCTTCATCGCCCGCAGATCGGCCGATTTGTAGAAGTCGCAGTAGGCGCAGATGCGCTTGCAGAAAGGAATATGGAAATAGAGTCCCGCCATTTGTTCAACTATCTAACAAATTTAACGAAAAAAATCCGAAAAAATTGAACCGACCGCTGAAAAAACGGAGGAATCCGATTTTTCTTCCGACGAAGGGAACAATCCGCCGCAGATGCGTAGTTGTTTAAAAATTTTATTAATTTTGCGCCGTCATGAAAACACAAGCGGAGCTGACCGAGCTGCTCGATTTTATCGGCGAGTATGCCACCTATCTGTTGGGATCGGGGGTGCATACTTCGCGCGTGGTGCGCAACGCCCGCCGCATCGGAGCTTCGCAGGAGGTCGACGTGCGGCTGACGACCTTTCAGCGCACGTCGATTCTGACCGTGCGCGAGGAGGGGAATCCGCAGGTGGTGACGCAGGTGGTCGAGATTCCGCATCTGCCGATCAGCTTCGAACGCAACTCCGATCTCAGCTCGCTGAGCTGGGAGGCCGTCGACCGGCGGCTGCCGCTCGATGCGATCCGCGAGAAGTACCGCAAGCTGACCGCCAAGTCGCGTATGGACCCGATGTTCGTGCTGATGGTCGTGGGGCTGGCCAACGCGTCGTTCTGCAAACTTTTCAACGGCGACTGGGTTGCCGTGGGGATCGTCTTCACGGCGACGCTGGCGGGGTTTGCGGCCAAACAGCAGCTGACCAAGGCCGGTGTGAACCACTTCATCATCTTCATCCTTTCGGCTTTCATCGCGTCGCTGTGTGCTTCGGCTGCGCTGCGCTTCGACTGCACGGCCGAGACGGCTATCGCCACGAGCGTGCTGTTCCTCGTGCCGGGCGTGCCCCTTATCAACGGCGTGATCGACATCGTCGAAGGGCACGTGCTGATCGGCTGCAGCCGTCTGATCGGCGCTCTGCTGCTGATTCTCTGTATTGCGGTGGGGTTGTCGGTCACCCTGTTAATGGTGAAAGGAAGTCTGTTATGATCGCTGCGGATATTTTCGTCGACGGGTTTTTCGCCGCTGTTGCGGCGATCGGCTTCGGAGCCATCTCCGACCCGCCCCTGCGGGCTTTTCCTCCGATCGCCCTGCTGGCCGCCGCAGGACACGCCCTGCGTTTCTGTCTGATGACCTATGTCGGACTCGACATCACCACGGCGACGCTCTGCGCCTCGCTGCTCATCGGGCTGGGAAGCCTTTGGCTCGGCGGACGGATCTACTGTCCGACCACCGTCCTCTCGATTCCCGCCCTGCTGCCGATGGTGCCGGGCATCTACGCCTACAAAACGGTCTTCGCTCTGATTATGCTCATGCAGCATACCGCCGAGAGCGATGCGGCGCGGCAATATATGGATGCGTTTCTGCTCAATGCGACCGTCACTGTCAGTGTCGTCTTCATGCTGGCCGTCGGTTCGACGGTGCCGATTATCCTCTTCCGCCGCCGCGCCTTCTCGCTCACGCGGCGCCATAAACCCCGTAAAGTCTGATTTGTATGGAGATTTTCTGGAGTACCATCGCCCGTTACAACGCCGCCACATGGCCGTGGCAGATCGCGATCGTGCTGCTGGCGGCACTGCTCACCGTGCTGCTTTACCTCCGCCCGACACGAAACGTCAAACGGGCCATGAAGCTCTTTCTGGCGGGTCTCAACGCATGGATCGCCGTCGTCTACTACCTCGTCTGGTGCGGCGAGCGCAGTTACAGCAATGTGCTGGCCCTCTTCTGGGGGATCATGGCGGCGATCTGGCTCTACGACCTCTACGCCGATTTCACACGGTTCGAACGCACGGGCCGTCCCAACGGCTTCGCGCTGCTGCTCTACCTCATGCCGCTGGCCTATCCGCTCTTCTCGCTGGCGCGCGGTCTGTCGTTCCCGATGATGACGATGCCCGTGATGCCCTGCTCGGTGGCGGTCTTCACCATCGGCCTGATGCTGGCCTTCACGCGCCGCATCAACATCTTTCTGGTGCTCTTCCTCTGCCATTGGGCGCTGATCGGACTGGCGAAGGTCTATTTCTTCGGCATCCCCGAGGATTTCCTGCTGGCCGCTTCGACCGTGCCGGCGCTCTACCTCTTCTTCCGCGAATACATCGCCAAGAACCGCGAACTGCGCACCAAGCCCGATGCACGGGCGCTCAACGGGCTGCTGATCCTGCTCTGCATCCTGATCGGTCTCTTCTTCACCGCCACGCTGCTGCATCAGATCCGTCTCTACGTCTGAATGAAAAATAGCTGACCCGCTTCTTCGGCTTTTCATAGGCGGGAATACGAAAAATTCGTAACTTTGTCGTCCGACAAGTACGAAACAGATGGAATCACCGATATTACAGGGGCTCAACCCCGCCCAGCGCGCCGCCGTCGAAGCCTACGACTCCGCGTCGCTTATCATCGCCGGAGCCGGCTCGGGCAAAACGCGTGTGCTCACCTCGCGCATCGCCTATATGATCGAACAAGGCGTCGAACCCACGAGCATTCTGGCGCTGACGTTCACCAATAAGGCTGCCGAGCAGATGCGCGAACGCATCCGGCAGATGGTGTCCGGCCGGAAAAGCAGGGAAATTTTCATGGGCACCTTCCACTCGATTTTCGCCCGCATCCTGCGTACCGAAGCCGACCGGATCGGTTTTCCCGCGAATTTCACCATCTACGATGCATCGGACGCCAAGAACCTTATCAAGACCATCGTCAAGGAGATGAACCTTCCCGACGACAAGTATAAACCCAACGTGGTGGCTTCGCGCATCTCGCAGGCCAAGAACGCGCTGGTCACCCCCGGGGCCTATCTGGCCAATTCGACGCACGCTACCGAAGACCGGCGGGCGCAGATTCCCGAGCTGGGCAACATCTACAACGTCTACTGCCAGCGCTGCAAGCACAACGGCGCGATGGATTTCGACGACCTGCTGTTGCAGACCAACATCCTGCTGCGCGACTGTCCCGACGTGCTGGAACGCTATCAGAAGCAGTTCAAATATATTCTGGTTGACGAGTATCAGGATACCAACTATGCGCAGTACATCATCATCCGCCGGCTGTCGCAGCATCACGGCAAGGTCTGCGTCGTGGGCGACGACGCGCAGTCGATCTACTCGTTCCGCGGTGCCAAGATCGAGAACATCCTCTCCTTCCAGCGCGACTATCCCTCGGCCAAGGTCTTCAAGCTGGAGCAGAACTACCGCTCGACGCGCACGATCGTCGAGGCGGCCAACTCGGTGATCGTTCATAATTCGCGCCGCATGGAGAAGAAGTGCTTCTCGGAGGGCGACGAGGGCGAGAAGATCAAGATATTGAAGGCCTATACCGACCGTGAAGAGGCCGAACTGGTCGTGCAGGAGCTGCGCGATCGGGTGCGTGCGTCGGGTGATGCGTGGAATGAGTCGGCGATCTTGTACCGTACCAATAACCAGTCGCAGGCGCTCGAAGAGGCGCTGCGCCGCCGCGGTATTCCCTACCGTATCTACAAAGGAGCGTCGTTTTACGACCGTAAGGAGATCAAGGATATGCTGGCCTACATCCGGCTGATTATCAATCCGCGCGATGACGAAGCCTTCCGCCGCATCGTCAACTATCCGGCGCGCGGCATCGGGGAGACGACCGTGCTGCGTATCGCCGAACTGGCCGCAGCGAACGGGACGTCGATGTGGGAAGCGGTTGATGCACTGGTGGCGGAGCCGGCGGGCGATCCCGTGCAGCGCACCATTGCGCGCAAGGTCGCGGAGTTCGTGGCGCTTATTCGCGCGCTGTCGCTCGAACGGACCGGAAAGGGGCTTTACGACTTCGGTATGGAGGTAGCGGCGCGTTCGGGTATTCTGGGGGTCTACCGCAAGGAGAATACCCCCGAGGCCGCTTCGGCGCTTGACAATATCGAGGAGCTGCTCAACTCGATGCAGCTTTTCAAAGAGCAGCGCGACGCCGAGATCCGCGGCGGCGAGGAGCTTGCCGAGGCGACCGTCGAGGAGTGGTTGCAGAGCGTGATGCTCACCACAGATATGGACAAGAAGGAGGATGCGGGCAGCGACGACAAGGTGACGCTCATGACCGTCCATTCGGCCAAAGGTCTGGAATTCAAATATGTATATATCGTCGGGTTGGAGGAGAACCTCTTCCCGTCGCAGCGTGCCGCCGAGTCGCCCGAGGGTTTCGAGGAGGAGCGGCGCCTGTTCTACGTGGCCCTCACGCGGGCAAAATGCAGTGCGGTGCTCTCCTATGCCGAGATGCGTTTCAAGTGGGGCAACATGGAGTTCTCGCGTCCGAGCTGCTTCCTGCGCGAGATCGACCCCCGCTATCTCGACGGCGCGGTCGGTGCCGACGAGACGCCCGTGCGCGAAGAGGCCGCAGCCGGCGGCCGCACGGCGCTCGAAGAGCTGCGCCGGCGTTTCGACGTGCGCTATCAGCAGCGGGCGGCCGGTGCCGGCGGCAAACCGGCGTTCGGCGGAAGAGGAGGGTATTCGTCCAAATCCGGCTCGGGCGGCTCCGGCAATCGTTTCGGTGCTTCGCGGCCGGAGGGCAGCGGCGCGGGCGATGCGAACCCCGCCTTTCGGCGCCCTGCGCTGCAACGCCCCGTTGCACCGGAGAATCTGCGGCGGCTCAATGCCGGTGCGGCGCCCGCCGCAGGAAACGCTGCGGCATCGGGCTATACCGTCGGCGAGCAGGTCGAACATCCCAAGTTCGGGCGCGGTCGGATCGTGCGTATCGAGACCTTGGCGGCCGACCATAAACTGGTCGTCGCTTTCGAGGAGTACGGCGAGAAGACCCTGCTTGCGAAATTCGCCAAACTGACGAAAGTATAACGATGGAAACACCCCTCGTATCGGTCTGCATGACCGCCTACAACCACGCGCCCTACATCGCCCGCGCGATCGAAGGGGTGCTCGCGCAGCGGACGACGTTCGCCGTGGAGCTGGTCGTGAGCGACGATTGCAGTACGGACGATACGGCGGCGATCTGCGGCGACTACGCCGCGCGTTATCCCGACCGCATCCGGCTGGTGACGGGGGATGTCAACGTGGGGATGCGCGCCAACTACCGGCGCACGATCGAGGCTTGCCGGGGCCGTTACGTGGCGATGTGCGACGGTGACGACTGGTGGTGCGACCCGCTCAAGCTGCAACGGCAGGTCGAGGCACTGGAGGCCGATCCGGCCTGCGGGTTGAGCTGTACCCGCTCCGAGCGGCGGTTCGAGGCGACGGGCGAGCGGCAGCGTTATCCTGCCGGCGAACTCTTCTGCGATTTCGACCGGCTGCTGTTCGACAACACGGTCGAGAACTGCACGGCCGTCGCACGGCGGGAGTTGATCCTGCGCTACTATGCCGAGGTGCGGCCGGAGGAGCATCCCGAGTGGCTGACCGATGACACGCCGATGTGGATCTGGTTCGCGGCGTGCAGCCGCATCGCCGCATCGGAGGCCGTGACGGCCGTCCACCGTATGTTGCCCGAGAGTGTCAGCCAGAGCGGCGCCTACCGCGGGCGGATCGCCTTCTGCGACTCGCTGTGCGACATCTCCCTCTGGTTCGACGCCCGTTACGGGACGGGGCGTCACGTGCGGGCGCTGCTGCGGCGGCGTATGCGCGTGGCGTTGTGGGTGCTGTCGCGCGACGGTACGACGGCGGAGTATCTGGCCCGCTGGAGCGGTGATGTACGGCGTCATCCGCACCTTGCCTTCGACGCGGCGGGATACGGCCTGTTGGTGAAGAAATGGCTGCGAGGGCGGCCCAAACCATAAAGACTATGACATCGAAGGAACGTTATGCAGGTGTGATCGGCTGGTTCGAGGCCAATATGCCCGTGGCCGAGAGCGAGTTGCGCTACAAGAACCCCTACGAGCTGCTGGTGGCGGTGATCCTCTCGGCGCAGTGTACCGACAAGCGGGTCAACATGACGACGCCGGCGCTTTTCGAGGCCTATCCCACGCCCGAGGCGATGGCGCAGGCTACGGCGGAGGAGATCTACGCCTACATCAAAAGCATCTCCTATCCCAACAACAAGGCGAAGAATCTGGCTGCCATGGCGCGGATGCTCTGCACGGAGTTCGGCGGCGTGGTGCCGTCGGATCTCGACGCTTTGCAGCGGCTGCCGGGCGTGGGGCGCAAGACGGCCAATGTCGTGGGGGCCGTGATCTGGGGAAAGGAGGTGATGCCCGTCGATACCCATGTCTTCCGCGTCTCGGCCCGCATCGGCCTTACGCGCGGCGCCAAAACTCCGCTCCAGACCGAGTTGCAGCTCGAACGGAATATCCCTTCGCATCTGCTGCCCGTGGCCCATCACTGGCTGATCCTCCACGGCCGTTACGTCTGCACGGCGCGAGCTCCGAAATGTGCGACCTGCGGGATCGCGCCGTGGTGCAAAAGCTATGAAAAGCAGAAAATCACGGATAAGTAGGAATTTTCCGATCCTTTTGCTATCTTTGGAGCGATGAAGATTGACAGTGAAAAGATTGGGGCGCTTCGCGAACTGCTTGCCGCACCTCACCGCAAGATCGTGTTGGTCGTCCATACCAATCCCGACGGCGATGCGATCGGGGCCTCGACGGCATGGCGCGAAGTGCTCGCGGCGATGGGGCATGAGGTGACGATGATCGTCCCCAACAAATACCCCTATTTTCTCGACTGGATGCCCGACATCCGCGAAGTGGTGATCTTCCGATTCGCGCCCGAGCAGGCGCTCGAAGCCATCCGCGGGGCGGATATCCTCTTCTGCCTCGATTTCAACTCCCTGTCGCGGCTCGAGGCGCTCAGCGACGCGCTGGCCGAAAATACCGCCGCGCGCCGCGTGCTGATCGACCACCACCTCTCGCCCGACGACGGGTTCGATCTTCAGTTCTCCTATCCCGGGTCGTCGAGCACCTGTTTTCTGCTCTACTGCATCATCGAGCAGCTCTGCGGCACGGAGGTCATTACCCGCAAGATGGCCGAAGCGCTCTATGTGGGCATGATGACCGACACGGGCAATTTCGCCTTTTCGTTTCTTACCCCCGACCTGTTCCGCGCCGTAGCGGTGCTGCTCGAAAAGGGGATCGATATCCCCCGCATCCATAATGACGTCTACAACGGATATACGGAGGACCGTGCCCGTCTGTTCGGCTATGCCATCCACCGCAAGATGAACATCATTCAGGGGGGTACGGTGGCCTATATGTCGCTCACCGAGTCCGAGATGCGCCGCTACCGGTTTCAGCAGGGCGACAGCGAGGGTTTCGTAAATTATCCGCTGACGATCAAGAAGATGAAGATGTCGGCCATGTTCCTCGGCCACCACAAGTTCATCCGTGTTTCGCTGCGTTCGCGCGGCGAGGTGGACGTCAATCTCTTTGCCCGCAAGTATTTCGACGGCGGCGGCCACAAGAATGCCGCCGGGGGCAAATCCTATGTCTCGATGGACGAGACGATCGCTCATTATATCCGTTCGGTCGAGGAGTTCGCCCGCGAAGGCGGCCTCGATTCTCCCTCCCTTTAGCCGTTCGGTCCGAAACCGCGTTCTGCAGAGGGATTACACCAGAACCTTAAAACCTAAAACCTTTATAAATGAGACGATTTCTGTTATTATCCGTTTTCACCCTTCTGGGTCTGTTTCCATGCAAGTCGCAGAATGTAATTGTGTTACGCGGCAAAAATCCGCTTGCAGGACGTGTTCTTTGGGAGAAGAGCAAGGGTGACAGTCTGTTCTACAACAGTGCGGTATCGGCAGGCGATTCGCTGCTGCTGTTCGTGCCGCGCCGTCGAGTAGAGTATGTCATAAGCGCCGACAATGATGAGCGGATGCTTTACAGGGGGAAGAGCAAGGGTTGGCAGCCGTGGCGGGGCCGTGCGTTCAACGAAGTTCCGCAGCAGCGGATGTTGTACTGAGCTTCGTGGAGTACGATTCTTGGTGGTTGGTCGGTCGATGCGTCGGCGATGCGTATCTTGAACCGCAACAATCGTATCGGCGTGGGAGCTTTCGTTCGGTATCTTTCGACCCAGCCGACACGCGGCTCCTATTGGGATCCTGACCCTACAGTTGAAACATACGACCACCAGGCGATCGCTTTCGGTTCGCAAGCTGAGATACGGGGTTACAGTCGTCGTTTGAAAACCTTTTTCTATATCGATATCGGGCTTGGCGCGACCTATCACCGTTTCGATTGGGGCGATCAACGAGAAAATCTTATTAAGATTGAAACACAGCGATATGATTCCGATCCAACTTGGGTATATAAACAATATCCGTTGACGCTATGGACATACCTATTCAATTACCGATTGGGTGCTTATGTGCGATTGACGCGCGGGTTGTATGCTGATGTGGCCTTTACCGGAATAGGCCATATCTTCACGCGAATTCCTCAGAAATACATATCCAGCGATCAGTTTCCCTTCGGCTTGAGCGTCGGCCTGCGTTTCGGGCGGGAACGCAAGTAAGCGGATTCGTGATGAAAAAAGCTGCAACTCTTTTTCCGGTTGCAGCTTTTTATTTTAACGGCTTATCGGCTCTGTCGGAATCGAGGTTGAATCGGAGGCCGGTCTCTCGACCGCGAGTGTGTCGACCGTGACGGTCTCCTCAGCTGTGACGGCCGCTTCGGCGTCAGGCTGCGGACCGGATGCCGTAACAGGAGCTGTGGCCGGTGGAATATCCTGCTCGATGAACGATGCATAGGTGCCGTATCCCAGAATGGTGAAAACTATGACTGCGAGGACCGCAGCGGCGGCCAGCCGCCCGACGATACGCTTAATCATGCGACACCTCCTCCGCAGGCTCTTCCTGTGCGGCGGTCTCCGCCGCCTTCACCGCCGTCTCTGCCTTCACCGTCGGGATCGTGGGATGCTCCAGCTCCTTGATAGCGCGCATGATCACCTCGTCCTCCGGGTAGATGCTCAGGAAATATCCGCTGTCTTCGAGCGAGGTATTGCGGCCGATGTAGGCCTTGAGCTGTGCCTCGATCAGTTGCCGCGAACGGGCGATGTCGCGATAACGCGGGGCCACGCCCTTGCGGGCGGCATAGCGGACGAAATCGTCGACCAATCCTTTGTCGCTCTCCAGCAGGGATTTCAGCTCGGCGGCCGTCTTTACGGCGTTGAGCTTCTTGCGGTGGGTGTCGGCGTATTCGATGGTGTAGCGGTAGAGGATATTGCGCCCCGATACCTCGATGAAATATTTGGTCAACGCCGTCGTATCGAGCGGCACGAAGAGGTCGGGCATGATCCCGCCGCCGCCGTAAACCACCTTGCCGCCGGGCGTTACGCGGCGCAGCGAGTCGTCGAACCGTACCGAGTCGGCCGAGAAGAATTCGTTGTGCCGGTAGCGGTTCCAGATGTCGGCCTCGTAACTGTCGGCGTCGCCCGAGGTATAGGGTTTCTGGATCGAACGGCCCGTGGGGGTGTAGTAACGGGCGACGGTCAGCCGCAGTGCCGAACCGTCGGCATAGGGGATTTGCTGTTGGACGAGTCCCTTGCCGAATGAACGGCGGCCGATGATCGTCCCGCGGTCGTTGTCCTGCAACGCTCCGGCCAGAATTTCGCTCGACGAGGCACTCCCCTCGTCGATCAGAACCGCCAGATCGAGGTCGGTGGCGCTGCCCGCGCCGTCACTGTATTGATCGATGCGTTCGTGGTTGCGGTCTTCGGTGTAGACGATCAGTTTGCCCGTAGGCAGGAATTCGTTGGCGATCTCGATCGCCTGATCGAGGAATCCGCCCGAATTGCCCCGCAGGTCGAGGATCAGTTTGCGCATCCCCTCCGATCGCAGCCTTGCGAGCGCTTCGAACAGCTCGGTGTGGGAGGTGCGGGCGAACTGATCCAGCTTGACAAAGGCGATGTCGTCGGTGAGCATCAGCGCCGCCGTGAGGCTTCGGATCGGGATTTTGCCGCGCACGACCGTCACCTCGACCAGTTCGTCGATGCCGTGCCGTTCGAGTCCCAGCCGAACCTCCGTGCCGCGTTTGCCGCGCAGCCGGCGCATGATCTCGCGCTGGGCGATCTGCTGTCCCGCCACCAGCGAATCGTTGATGCGCACGATGCGGTCGCCGGCCACGACGCCCGCCTTGTCGCTCGGTCCCGAGGGGATGACGTTCAGGACGATCACCGTGTCGGTGGCCATATTGAAGACCACGCCGATGCCGTCGAACTCCCCGTCGAGCGGTTCGTTGACTTCGGCCAGCTCCGAGGCGGGGATGTAGACCGAGTGGGGGTCGAGTTCCGAGACGATGACAGGTAGCGCCCGTTCGACGAGCGAATCGATGGCCACCGAATCGACGTACTGCGTCTCGATGAGCGACAGCGTCTGCGAAACTTTGTTCTGCGGCAGTGCCAGCGAGCGCAGGATGCCCTTGATGTCGGATTCGGCCGACGACCGTCCCAGAAATTGTCCGAGGAAGATGCCCAGAGCGACTGCTGCTGCGACGATGAGCGGAAGCAGAACGGTGGAACGAGAGTTTTTATACATGATGCACTGCGGCTTATTTCTTGGGTTTGGGCTTGTTCTGGAAGGTATAGCTCAGGCCGACGCTCAGGATGGCTTGGGTCTGCACCTCATAACTTTGGGCGCGGTTGTAGTAGAGCTGGAAATAGATGCTCGTGGTGAGGAATTTCGTCGCCTTGATATCGAGCGTATTCTCCCAGCGGATCGTGGGGTGGATCGGCAGCGTCGGCTTGGTCTCCTGATCCTTTCCGTCGGCCTCCCACTGGCTGTAAGCAGCGATGTAGTCGTGGAAATTCGAGACTTTGTTTTTCTGGCCGAGGTTCGAAATCCAGCCGTAGAACGAGAAGAAGGTCGTGCGGTAACGCAGCACGTCGCGTTTGCCGAATTTACGGTCGAAATCGATCTGGATCGACGAACCGCCTTCGTACTTCGAGGATTTGTTCGACGGCACGCCGTAGGGTTCGACGTATTTGCGTTTGTCCTCCTCACGGTTCTTTTCGCTGAAGTCGTAGACGAAATTTTCACGGATCTGCTTGCTTTCGACGAAGACGGCGCTCAGGGCTACCGGCGACATATTGATTTTGATCGGAAAGCTCTTGTTGGGACAGTTGTAGGTCAGACCGACCGACAGGTCGAGATACCCCGGTGACATGAAGGTGCTCTTGCGGTGAATCTCCTTCTGCTGCGTGCGGGCCTTGTAGCCGTTGGCGAACTGGGTGCGGAATTTGAGCATTGCGCCGTAAGACCAGTTTTTCGAGAAGTTGAATGACGGGGCGGTCTGCACCCAGAACTCGTCCTGATTCTTGTACCAGATGCCGACCTCGCCCTCCTCGCCTTCGGGGACGGCCTTGATGCGGTTGTAGCCGAATTTGGCGCTCGCCTTGGTCTCGATCGAGAATTTGTCCTTGGTGAAGATATGATCCAAGAAGAAGGTTCCGATCGCTGCGATGGAGTTGTCACCGCCTGATACTTCGATCCACGGGTCGTTGAACGAGGTGAGCGTCCCCTGCACCGAACCGGAAATCTCGAGGTAATTGCGCTCCTTGCGGATGGCGGCTCGTTCGGCACGGTACTTGGCCAGCGAGAAGGCGTCGCGTTCGACCTGCTGCCGGCGAATCGAGTCGATAAAGCTGACTTTTTCGGACTGAGGTCCCACGCGGTCGATGGAAATTTGCGCGACGGCGGGACCTGTGAACAGAATAACCGTCGTCAGAAGGAGTATCGTAAACTTTTTCATGCGCGATTTTATTTTCTGCAAAAATATAAAATTATTCAGAAAATCCTGTATATTTGTCAGTAAAAGAGCTGTTATGAAATACTTCGGAGCACATGTGAGTGCAGCGGGAGGTGTCGAGAACGCACCTCGCAACGCCCGTGCCATCGGGGCGACGGCGTTCGCCCTTTTTACCAAGAACCAACGGCAGTGGAGCGCCCCGGCGCTTACTGCCGCTCAGATCGCGGCCTTCCGCGCCGCCTGCGACGAGTGCGGCTATACGCCGGCGCAGATCCTGCCGCACGACAGTTACCTGATCAATCTGGGCCATCCCGACGACGAGGCGCTCGAAAAGTCGCGCCGCGCCTTCGAGGAGGAGATGGCGCGCTGTGAGGCGTTGGGGCTGGACCGGCTCAACTTCCATCCGGGCAGCCACCTGCGGCAGATCACGCCCGAAGAGTCGCTCGACCGCATCGCCGCGTCGATCAATCGGGCGCTCGACCGCACGCACGGCGTTACGGCCGTGATCGAGAATACGGCGGGACAGGGATCGAATCTCGGTTTCTCGTTCTACCAGCTGGCCTATCTGATCGAGCGCGTGGAGGACAAGTCGCGCGTGGGGATCTGCATCGACACCTGCCACGCCTTCGCCGCCGGTTACGACCTCTCGACTCGCGAGGGGTGCGAGGCGACCTTCCGCGAGCTGGACGAAGTGGTGGGGATGAAGTACCTGCGGGGAATGCATCTCAACGATGCGATGAAGGGGGTCGGCAGTCGCGTCGACCGCCATGCGCCGCTGGGCGAGGGGATGCTCGGGTTGGAATGTTTCCGCTACATTGCCGCCGACAGCCGTTTCGACGGTATTCCGCTCATTTTGGAGACGCCCGACGAGAGCCGCTGGCCGGAGGAGATCGCGCTGCTGAAGAGCTTCGCGGAGGGCAGGTAGGAATGCGCCCGCGGCGATCGACGGATCGGACAAGCGTCGTGAAGCTGACTTCACGGCGCTTTTATTCGTTTGCAGCGGACGTTCTTACAGCCTGTCCAGACACTCGATGACGATACGGGCCGAGTCGCGTACCTCCTCTTCCGAGATGGTCAGCGGCGGCGAAATGCGGAACGCCGTGTCGCAGTAGAGGAACCAGTCGCTCAGGATTCCCTCCTCTTTGAAAAGTTCCATTATGCGGTAAAGTTTGGCCGCGTCGCCCAGTTCGACGGCCAGCAGCAGCCCGCTGCGGCGGATTTCACATACTTGCGGATGGCAGCCGAGCAGCTGTTCGTAGAGCGCGCCTTTCGCTTCGACCTGCTCCACGACGCGGTTTTGTACCAGATAGTCGAAGGCCGCCAGCCCCGCCGCGCAGCAGACGGGATGTCCGCCGAAGGTAGTGATGTGTCCCAGCGCGGGATCGGTTTGCAGCGCGTCCATCACCTCCTTCGCCGCGACGAACGCCCCCAGCGGCATCCCGCCGCCGAAGGCCTTGGCCAGACAGACGATGTCGGGCGTGACGCCGTATTTCTGCATGGCGAACAACGCTCCCGTGCGTCCCAGTCCGGTCTGTATCTCGTCGAAGAGGAGCATCGCCCCCGTGCGGTCGCAGCGTTCGCGCAGCGCTTCGAGCCATCCTTCGGCCGGCGGTCGTACGCCCGCTTCGCCTTGCACCGGTTCTACGAGTACGGCGGCCGTGCGGCGGGTGATCCGTCCGAGCGCTTCGAAGTCGTTGAACTCGATGGCGCGCACGTCGGGCAGCAGCGGCCGGAAGGCCGCCTTCCACTCCTCGCCCTCGGGAGCGCCCATCATGCTCATCGCACCGTGCGTCGAGCCGTGGTAGGCGCGTCGCATGGAGATGAGTTCGGTGCGTCCCGTGATGCGTTTGGCCAGTTTCAGCGCCCCCTCGACCGCTTCGGCACCCGAATTGACGAAGTAGACGCTGTCGAGCGGTGCGGGCAGCGCCGCGGCGATCCGTGCGGCGTAGGTCACCTGCGGCGATTCGACCATTTCACCGTAGACCATGATGTGCATGTAGCGCGCCGCCTGCTCCTGCACGGCGCGCACGACGGCCGGGTTGCAGTGGCCGACGTTGCTCACCGAGACGCCGGCTACCAGATCGTAGTAGCGTTTCCCTTCGGGGGTGTAGAAGAACGAGCCTTCAGCGCGTTCGACCTCGACGAGCATCGGCGACGGCGAGGTCTGCCCTACGTGGGCGAGAAACTGTTTGCGTAAAATCGGATTCATCGTTTCGAACGGATGGATTACTCTTCGGGGAACTCCCGCGCGAGGATGTCGTCGGCGTCATGCACGGCGGCCCGCATCCAGCGCAGGCGCAGCGCTGCTGCTTCGAGGGGTGGAAGCTGCCACCCTTCGACCTGAGCGCGGAGGCGCTGTGAGAGAATGTAGATTAGGATCGCCGCCGAGGCCGAGACGTTGAGGCTCTCGACCAGTCCGCACATCGGAATGCGCAGGTATTCGTCGGCCGCCGCCATCACCTCGTCGGAGATGCCGGCGTGCTCCGTACCGAAGACCAGTGCGAAGGGGCCGCGCGAGACGTCGAATGTCTCGGGCGTGCAGCTCTCGCGGTGGGGCGTCGTGGCCACGATCCGGTAGCCTTCGGCCCGCAGTGCGCCGAGCGCTTCGGCCGTCGAGCCGTGGCGGCGCACGTCGATCCACTTGTCCGTCCCGCGTACGATCGAAGCGTTGGGCGAGAATTTGCAGAGCGTCTCCACCGTATGCAGCTCCTGTATGCCGAAGGCGTCGCAGTGGCGCATCAGCGCCGAAGCGTTGTGCGGATGGAAGGTGTTTTCGGCCAGCAGGGTCATGTACCGCGTCCGTCCGGCAAGTGCCGTCAGCAGCGTGCGCTGCCGCTCTTCGGTAATGAATCCCGCGAGGTAGTCGGCACGCCGATCGTACCACGCCTGCGGGCGGTTATTTGCGGTATTTGTCATCTTCGTCGCGTATTTTCAGGTAACTTTCGTAGCGCGATTCGGCGATCTCGCCCCGTTCGACCGCTTCGCATACGGCACAGCCCGGTTCATGGGTATGGGTGCAGTTGTAGAAGCGGCAGTCGGCCCCGATGCGCATCATCTCGGGGAAGTAGTGCCACAACTCGTGATCTTCGATGTCGATCAGGCCGAACCCCTTGATGCCCGGCGTGTCGATCAGAAAACCACCGTCCGAAAGGGGGTACATGGCCGAGAAGGTGGTCGTGTGGCGCCCCTTGTGGTGGCTCGCGGAGATACTCCCCGTGCGCAGTTCCAGCCCGGGTTCGAGCGCGCCGACGAGCGTCGACTTACCGACGCCCGAGTTGCCTGCCACCAGCGTCGTGCGGCCGGCGACCAGCGCCCGCACCGTATCGAGTCCCGTGCCGTCGAGCGTCGAGAGGTCGACGACGCGGTAGCCTGCGCTTTCGTAGGTCGCGTGGAAAGCCTCCACAGCTTCGGGATCGGCCGCTGCGAGGTCGTATTTCGCCAGCAGGATCGTCGCGGAGATCTTGTAGGCTTCGCACGTCACCAGAAAGCGGTCGAGGAATTCGGGCGCCGTCACGGGCTGCGAGAGTGTAGCTACGAGCAGCGCCTGATCGATGTTCGAGGCGATAATGTGCGACTCCTTTGAGAGGTTCGAGGCGCGCCGGATGATGTAGTTGCGGCGCGGCAGGATGCGTTCGATGACCCACTCCCCGCCGCCCTCGGTGCAGACCACCTCGTCGCCCACGACGACCGGATTGGTCGAACGGAGGCCTTTGAGGCGGATACGGCCGCGGATACGGCAGGCGATCGTGCGCTCCTCATGCAGTACGTCGTACCAACTGCCCGTGGCGCGGGTGACGACTCCTTTTATTTCGTCGCTCATACGTTGCATATGTTTTCGTCCGTTTCGGACTGCTCTGCGGGCTTCTCCTGCTTCGGCTGCGGCAGGTATTTGCGGGCGTAGTCACCCAGCGTGGGGAACACCCCGTCGGCGACGCGCATCACCGGTCCGTAACATTTCGACGCTTTGCGCGTTTCGCGGGAGATCAGCGTGGGGGCGAAGTAGTCGAGACCCTTGAACGAGAGTCCCAGCAGCAGCACCGCCTCTACAAGGGCAAGAAAGATGCCCAGCAGCGTGTCGAGACCTCCCAGTCCGATCGAGCTGCACGCCTTGCCCACGAGCCGGCCGATGAGATTGGCCGCGACGGCCACGGTGATGAGAACGATGAGAAATCCCGCCACGACGGCCGTCGTACCCTCCATGTGCAGCGCCTCGCCGCAGCGGGTGCCGTAGCTCAGTGCGAGCCAGATGCCGCCGACGAGACCGGCCAGAGAGAAGAGTTTGCCGATGAACCCTTTGCGCCAGCCGTTGAACACGGCAAGGGCCAGTATGAGCCAGACGATGATGTCGAGAATGTTCATGGTGCGCGGTACAGGTTAATCCTACGCAAAGATAGTGATATTTTTCGATTTGTCGCTGCCGGAGAGGCTGCGGGAGCGGAAAAATACCGGCGGGGATACGCTGCAGTGGAAAGTTTTCGTTACTTTTTCGTATCTTTGGCTGCGCCTTAGATACTCACGCTCGGCAATGTTCAAATAAATTTGACATTACCCTCGCTTATTCGTATCTTTGTACGATAATTCCATTTGAACGATGAAAGGTATCCGTAGACGGGTGTTGGTGAGTTTTCTCAGCGTAGTGGTGCTGCTCTTTTTCGCAGGGCTGGTCTCGCTGTTCGAACTCAGGCGTGTCAGTTCCGACACAGAGGAGATTTTGCGCGCCAGCGAGCGTAATCTGGGGCTTGCCAAGGATATGCTCGATGCCGTAGCGCGGCAGAACAAAGCGGTCGTGCACAGCATTGTATTCCGGCAGCGCGATTATGATACGGTACTCATGGCGAGCATCGCCGAGATGTCCCGCACGCTGAAGGTCGTTCGGGAGGAGGCGGTCGAACAGGCCTATCTCGATACGCTTTCGGCTTCGGCGCTGAACGTGCAGCACCTCACGCAGGAGTTTCTGCGGATGCAGTCGCAGAGCGGCGCGTCGGTGCGAACCGGCAAGTTGGAACTCGTCGGAGAGAAGGATACCCTCGCATCGAAATCCGTCACGATGGATTTCGACGGTGCACGCTGGTACGCAGAAGCCTATTCGAAGGCCTACGACAAGCTGACCGGTTCGATCAAGAACTATATGATTTCGACCCAGAGTTCGCTGGCACCGCGTACCGAGCAGCTCAAGCGCAACGCTTACCGGGCGGTGACGCCGGTGCTGATCTCGCTGCTGGTGATGATCGCCATCGTGTTGATGCTCTACTACTTCGTTTCGGCCTATCTGGTTCGTCCGGTGTTGTCGATGAACAAGAGTCTGGGCGATTACCTGCGTTTCGGACTCCCGTTCAAGGTCAAGGCCGAAGTCAAGGATGAAGTGGCCGAACTGAAGGATCGCATCGACGATGTGGTCCAGCTGGCGAAAAAAGCAAAACAGGAGCAGCGATGAGACTGAGCGTTGTATTGCGATATGTGGGGATTATCATGCTGGTCGTGGCGCTGTTCATGCTCCTCTCGGCCGGTGTGTCGCTGGCCAGTCATACCGACTCGGGCTACTACCCGCTGTTGCTCTCTTCGCTGCTCACGGCGCTGCTCGGTGCCTTTCCGCTCATCTTCGTCGACCGTGTCGAACAACTCAGCAGCAAGGAGGGATATTGCATCGTCGTCGGGTCGTGGATTCTGGCCAGCATCGTGGGAATGTTCCCCTATCTGATGTGGGGCGGGGAATTCTCTCTTATCAACGCATGGTTCGAGAGCGTGTCGGGATATACGACTACCGGCGCATCGATTCTGAAGAATATCGAGGCGCTGCCGCGCGGACTGCTCTTCTGGAGGGCGTGTTCGACATGGCTGGGCGGAGTCGGCGTGGTGATGTTCGCGTTGTTGATCCTCCCTTCGCTGGGGACGAACAAGGCACTGCTGACCAACGTCGAGTTGTCGTCGATGGCCAAACACAACTACCATTACAAAGCTTCGATGATCGCCCAGATCCTGCTGTTCATCTATCTGGGACTGACCTTCTGTTCGACGCTTGCGCTGAAACTGGCGGGCATGAACTGGTTCGATTCGCTGACGCAGGCCATGTCGGTCGTCGCGACGAGCGGCTTCAGCACGAAAAACGCCAGCATCGGTTATTTCGACAGCGTAGCCGTGGAGATGATCCTGATCGTCACGATGCTGCTGGCCAGTATTCATTTCGGGGTGCTCTTCGCGACGCTGACGGGCCGCCGGAACAATATTTTCCGTTCGGAGGTGACGCGGTGGTATCTTTCGATCGTCGCCATCGTAACCGTCGTCGTAACCGTAAGCCTCTATTTCGACGGCGTGTACGACACCGTTGCGGGGTCGCTGCGCTATGCGGGTTTTCAGGTCGTGTCGCTGATTTCGACCACGGGATTCGCAACGGCCGACACCTCCGTCTGGCCGTCGACGGCCATCGTGCTGCTGATCTTCGTGTCGATCGTCTGCGGCTGCGCCGGTTCGACGACGGGCGGTATTAAAACCGACCGGTTTTTATTGGCAATAAAGACCTTGCGTCTGCGTTTCTCTTTACAGCAGCATCCCAATGCCGTCGTGCGCGTGCGTATCGACGGCAACGTGCTGGATGACAAGATCGCCGGTACGGCGGTGGTTTTCATCGTGGCCTATTTTCTTGCACTGCTTGCGGGAACGGTCGTGGGAACGGTGTGCGGCATGGATATCGAGACGAGTTTTTCGTCGTCGGTGGCCTGTATGGGAAATGTGGGACCCGGTTTCGGCATGGTGAGTTCGCTGGGAAACTATTCCGATTTGCCGGCGGTGATGAAGTTTTCGGATACGATGTTGATGTTGCTGGGCCGTCTGGAGATTTTCGGGCTGGTGCAGTTGTTTTTTCTAAAATGGTGGAGATAATGCGTAAAGGATTTGTCCTTTTGGCGGTATTGTTTGCGGTGGGCGTCGCCGATGCTTCGGCACAGGAGGTGACGGCGCGTATTGCGGGTTTGGAGCAGAACACGGAGTATATGGATATGCTGCGCGAGGAGGCGGTGTTGCAGGCTCGCGAAGATTCGGTGACGATGGCCGTGAACCGCGTGCGCCGGCAGCTGCGTGACGATCCGGCACAGCGCGCGGCCTATTCGGCCGAGATTCTGCGGTGCGAGGAGCAGCTCTTTTCGATCCGAACCGAACGAGGGCGACTGACCGACCGGATCAATACGGTCGAACAGGATTGGGTATTGGCGAATCTGGATTTGAACAAACCGTCGGCAGGAACCTCGGCCGGCCCTGCGATAGGCACTCCCCTGCCCGATTCGCTTCAGGTGTCCGATCTGGTACATAACGCCTATTTCCGCGAGCAGCTTCCGCAGATCGATTACCGCGCATTGTTGACTGCACAGCGCAGGGAGCGCACGGCATTCGATCTGGCGGCCGCTTGTATGGCCAATTATGCGGCCATCGAAGATCTGAAAATCTCCTACGATACGATTACGGCCGAGACGCCGGCTGCCCTGCTTTACGAACGCTACCGTACCTTGCAGTCGCTCAAACGCTCCTTGTGCGATTCGCTGCAAAAGACGTGGAGCACGATTTACGACAACAAGAACTACGCCTACGCCTATCTGCTCGACAAGCTGGGACGGGACGACCTGCTCGCCAAAACGGAGGAGCAGATGGCCGGAGTACGGCAGCAGATGGCCTCCGAGCGGGGACGTTACTATGCCGATGAGTTGACCGATTATCTGATCCAGAAACGGGCGCTCGTCGATCATGAGCGGGAGCTGGCCGGAGCATTGGGGTTGACCGATGCGCGCGATTCGCTGGTGCGCGTGGCTGCCGGCCTGCAAAGCGTCGATTACCGGCTGCCGAAAATCTTCATCGAGGAGCGTATGTTCCTCGAATACGAGCCGATCGACTTCGTTACGCCGGCCAAGTACAACGCGTCGCACCCGATCCCGGAGGTCACGGTGTACGAGCGGGGAACGATCTACCGGATTCTGCTCGGCACCTATACGAACCGAACCAACGGCGGTTATCTTTTCAAGGGAGCCTATCCGCTCGGGTATGAAAAAGTCGACGGAAAGTATGCCTATTACGCCGGCGGTTACCGGACGCTCGACGAGGCGCGTGCGGCGCAGGAACAGATGAAGAAGAAGGGGTTCCGCCGTCCCGAGATCGTCGTGTGGAACGACGGTGTGCGGACCAATCTGGCCGATGCCGCCGAGGAGGGACGCGCTCCGATGTTCCGGGTCGAGATCGGCGGGCTGGACAGCTTCTCCGAGGCGCTGCGCGCAGCGGTGCTGGCGGTGGCCGGCGAGTGTGAGATATCGCGTGCAGGACAGCATTTTATCGTCGGGCCGTTTGCCGACAAGGCTGTCGCCGACAAGGTTGCCGAACAGGTGATGCAGCAGAATGCGTCGCTGCAGGTAAAAATTGCGGAAATAGTTGAATAATTCAAAAAAATCAGTTATCTTCACATAATTAAATCTCTCAACCTATGTGGCTCATTATCCTGCTGATCTTATTGGGCGTTTTGTTTTTGGTGGCGGAACTGGTGTTGCTGCCGGGCGTTTCGCTGGGTGCGCTGTTCGCGCTGGTCTGTTATGGAAGCGCCATCTATACGGCCTTTGCCGATTACGGGCCCTTTACGGGCGGCATCGTTGTCCTGATTATTGTCGTGCTGTCGTTCGTGGCTACGGTGCTTTCGCTGCGCTCGAAGACGTGGCAGCGTTTTTCGCTGAAGCAGAAGATCGACTCTTCGAGCATGACGTTTCCCGATAACGAGGTGAAGGCGGGCGACCGCGGCGTAGCCGTCTCGCGGCTGGCGCCGATGGGCAAGGTCGAGATCGACGGCAAGATATACGAGGCCAAATCGACCGATGTCTATATCGACCAGCGCAGTACGGTCGAAGTGGTCGGTTTCGAGAATTTCAATATCGTCGTGCGCAAGGTCGCCGACGAACCTTCAGCGTAAATTTACCAACTAAACGATAATTGATTATGGATCAGGCAGGTATTATCGCGATTGCGGTCTTTGCGGGCCTTGTCGCGCTGTGGTTGATATTTTATTTTATTCCGGTGGGATTGTGGTTTTCGGCGCTGGTTTCGGGCGTAAGGATCAGCCTTTTGCAGCTGATTCTGATGCGCTGGCGCAAGGTGCCGCCCTCGGTGATCGTCTCGTCGATGATCGAGAGTACGAAGGCCGGACTTTCGCTCGATCCCAACGAACTGGAGGCGCATTTCTTGGCGGGCGGCAATGTGCCCAATGTCGTTCACGCGCTCGTTTCGGCGCAGAAGGCCAACATTCAGCTCGATTTCAAGATGGCCACCGCGATCGATCTGGCAGGCCGCGACGTGTTCGAGGCGGTGCAGATGTCGGTCAATCCGAAGGTCATCAACACCCCTCCCGTAGCGGCCGTCGCAAAGGATGGTATTCAGCTGATCGCCAAGGCGCGCGTCACGGTGCGTGCCAGCATCAAGCAGCTGGTCGGCGGTGCCGGCGAGGAGACCGTGCTGGCGCGTGTGGGCGAAGGTATCGTCTCGTCGATCGGTTCGGCCAGCAGCCATAAGGTCGTGCTGGAGAATCCCGATTCGATCTCGCGCGTGGTGCTCGACAAGGGGTTGGACGCCGGTACGGCGTTCGAAATTCTTTCGATCGATATCGCCGATATCGACGTGGGTAAGAACATCGGCGCGCAGTTGCAGATGGATCAGGCGCAGGCCGACAAGAATATCGCGCAGGCGAAAGCCGAAGAGCGTCGGGCAATGGCCGTAGCGCTGGAGCAGGAGAATCGCGCCAAGGCGGAGGATGCCCGTGCCAAGGTGATTCTGGCTGAGGCCGAAGTGCCGCTGGCGATGGCCGAGGCGTTCCGCAACGGTAATCTGGGAATCATGGATTACTACAAGATGAAAAACGTCATGGCCGATACGGCGATGCGGGAAACGATCTCGAAGCCTGTCGAGAAAAAATAACGACGGTTTGTCGCGGGGAATTTCGTAAAATGCTGGTTGAGGAGCTTACAAATGCGCTTGAAGCGTATGTCCGCGAGTCGCCTCGGAATTATGTCAGCGAGACGATGGCGCTTGCGGCGTCCGATGTCGGGCGGCGGCTTTACGACTCCCCCATCGTGAAGGTCGGCTCGGCCGACGATCCCGAGTGGGAGGCGTTGAAACAGCCGGAAGCCGTCGGGCATCTGTTCCGCACGCCGAAGGAGTGGCTGCCGGAGGCCGTGAGTGTCGTGTCCTACTTTGCGCCGTTCAGCGATTTCGTCGTGGAGGGCAACAAGCGCGATCCGGTGGCGGTCGGCAACGGCTGGCTCTATGCCCGCGTGGAGGGACAGGCTTTTCTCACGGAGGTGAACCATTTTCTCGAGCGGTGGCTCCGCGAGCGCGGGTACAAGGCCTTTGCTCCCTATGCGAGCGAGGCGTTCCGCTATGTTTTCGAAGCCGGAACCAATGCCGAGATAACCGACAAGTCGCTCAGCTTTACGAGCAATTGGTCGGAGCGGCATGTGGCCTACGTATGCGGGCTGGGAACGTTCTCCCTCTCCAAGGGACTCATCACCGAACGCGGGGTGAGCGGACGCTTCGGCAGCGTCGTGACCGATGCCCCGCTGCCCGTCACGAAACGCGGCTATACGGGGCTTTACGACTATTGCTCGATGTGCGGAGCCTGTGTGTACAACTGTCCGGCGCACGCCATCTCGCTCGAACAGGGGAAATCGCACCACTTGTGCTGCTCCTATTTCGATACGCTGCGGGAAAAGTACGCGCCGCGCTTCGGTTGCGGCAAGTGTCAGGTCAATGTGCCGTGCGAACGGAGAATACCTAAAAACAATGAACTCCGCTCCTCCGAAGAGGAATTCGCAGGAGGAAGCCGAGTCTGAGCGTTCACGCGTTTGAAAAAAGAGGCCTGCCGCTATTTGCGGCAGGCCTCTTTTACGAGGAGCGGTTCGGCAGCCCCCCCCCTCTGCCCTCCTTCACGAGGCGGCTCAATAGACCTTTTCGGGGACGGTTTCGCCTTCAGGAACTCCTTCGAGCTGGTCGTTGAACCGGATCGAGGCGTGCGTGCCGTCGCAATAGGGCTTGTTGTGCGATGCTCCGCAGCGGCACAGCACGACGCGGTTGCGGATTTCGTAGGTGTCGCCCGATTCGCGGCTGACGGGAATTCCGCCGCGTACCCACAGTCCGCTGCTGGCGCCGATGGCGATATCCTCGATCAGCCCCAGCGACGGTTCGAAATGAAATTCGTAGGGTGTTTCGGTCTCGTTGTCCCATGCCATCAGCCGGCCGCTGGGGCACATCGACGCCTCGCGGATCGCCAATTCGCGCGCCTCGGCGTTCTCCGACTGTTCGACCAGATTCCATGCCTGCCCCTTGGCGTCGCAGAAACGCGCGAAGACGCAGTATTTGGGGTTGTCGGTCATTGACAGAGTCTCGCCCTCAATCCGTTCGATGTCGTCGAGCAGCGGAGCGTCGTCGGCCGTCAGTTTCGGGTCCCATGCGGCGTGGACGTGCGCCCCGTCGCAGTAGGGCTTGTTTTTCGATGCGCCGCAGCGGCACAGCGCCGTCGGCTCGGCTTGGGTCGAGAAGTGCGTGCCCTCCTGAAAGTACCAGCTTTCGCCTTCGGCGTCGGGCATGATGAACAGCTGCGCCAGCGGCGGCTGTCCGTAAACCAGATAAGGACCCGTCTCTTCGACGGTGATGCGGAACCGAGCCGGAGCCTGTTTCGATCCCTTTTCGATTTTAATTTTTTTCATATACCAGCGCGAGGAAGGCATGAATGAAAGGTGTATTGTTCTGTCGCAAATCGTGCCGGCAGGAAATCCCGCCCTCCTCGTATTACGGCGTCATGCAGACGCCGGATTACCCGCCGGCATTCTTCGAATCTTCCTTTTCGGGCGGAAGATCGTGAAACTTAAGTGTCGGAAGCGTGCCGGCGATATACTAATTCCGGCCGTTCATACGTTCTTGCAGAGGGCAAGAATTATTCCTAAGCACAAATAATTTGGCAGTGTAGCGGATTATTCTCTGCTTTTTGGTATATTTGCAGATATTTTTGAAAATAACGAGTCGCTTTATACAAATGAAAAATCTGACAGTGAAAATCTTCGTGGGGCTGGTCGTCGTTACGGCGGTGCTGCTTCAGTCGTGTAAAAAGGACAACGAGGTCTACTCGTTCCTCCTCAACGAACGGGGCGCTTTCGTCGATGAACCGGGCGGTACGGCTTCGGTAGGCTTTACGGCGGTCAATATCGCGACGGTCTCTCCGACGACCGTTCCTCAGGGGTGGTCGGTTTCGGTCGATATGAACGAACGCCGCATCTACGTGACTGCGCCGACGACCTTTCCCGAGGAGAGCACGCAGGCCGACGAGGAGAATACCAACGTCAGATTCGGGACCGTCTATCTGACGGGTCGTTCGTCGGGCGGATCGAGCGTCTCCACCTCGCTCTATGTTTCGCTTGCCGAGGTGGTCGATCTCACGGATCAACCCTCCAATTGCTATATCGTCAACAAGTCGAATGCGCGCTACTGCATCGACGTGACCCGCAAGGGCGAGGATACCGAGGCGACGCTCTCTCCGGCCAGCGTGGCGATTATGTGGGAGACGCCTTACAAAGTGATCGAATTTCCGAAGCTGGTCGACGGCAAGGCTTATTTCTACCATGCCATCGGTATCGACGATAAGAAGAAGGAGTTCTTCAGTCACGGCAATGCCCTGCTCGGCGCGTTCGATTCGGCCGGCAACCTGCTGTGGTCGTGGCATCTGTGGTGTGCGGAGTTCGATCCCGCCGAGGAGCAGGTCGAGCTGGGCGGCGAGGTAATGATGAAGCGCAATCTGGGTGCGGGTGGTGTTTCGGGCAGTTCCGCAGAGGATATTTACGCATCTTACGGTGTCTACTACCAGTGGGGGCGCAAAGATCCCTTTGTCGGGCCGCGCTATTACAACATGGCCAATTCGGCCGATGCACTGATCTACGACAGCCAGAACCTGCGCGTCTATACCGAATATGCCGCGACGGATTCCGAGCGGGGGGTGATGAGCTATGCCAATGCGCACGCCATGACCTTCATCACGGGCACCGAGGCGAGCGGCTACAACTGGCTTCAGACGGCCGATGCGTCGTTGTGGAAGGCGGATAAAAACAACAACGATCCGTGTCCGAGGGGGTGGAAAGTACCTTCGAAAGAGGTGTTTGCCGCGTTGAGCATCAAGGATGCCATCGAACCTGAGCTGGAGAAGAATTACGGCTTTACGCTGACCGACGGTACGAACGAGGCGTTCTTCCCCGGCGCAGGCCGCCGCAGTTTCTACACCGGTGCGCTGACCAATATGAACGATAACGAAGTGCGTCCGACTCCGTGGACGGGCTACTACTGGAGTTCGACGGGCGAAGGCAAGGAGGCCTATGCGATGGACTTCTCGTTCGACATCAACGGCACACGTGCCGGCTCGTCGTTCCAAGGTGCGGCGTTGCAGTATGCCGCCGGAGGTATGCAGGTGCGCTGTGTGAAGATACGCTAAGTTTCGGCGCGGTCTTCTTTACAGCTGCGGCGCGAAGGGTGCTTCAGTTGGATTCCGCAAGCGGGAGATTGCGGGTTCGGCGGGCCGCACGAAGACAGCGAATCGGATACTTTCTGAAAATAGAAAACAACGGAGGCCGGGACTACCCCGGCTTCTTTCGATAGAGATGCAGAGCGTGAAACAACAGATCAGGGATTTTGCCGCGATCGATTTCGAAACGGCCAATGGGCAGCGCACGAGCGTGTGCAGTGTGGGCGTGGTGATCGTTCGGGAGGGTACGCCGGCGGAGAGCATCTACCGGCTGATCCGCCCCTATCCCAACTATTACTCGGGGTTCACCACGGCTATTCATGGACTTACGCGCGGCGATACCGAGGATGCTCCGTTGTTTCCGGCGGTATGGAACGAAATCGCTCCGCACATCGAGGGGCTGCCGCTTGTGGCGCACAACTCGCCCTTCGACGAGGGGTGTCTGCGGGCCGTCCATGCTTTCTATGGACTCCCCTATCCCGATTACCGGTTTCTGTGTACGCTGAGCGCTTCGCGCCGGCTGCTCAAAGGACTGCCCAACTACCAGCTGCACACTGTTTCCGAAGCGTGTGGTTATCTGCTTGAAAATCATCATCATGCATTGGCCGACGCCGAAGCCTGCGCCGAAATCGCACTGAAACTTTTCGGATAGCCGCGCAGAATCACGATTTCGGGAGCGTCCGCCCGAATACCCTGCGGCCGTCGTGACCGCCGAAGGTCATTTTTTCATCAGCCGCCCGTATTCGTCGATCCGTTCGCGGCAGACCTTTTGGGTGATATCGCGCAGGAGTTCGATGCGGGGGACGAGGGCGTCGATGTCGGCGCGTGTGACGATGAAGTTTTTGTTGTAGCGGGCCTGTACGTAGGCGTCCTGCAGGAGTTTGAACAGGCGCCGTTCCTCGTCGATGTCCTGCGGGAAGGCGCGGTAAATCTCCAGCGTATGTTTCTTGCACTCGTTCATCAGGAAGGCTAGATCGTGTTCCTTGTAGCCGTACAGAATAAAGACCATCGCGGGATCGTCCGCAGAAAGTTTTCGGTGGCCTGATGTAAATTAAATGCAGACATTCTAAATTCTCCGTCTTGGGCATCGCGTTGAGCATTGGCAAAAAAGCGACTTGCAAACGGAAACTTATCCTCAAAATACTCCTGTGCCATTTCAGCGATCTCGGCATAGTTGAGTTTTCGGCGGCGCGCCAGCTTGTAGGCTCCGCTGTCGTAGAGCATCACGCCGTCCTTTTTGATATCCCTGCTTTGAGGGGCTGCTAATGTGCTCTCTTTTTTATGTCCCCATGGCGTGATTGATTGAACGGTTACAGTGTCGTCGTCAGATGAAATATTTTGGCGATGCCTGCCACCACGATCTGAATGCCGACGCAGAAGGTGAAGAATGCGACCATCTTGTTGATGACGATGCTGCCGCTGTCGCCGATTTTTTTGACGATCTTCTGTCCCTGCGTCAGAAACAGGTAGAGGATCGAGCACATCAGCAGGATGACTACGGCGATGATCGTATAGTTCAGCAGGCTCCTGACCCAATCGCCCCGAATACTGGCCGAGGCCATCATCGTGAGAATGACCGAGACGCTGCCGGGGCCGATGCTGATCGGGAACGTGATGGGATAAAATATCCGGGATTCGATTGCCCGCAGGCTGATGGGATCGGCGTTTTTCTTCGATACGCGGCCGGCCGAAGCGTCGGAGTCGCCGAGCCATTGCAGCGCCGTGCGGCAGATCAGCAGACCGCCGCCCAGCTGGATGATCGGCAGCGACAGATCGAAGAGCGCCAGCACGAAATGTCCGACGGCCAGACTTCCCAGACCGACCAACAGGTAGTCGGTGACGATCCTTCGGATGATGGATTTGCGTGTATCCTCGTCCAGCCCCGACAGAAACCCGTTCACGAGGAATCCCGCTCCTACGGGATTCGCCACTGGAAACAGCGCCATGAAGGAGGATATGAACATGAAGATAGAGCCTTTTAGCATCTTGTCGTTTTTTATCGGTTCCGACGGTTGACGTAACGATTCCCTACGTATCGCTGGATACGGCTTTGGCTCGAGGACTCAAATATGAGGCCAAAGCGGGAGCGGCGGCGCGAAAAGAGCGGCGCGCATGGGACGCGTGTTTTCGAGCGGGGAGCCGTCCGGTGCACGGTACGGCCGAACCTGCAATTCTCTCGGGCTTCAGGCAAGGGGGCGTTCTTTTCTGCTCCGGCCTAAAATGAAAAAGCCTTACATATCGCTGATACGTAAGGCTTTGATTCTTGCTGCCGGCCGCTTCTCTTGTCAAAGTCCTCGGTGGGCATAGATCCTCGATCCTCAGGCAGCGATATTCCTTGCTGCCGCATGGTAAGAAAACTCCGATCCGGTTTTGAAATAGTTTGACAGTGAGCAGAGTAGTTAAAAGATGGCAATATAATTTTGTATTTTAAGAAAAAATTACTATATTTGGTTTAAAATATAGAGTTATAAAAAGCTGTTTATTCAATCTGAAGGTCTGGTAAACTAAAAGCAACAAAGATGAACAGCTGAGAGCCGTTATATGCGCGGTTCTTGGCGAGTTTTTGTTGCTTTTGTCGTTTTACCAGACCTCAAACATGGCGAACCAAGATCGCGCATATTATGAACCTAATGTCCCAAATAATATGCTCGTATGAAGAACTTCGTACAAGAAATTGAAAATCAGTTTTTCGAATCGCCGAGAAAGCCGCTTGCAGAGAAGCACAGCCTTTATCGCATTGCTCTGGTCCGTTATGTCGATTCGTTGTTTTATGAAGCGGGCGATGTCCGCTGGTGCCACAGCCGCTGCTACTGGCTTATCATTCGCGATTTGTGGGGTATCGGCGAGAATACGTTTCGTCACTATCTGCACTACCCCGCCGAACGTCTTACCGAGATTGTGATTCCGCAGCGACTCAAAGAATTGCTGCGGCTTTATGTCTCCCTCGTTAAAAAACTCACGGCATCGCAGCCTGCTGATTTCTTATCCGAACTTCATCGCCTGATCGAAGCGGCATTCGACGATCTCCGCCGGCAGGGAGTGACGCCCGATGTCGCACGGTTGATCGAAGAGCTGAAAAAGCAATAAAACAAAGGGTATAAAATGCGGATTATATCAATAACGATTTTCTTCATTGCTCCAGTCGGGAAAGGGCTGATAGGGATTTGTACGCGTCGAAGATAATTCGTTTCACGAGGCTGGGCGTTTTGTACCTCATGCACGACGACCTGTGCAGACAAATATAATCAGAGCGTGTTCAAGGGGTTTATAAAGTTGAAGAAAAATTTCTCGTGAAGGGTTGTAAAACAAAGAAAATCGCTTCTGTAAAGTTACAGAAGCGATTTTCTTTTGCGAGCGGGAAGCGGGATTCGAACCCGTGACCCTCAGCTTGGGAAGCTGATGCTCTACCCCTGAGCTACTCCCGCAATTGTATCGGACTTTGGAAGGAAAACCTTCGAAAGCAGGACAAAAGTAATAAAAAAACAGTGAACATCCAACGGGTTCCGCTTTTTTCTGAGGCATCCTTCGAAAAAAATGATTCCGGCCGGACTGCCGTCGTTGTTTCTCGATCGTCTGCATCGGTCGCGGGCATCCGAATCCGCAGGCGGATGGCGAAAAATACAATGCGGGAATGAATCGGAGGACCCATTCCCGCGTTTTTCCGAAAAATCGGGTTATTCCAACAGCTTTTGCAGCGAAGCGAGGTTCTGCGGGCTGTCGGGCCGTTTTCCTTCGGGCGTATAGAGCGCTTCCAGCCGGTCGTGGAAGTGCTCCTCTACCCTGTTGCGAACGACCTTCATTGTGCTGTTGACCAGTCCGTTCTGCTCAGTGAACGCCTCGTCGACGATGGCGACGGCCGACGGCAGCCAACGGTCGGGGAATTCGCCTGCATGGACGCCGCCCGAACGGAAAGCGTCGATCTCGCCCATGACCTCTTTTGCCAACGCTGCAAGATCGTTTCCGGTAGCCTGATGACGTTGCCGCAGTTCGTCGCGATTGGGCACGACGATGGCCACGGTATAGGGATTCTGGTTGTTGTGAACGATGATCTGATCGATCAGCCGCGACGTATCGGCGATCGTCTCCTCCATCCCTTCGGGACTGTATTTCTCACCGTCGGAGGCGATCAGCAGGCTTTTGAAGCGTCCCAGCACATAGAGGAAGCCGTCGTCGGTCAGGTAGCCCATGTCGCCCGTATGAAGCCAGCCGTCGCGCATGGTGTCGGCCGTCGCTTCGGGATTCTTCCAGTAGCCGGCCATGACGTTCTCTCCGCGGATGACGATTTCGCCCTTTTGCCCGTTCGGCATCTCCCGTCCCTCTTCGTCGAGAATACGGCAGTCGAGCGGCTGCACCAGCGTGCCGGACGAACCGAAGCGGCATTTGCGGGGTCTGGGCGAGTTGGAGGAGATGACGGGCGTCGCCTCCGAAAGTCCGTATCCCTGAAACATCGGCATACCTACGGCATAGAAGAAGCGTTGCAGCTCCGCGTCGAGCAGCGCTCCGCCGCCTACGAAGAACCGCAGTTCGCCGCCGAAGGCTTTGCGCACCTTGCGGAAAAAGATACAGTCGAACAGCATTACGGCGGGCTTCAGCATAAAACGCCAGCCGCGCCCACGACGGTAGCCGTCGCCGTTGTAGACGTATGCCGTCTTCAACGCCAGCCGGAAAAGACACTCGGTCATCCGCCCCTTGGCGCGGATCGACGATTCGATGCTTTTGCGGAAGTTCTTGGCCAGCGCCGGGACCGACAGCAAAAAGTGCGGCCGCACCTCGCGGATATTGACCGGAATGTTTTTGAGCGTCTCCATCGGCGTGCGGCCGATCTGCACGGTCGCTACCGTAGCGCCGCAGGCGATCATGATGTAGAACCCCACGACGTGTGCGAAACAGTGGTCGAGCGGCAGGATGATGAGCGTGCGGTACGACGACGGGATGTCGATGCGCGTGAGCGACTGCTCGACGTTGGCCGTATAGTTGCGGTGCGTGAGGATCACTCCCTTGGGGTCGGCCGTCGTGCCCGACGTGTAGGTGATCGTGGCGTAGTCGTCGTTGCCGATGGCCTGCCCGATTTTCAGGAACTCCTCCTTATGATCGGTCAGATAGTCGCGCCCGAGCTTCTTGAGCGTTCCGTAGGCCGTCTCTCCCGCTTCCAGCGGAATATGCCCGAAAACGACGACGAGTTCGATCTGCGGCAGCTCGGCGCGGATGCTGCGGATCTTGGGCAGCTGGTGTTTCGATACGAAGAGGGCCTTGACCTCGGCGTGCCGCAGGCGGAAGAGCAGGTCGTTCGACTCTTCGAGTTTCACCGAGAGGGGAACGCTGACGGCACCGGCGTAGAACATCCCCAATTCGGAGATGATCCATGCGTTGCTGCCTTCGGCGAGGATGGCGATCTTGTCGCCGGGACGGATGCCTGCCGATGCCAGTCCGGCACCCACCTCGAGGGCCTGCACTTTGGTTTCGGCATAGGTCGTAGGCTCGAACTTGTGGTGTCGTTTTTCGAGCAGGAATGTCTTGCTGCCGTAGCGTTCGACCGACGACTCGAAGAGGTCGATGATGGTTTTCTTCATAGAGAGGGTCTGTTTATGGTATCGGCCCGACGTGTCGGCCGGATGCCGGTTAGTCCATTTTCAGCACGGCGAGGAAGGCCGACTGCGGAACCTGCACCTGCCCGATCTGCCGCATCCGCTTCTTGCCCGCCTTCTGCTTCTCCAACAATTTGCGTTTACGCGAAATATCGCCGCCGTAGCACTTGGCCGTCACGTCCTTGCGCACGGCCTTCACCGTTTCACGGGCGATGATCTTGGCGCCGATGGCCGCCTGAATGGCGATATCGAACTGCTGGCGCGGGATCAGCTCCTTGAGTTTCTCGCACATCTTGCGGCCGAAGTCGTAGGCGTGGTCGGCGTAGATGAGCGACGAAAGCGCATCGACCGGCTCGCTGTTGAGCAGGATATCCAGTTTGGCCAGCTTCGAGGGCTGATACCCCGTGCGATGGTAGTCGAATGAGGCGTATCCCTTCGAGATCGACTTGAGCTTGTCGTAGAAGTCGAAGACGATCTCCGACAGCGGCATGTCGAAATTGATCTCCACGCGGTCCGTCGTGATGAAGGTCTGGTTCTTCAGTACCCCGCGTTTGTCGATGCAGAGCTTGATGACGTTGCCCAGAAAATCGGCTTGGGTGATGATCTGCGCCAGAATATAAGGCTCCTCGATCTTCGTGACTTTCGTGATTTCGGGCAATCCCGAGGGGTTGTGCACCTCCAGCTCTTCGCCCGAGGTGGTCGTGATGCGGTACGAAACGTTGGGAACGGTCGTGATTACGTCCATATCGAACTCGCGGTAGAGACGCTCCTGAATGATCTCCATGTGCAGCAGCCCGAGAAAACCGCAGCGGAAGCCGAAGCCGAGCGCCAGTGAACTCTCGGGTTCGAAGGTTAGCGAGGCGTCGTTGAGTTGCAACTTTTCGAGCGAAGCGCGCAGGTCTTCGTACTGGTCGGCCACGACGGGATAGACACCGGCGAAGACCATCGGCTTGACGTCCTCGAATCCGGCGATCGCCTCGCGGCTGGGATTGGTCACCGACGTGATCGTGTCGCCGACCTTCACCTCCGCCGAATTCTTGATGCCCGAACAGATGTATCCCACGTCGCCGGCGCGGATTTCGTCACGCGGCGACATCTTGAGTTTCAGTACGCCCACCTCGTCGGCGTCGTATTCGGCGCCGGTATTGATGAATTTGACGTGTTCGCCCTTGCGGATCGAACCGTTGAAAACGCGGAAATAGGCGATGATTCCCCGGAAGGGATTGAACACCGAGTCGAAGATCAGCGCCTGAAGCGGGGCGTTGTCGTCGCCTTTGGGGGCGGGGATACGGGCGATGATGGCTTCGAGAATCTCTTCGACGCCCTGTCCCGTCTTGCCCGAAGCGAGCAGAATATCCTCTTTCTCGCAGCCGATCAGATCGATGACCTGATCGGTCACCTCGTCGATCATCGCCGAGTCGACATCGATTTTATTGAGTACGGGAATAATCTCCAGATTGTGCCCGACGGCCAGATAAAGATTCGAAATCGTCTGCGCCTGAATGCCCTGCGTGGCATCGACCACCAACAGTGCCCCTTCGCACGAGGCGATGGCGCGTGATACCTCGTAGGAGAAGTCGACGTGTCCCGGAGTGTCGATCAGATTGAGTACGTATTGTTCTCCGTTGTGTGCGGTATACTCCATCTGGATGGCGTGGCTCTTGATGGTGATGCCCTTCTCGCGTTCGAGGTCCATATCGTCGAGTACCTGCGATTGCATCTCCCGCTGGTTCAGTGTGTTGGTTTTCTCCAGCAAGCGATCGGCCAGCGTGCTTTTGCCGTGGTCGATGTGGGCGATGATGCAGAAATTGCGTATGTTCTTCATGTAAGTGCGCTTTGTTTTGTCTCTTTCGCTCCGAACCGTGCGGGCCGGATGGGGAACCGCATCGTGTCGGTTCGTCGGGCGCCGATGCTCCGGGCGGTTTATCCTTTGCAAAGATACAATGCGGATTTAAAACCGCCAAATGCCGGCCGCTTTTTCCGGCGCCGCGTGCGATTTTCTTTCATCGGACGGACGTCCGAATCGCTATTTTGTCTACCTTTGCCGGACTAATCCCTGTCCCGAAATGTCACGCTTAGCTGATTATATGCGTCTGGTTAAGTTCCAGCACACGATTTTTGCCATGCCTTTCGCGCTGATCGCATTCGCTTATGCGCTGTGGAAATATTCATTGACGGAGATCTATTCTGCGCCGCTGTGGTGGCTCGTGCCTCTCGTGCAGGTGCTGCTGTGTATGGTTTTCGCACGCAATACGGCGATGGGGTTCAACCGCTGGGCCGACCGCCGCATCGACGCTGCGAATCCCCGCACAGCCGGTCGGGAGATTCCCGCCGGTGTGATTTCGCCCCGTCGTGCGCTGGCGTTCGTTGCGGTCAATGCCCTGCTCTTCGTGGCGTGTGCCGCGACGATCAACCGGCTCACGGCGCTGCTGTCGCCCGTTGCACTGGCTGTAATCATGGGGTACAGCTATTGCAAACGCTTTACGTGGGCGGCGCATCTGGTGCTGGGACTGTCGCTCTCGATCGCTCCTATGGGGGCCTATATCGCGGTCACCGGGCGGATCGACCTCGAACCCTGCATCTTGGCGCTGCTGGTGTTGACATGGTGCGGCGGCTTCGATATTATCTATGCGTTGCAGGATGCCGACTACGACCGAGCGCACGGGCTGCACTCGATCCCTTCGCGGTTCACCCCCCGAACGGCGCTCTGGATCAGCTGCGGGCTGCATGTGGTGAGTGTCGCGGCTCTGCTGTGGTTCGTTTCGTTTTGCCCCGGGTCTCCGTGGCTGTGGATCGGCAGCGGACTCTTCGTGGGGCTGCTCGTTATGGAACACCTGCTTGTCGGTCCGACCAAACAGCAGTATATCGGGATCGCTTTCGGTACGCTCAACGGCCTTGCGAGTTTGTTGTTTGCCGCGGGAACAATCGTCGATTTACTGAAATAACGGCGTTTAGCGGCCGTCGGGACGAAAATTATATTCGCTTTTTTCTCTTTTTTTTGACCTTGCGGATTGTAAGTCGATTCGGAAGTTTTCCTTCCGATTGCGCGGGTCATTGACTCCTGTTAGTTCAAGATAGTAAAAATAAGAACGTTCTACCGCGGCATTTTTCCTTCGGGAACCCGAGCTGCCGTCGGTTCGCCGTTTTGATCTTTGGTACGAAGTGACTACCTTGCCGCACCGGAACCGATTGTTAGAGGTAGATGTCAACACTGTATTCGATCGTGCGGCAGCTGCTTGTCAGGGAGCACACGCTGGCGGTGTCGGAAACCACTCGCTTTTGCTCTATGACTGCGCGGTCGAGGGCAATCTGCCGGAGTTGTACCTGTTCCGACGATTTAACGTCGTTTCGGATTTGCAGTTTTGCGCTATTTCACTTATCTTTGTCACTTGTTAGGTTAAACAGAATTTCTTATGTTAAGCAGGCAGATCGCATCTCGACTCAAAGAGTTTGAGACCCCCTTTTATCTCTATGACACGGCGTTGTTACGCCAGACTCTCGAAAGTTTGGTCAACGAGTCGAAACGGTACAATTACAAGGTACATTATGCCATCAAGGCCAATTACGACGATCGCCTGCTCGCCATCATCCGCGACTACGGGGTCGGCATCGACTGTGCGTCGGGCAACGAGGTGCAGAAGGCTATCGAAGCGGGTTTCGACCCCAAAACGATCGTCTATGCCGGCGTGGGCAAGCGTGACAAGGAGCTGCGCTATGCCATCGAGCAGGAGATCATGGCGATCAACTGCGAGTCGATCGAAGAGTTGACGGTGCTCGATGCGATGGCGGCCGAGGCGGGCCGGCAGGTGGAAGTGGCGCTGCGCGTCAATCCCGACATCGACCCCAAGACCAACCACTGCATCGATACGGGACAGGCCGACAGCAAATTCGGCATCTCCTACGAAGAGATTCTGGACAATGCCGAGCAGATCCGATCGCTGGCGCATCTGAAAATCGTCGGCGTGCATCTGCACATCGGATCGCAGATTCGCGAACTGCATGTTTTCGAGAATATGTGCCAGAAGGTCAACGTTATCGTCGAGAACCTCGAGAAGCTGGGCTTCTCGTTCCGTTTCGTCGACGTGGGCGGCGGGCTGGGCATCAATTACGATATGCCCGAGAACGAGCCGATTCCCAATTTCGCATCGTTGTTCGCCATCGTCCACAACCATCTGCGCGTCGGCGATCGGGAGGTGCACTTCGAATTCGGACGATCGATCGTCGGCGAGTGCGGCGAACTGATTACCCGCGTGCTGTTCAACAAGACGACCGCCACGGGACGCAAACTGCTCATCGTCGACGCTTCGATGACCGAACTGATTCGCCCTGCGCTCTACGGCTCCTATCACAATATCGAAAATATCACGGCCGAAACCGACCGTAAGGACAAGTATACGGTCGTGGGTACGGCCTGCGAATCGACCGACCAGTTCGACGAGAACGTTACTCTGCGCCGTTCGGTGCGCGGCGATCTGCTGACGATCAAGTCGGCCGGAGCTTACGGAATGTCGATGGCGTCGCGTTACAATCTCCACGATCTGCCCGGGGCCGTCTACGGCGAAGACCTGATGTAGCCGCCCATGTGGTTGCTGCTGGCATTTACCTCGGCGGCCTTGCTGGGGTTGTACGACGTGGCGAAGAAGCAGGCGCTACGCGACAATGCCGTGTTGCCCGTGCTGCTGCTCAATACCCTCTTTTCGTCCCTGCTGTTTCTGCCGACGATCCTCTCGACGGCCGGCGGCTGGGGATGGTTCGACGCAACGCCTCTGCGCTGTCCGACAGGCGGACTACACGCGCATCTGATGGTCGTGCTCAAATCGTGCATCGTCTTATCGTCGTGGGTGTTCGGCTATTTCGGCATCAAGCATCTGCCGCTGACGATCGTCGGGCCGATCAACGCCACCCGTCCGGTGATGACACTCGTCGGGGCCATGCTGATCTTCGGCGAACGGCTCAACGGATACCAATGGATCGGTGTCTTGCTGGCGATCGGTTCGTTGTTTCTGCTGAGCCGGTCGAGCCGGCGGGAAGGGGTTGATTTCCGTCACAACATCTGGATCTACTGTATCGCCGCGGCCGCCGTGCTGGGGGCTGCGAGCGGACTCTACGACAAATTCATCACCCGCCGGCTCGACCCTGTTTTCGTGCAGAGCTGGTATACCTTTTATCAGTTCTGGATGATGTCGGCGGTCGTGCTGCTGATCTGGAGACCGCGCCGGCGGCGCACGACTCCGTTCCACTGGAGCTGGGCCATTCCCTTCATCTCGCTCTTTCTGTCGGCGGCCGATCTCTGCTATCTCTATGCGCTGAGCGATGCGGATGCGATGATCTCGGTCGTCTCGATGATTCGCCGCGGATCGGTCGTCGTCTCGTTCGGTTTCGGCGCGCTGCTGTTCCATGAGCGGAACCTGCGCGCCAAGGCGTTCGATCTGCTGCTGATTCTCATCGGCATGATCTTCCTCTGGATCGGTTCGCGGTAGGAGAGGAGCCGCTTCTCAGTGCGTCCGCGAGGCGGGCGCGTCGGGATGTGCGGTGTAGGATTTCAGTACCAGCGCTACGCCGGCGAAGATCACCAGCGTGAAGATCACCGTGTCGAGATGCAGTTTATCCAGTCCCATCGCCACCGAAATTGCGATGGCCAGTACGGGTTGCAGATAGGTGTAGATGCTCGAAACGGTCGGCTGTACCGATTTGAGCGCGTAGTTGAGCATCAGATTGGGCAGGTAGGTCGGTACGATCAGTACGAACAGCGCCGGAAAGAGCGCGTGTTGCGCGATGGCGGCGTAGTCGGTGTGGACGATCGCCCGCAGACCGAACGGCAGTGCGATGACGGCTGCCACGCAGTAGAGCCATCGCAGGACAGTGGTGATGCGGTATTTGGCGATCAGGCGTTTGAACCAAACCATATAGAGCGACGTCACGCAGGCGCAGAGCAGGATCAGGATGTTGCCCCACAGGTGCGAGTGCGTGTGTGCGGCGGAGATACCCGTCAGTACGACGGCCACTGCGCCCGCCATACCGAGTGCGAGTCCTGCGATCTTGAGTTTCGTGAAGTGATCCATCCCCAACAGTACCGATACGATCAGCACGAGCAGCGGCACGATGGTGTCGATGATCGATCCGTCGATGGGCGACGTCATCGAGAGTCCGTACATGATGAAGACTTTGCGCAGCACGCCTATGAGCAGAGCCGCGCCGATCAGTTTGTGCATATCGGCGCGCGCCACCTTCTCGGATTTCTCCCAGATGAGCGGGATGAGCGAAAGGAGTGCCGTTACGATCAGCGATCCCGATACCATGGCCATCGGGTGGACGTACTTGGGCAGTACGATGTTGTAGAAGGGATAGTCCATCGCCCAGAGGATGTTGCACACCAGCAGGGCGATGTGGGGTTTGAAATTGCGCATCCGGTTTGTCGTTTATGGCTCCTGAAAACAAAAACTATGCCTGCGGCGGCGGGTGCGCACTCCCCGTTTCAAGCATAAAAGCCGGAATGGAAATTCCGGCTTTTACGTTGTGAACAAACTCTTTTCAGGAGCGGATCAGCAGCTGAACTCCTGCCGCCAGCAGGGCGCCGAGCAGCGGCCCGACGGAGGCGATCCACGCATAGCTCCAGTCGCTGCCGCCTTTGTGACGGATCGGAACCAGTGCATGGACGATGCGCGGCGAAAGGTCGCGGGCGGGGTTGAGCGAGTAGCCCGTCGTACCGCCCAGCGCGCCGCCGATGACCAGAATTACCAATGCGACGGGCAGTGCACCGACCGATCCCAGTCCGATGGGGACGTTGCCTTCGGTCGAGGCGAGGTGGCCGTCGGTAATGTAAAAGATGGTGAAGATCAGCACGAACGTGGCGATGATTTCACTCAGCAGGTTCGATGCCGGCTTGCGGATCGCGGGTGTCGTGCAGAAGACGCAGCGGATGGAGTCGGGGTTCTCCTCCAGATCGAAATGCGGGCGATAGAAGAGCCATGTGAGCAGTGCACCCGCCGCCCCGCCGGCCATCTGTGCGATCACGTAGCCCGGGACATCGCTCCACGGAAACTGGCCTGTCGCGGCGAAGGCCAGCGTGACCGAGGGGTTGAGATGTGCGCCGCTGTAAGGTCCGGCGATCACTACGCCGGTGAAGACGGCCATCGCCCAAGTGATGATGACGACGATCCATCCCGAAGCGTTGCCTTTGGTACGTGTCAGCAGAACGTTTGCGCAGACGCCGGTGCCCAAGAGCAGCATCACGGCGGTTCCGATAAATTCGGCAAGAACAGGTGTCATAGTCGGTCGGTTTTAAGTTTTTTATTCTGTCCAGCGCAGGCTGCGGCGCACGGCTTCGTGCCATAGGCTGCGGCGGCGGTCCATCTCGTCGGGGTCGGCTTTCGGCATGAAGGTGCGTTCGGGTTTGAGCAGCGTGCAGATCTCGTCGGTCGAGTGCCAGAATCCAACGGCCAGACCTGCGAACATGGCGGCGCCGAGCGCCGTGGACTCCATCACCGAGGGACGGATGATCCGCGCGCCCGTGAGGTCGGCCTGAAACTGCATCAGCAGGTTGTTGGCCACTGCACCGCCGTCGACGCGCATCTCGGCTGAGGCGTGTCCCGTATCGGCGGCCATTGCGCGAACCACGTCGTCCACCTGAAAGGCGATCGCTTCGAGTGCCGCTCGGGTGATGTGGGCCGAGGTGGTGCCACGCGTGATGCCGACGATCGTGCCGCGTGCATAGGGATCCCAATAGGGAGCGCCCAATCCCGTCAGGGCGGGCACCAGATAGACGCCTCCCGTATCTTCGACCGATGCGGCCAGCGGCTCCGAGTCGGCCGACGAGGAGAAGAGTTTCAGCCCGTCGCGCAGCCATTGGATCACTGAACCGCCCACGAAAACGCTCCCTTCGAGCGCGTAGGTCGTCTTTCCGTCGAGCTGCCACGCCACGGTAGCCAGCAGGTTGTTGGCCGAGGCGTGGGGCTTGTCGCCCGTGTTGAGCATGATGAAGCATCCCGTGCCGTAGGTCGTCTTGGCCGAGAAGGGGGCGATGCACTGCTGCCCGAAGAGCGCGGCCTGCTGATCGCCTGCCAGCGAAGCGATCGGAATCTGTGCCGGCACCTGCGGGCAGTCGGTCGTGCCGTAGACGCTGCTGCTCGCAACCACCTTGGGCAGCAGTGCGCGCGGAATGTCGAACAGGTCGAGCAATTCGGCGTCCCATGCGAGGGTGTGGATGTTGAAGAGCATCGTGCGCGAGGCGTTCGATACGTCGGTGATGTGCAGCCGTCCGCCTGAAAGCCGCCATGCGAGCCACGAATCGACCGTGCCGAAACAGAGTTCGCCCCGTTCGGCACGTGCGCGTGCACCCGGCACGTTGTCGAGAATCCAGCGGATTTTGGTTGCAGAGAAGTAGGCGTCGAGAATCAGCCCCGTCTTTTCACGGATGCGTTCCGTCAGACCTTGTTCGCGCAGCGTGTCGCAGAGGTCGGCCGTGCGGCGATCCTGCCAGACGATGGCGTTGTAGACGGGTTCCGACGTGGCGCGGTCCCACACGATCGTCGTCTCGCGCTGGTTGGTGATGCCCAGCGCTTCGATTTCGTCCCATTCGATGCCGGCTTTGTTGACGACGTTCTCCATGACGAAGGATTCTGTCGACCAGATTTCGAGCGGGTTGTGCTCGACCCACCCCGGCTGCGGGAACTGCTGGTTGAAGGGGCGCTGCGACATTGCGACGATCTGGCAGCGGGAGTTGAACAGGACGGCGCGCGAGGAGGTCGTTCCTTGGTCGAGCGCCAGAATGTACTTGGGTTTCATCGGATAATTCGGTTATTATTTTTTCGGTTCGAAAACGATCGGTTCGAAGAATTCGGGACGGTGGAAATCGGGCTTCGGCGTTTCGATCGGCCGCCACGAAAGGTAATGCGGACGTGAAAGGTCGTCGCCGCATTTATAGAGATTCATCGTGCCTCGCACGCCGTCCCAGCCTGCGATCCGGTCGCGGAACAACGCGGCGGCGGGGATCGTGAGCGTCAGCGTCCAGCGGTTGTCGCCTTCGCGTTCCGGCAGCGGCGTGTGCGGGTAGGCGGCGCGGCGTCGGACGGTGCGCAGCACCTCGGCGGGCGCGTGTTCTGCATGGTTGCGGTCGCGCCGGTGCCCCACGAGCAGCGTGCCGATGCAGTTACACTCGAAATTATAATAGGAGTCGCTCCCTTCGGGACGGAAAAAGAACTCCACGCAGGAGTCGGTCCATACGGGGCCGTTGTCGTCGAGCGTGCGGGCTGCCGTACAGCGTTCCGCGATGTCGAATCGCAGCAGCAGGTCGGCGCCCGTGTGGAAGATGCGGAATCCGACTTGCGGCGCATAGGGAAAGTCGGCCGGCCAGTTGTTGCAGGCGATCGTTTCGCGCACCGTGCGGGCGAAGGCTTCTTCGAGCGATGCGGGGCACGCGGCGTTGCAGTCGATGCGGGGAATGCGGTACATGGAACGTAGTTTTCAGGTTTTGTTGGGTGAAGATAGGAAAAATCGCCGGAAAATAAAAATGAGGGCGGAGGAAATCGCAGTTCCCGATGACGAATCTACGGCCGGCCGGCGATTTTTCGCATGGGGCCGATCGTTTTTCAGCGACTTTTCGCACTTTGGCTTCGCCTTAGATACTCCGTCTCGGCATAATCAAACATAAATGTTTGTTTCTGCGCTCGACTTTTCGTATCTTTGGCTGCGCCGAAGATACTCACGCTCGGCAATGTTCAAATAAATTTGACATTGCCCTCGCTTATTCGTATCTTTGTCCGTTATTTTTCATCTGAACAGAAAATTGAAAACGATATGAATATCTCTTACAACTGGCTGAAAAAGTATATTGCCGCCGACCTGTCGGCCGAAGCGATGGCGACCATCCTCACGGACATCGGTCTGGAGGTGGAGTCGTTCGAGAAGATCGAGACCGTGCGCGGCGGTTTGCAGGGAGTCGTCGTGGGCGAGGTGCTCACCTGCGAGGAGCATCCCGATTCAGATCACCTGCACGTCACGACGGTCGACGTAGGCGGCGAGGCCCCTTTACAGATCGTCTGCGGCGCACCCAACTGCCGTAAGGGACTCAAGGTGCTCTGCGCCACGGTGGGTGCCGTGCTCTATCCCGACGGGGGCGACGAGGAGTTCAAAATCAAGCGCAGCAAGATCCGCGGCGTGGAGTCGCTCGGTATGCTCTGCGCCGAGGACGAGTTGGGCATCGGCGCGTCGCACGACGGCATCATGGAGCTGCCTGCCGGAGCGCAGGTCGGTATGCCGGCTAAAGAGTATCTGCATATCGAGGACGACTATCTGATCGGCATCGGTCTGACGCCGAACCGCGTCGATGCCGCTTCGCACATCGGCGTGGCACGCGATCTGGCGGCTTACCTGCGCGCCAAAGGCGATGCGGAGGCGCGGGTGTTGTGGCCCGACGTATCGGCTTTCAAGGTCGACAATCACGATCTGGAGATCGGCGTGACGGTCGAAAACCCCGAAGCGGCACCCCGTTACACGGGAGTGACGATCACCGGCTGCAAGATCGGTCCTTCGCCCGAATGGATGCAGAACGAACTGCGTGCGGCGGGCATCCATCCCAAGAACAATCTGGTGGATATTACCAACTATGTACTCTTCGAACTCGGCCAGCCGCTGCACGCTTTCGATGCCCGCAAGATCGAAGGGAAGCGGATCGTCGTGAAGACCTGTGCCGAAGGAACGCCTTTCGTGACGCTCGACGGCGTGGAGCGCAAGCTGAGCGACCGCGATCTGATGATCTGCTCGGCCGAGCGTCCGATGTGTATCGGCGGCGTCTTCGGCGGTCAGGATTCGGGCGTCGGCGACGATACGACCGATATCTTCCTCGAAAGCGCCTATTTCAATCCCGTGTGGGTGCGTAAGACGGCCAAGCGGCACGGACTGAACACCGATTCGTCGTGGCGGTTCGAGCGCGGCGTCGATCCGCGCCTGCAAGTCTATGCGCTCAAACGCGCGGCGCTGCTCTTCAAGGAGCTGGCCGGCGGACGGATTTCGAGCGACATCGTCGAGGCGAGCGCCGGCGAACCCGCCGATTTCGTCTTCGACTTCTCGCCTGCACGATCGAATGCGCTTATCGGCAAGGAACTTCCTGAAGAGACCTACCGCACGATTCTCGACGCGCTGGAGGTGAAGATTCTCGAAGAACACGAGGGTGTGTGGCGCGTGGCCGTGCCGCCCTATCGCGTGGACGTGCAGCGCGAGGCCGATCTGGTGGAGGACGTGCTGCGTATCTATGGTTATAACAACGTCGAAATTCCGCTTCAGGTCCGTTCGACGCTCTCCTATGCGGCGAAGCCCGACCGGAATCGCCTGATGAACCTCGCGGCCGACTACCTGACAGCCAACGGATTTACCGAGATCATGTCCAACTCGCTCACCAAAGAGGCGTATTACGAAGGACTGACCTCCTACCCTGCCGCCCGCTGCGTGAAGATTCTCAATCCGCTGAGCGCCGACCTGAACGTGATGCGGCAGACGCTGCTGTTCAATACGATGGAGGCCGTGCAGCTCAATGCCAACCGCCGCAACGGAAGCCTCAAGCTCTACGAGTTCGGCAACTGCTACTCTTATGACGAGGCGTCGCGCGATGCGGAAAAGCCGTTGTCGGCCTACTCCGAGCAGTACCGGCTGGCCATCGCGGTGACGGGTACCGCCGTGCCGCAGTCATGGAACGCAAAACCCGAAGCGGCTTCGTTCTTCACGCTGCGTGCCGTTGTCGAAAAGCTGCTGCGCCGTTTCGGGCTGGATATCTATGCCCTGAAGAGCGAACCGCTGCAAAGCGACCTCTTCGGCGAGGGGATGTCGCTGTGGCTGGGCGGCAAGGAGTTGTTGCAGATGGGTGTCGTGGCGTCGCAGATTCGCCGCACGTTCGACCTCAAGCAGGAGGTCTATTATCTGGAGATGAACTTCGATGCGCTTGTGAAATCCACGCGCAAGCATCGTATCGCCTTCGAGGAACTGTCGAAGTTCCCCGAGGTGAAGCGCGATCTGGCGCTGCTGGTCGACCGGCAGGTGACCTTCGCGCAGCTGCGCGCCGTTGCACTGGCGACGGAGCGGAAACTGCTGAAGAGCGTTTCGCTGTTCGATGTCTACGAAGGTGACAAACTGCCGGAGGGCAAGAAGTCCTATGCGCTGAGTTTCGTGCTGGAGGACAAGAGCCAGACATTGACCGACAAGGCGATCGAGCGGGTGATGAAAAACTTGCAGGCACAATTCGAACGGCAGACGGGAGCCGTCGTGCGATAATGTAGCCGAAACAAGAAAAGCGGCGCGGGAGAGTTCTCCCGCGCCGCTTTGTTGGATGCCGTCATTCGGCCGCTTCAGTGCTCCTCCTTTTTGGCGGCCTGCCAGAGCGATTCCTGCTCGTCGAGCGTCAGATCGGAGAGCATACGTCCTTGTTTTGCAGCTTGTTCCTCCATTGAAGTGAAGCGGCGGATGAACTTGCGGTTGGTGCGCTCCAACGCCGCTTCGGGATCGACGCCGTAGAGTCGGCAGGTGTTGACGAGCGCGAAGAAGAGATCGCCGAACTCCTCTTCCGTCGCTTCGTGGTCGTCGCGGCGCATTTCGGCCTCGACCTCGCCGATCTCCTCGCGGACTTTCGCCCAGACATCTTCGCGTTTCTGCCAGTCGAACCCTGTGCCGGCAGCCTTCTCGCCGATGCGCAGCGCCTTGACCATCGCCGGCAGGCTGACGGGAACTCCGCCCAGCGTACCGCTGCGGCGGTTTTTCTTGCGTAGTTTGAGTGCCTCCCAGTTGCGTTTCACCTTGTCGGGTGTATCGGCGTGAATCTCGCCGTAGACGTGCGGATGGCGGTAGACGAGTTTGTCGCACAGTCCGTTCACGACCTCCGTGTAGTCGAACGCTCCGGTCTCGGCGCCCAGCTTCGAGTAGAAGACGATGTGCAGCATCAGGTCGCCCAGCTCCTCGCGGATGCCCTCCATGTTGCGGTCGAGGATGGCGTCCGCCAGCTCGTAGGTCTCCTCGATGGTGTTCTCGCGCAGCGTTTCGAAGGTCTGCTTGCGATCCCACGGGCACTTCTCCCGCAATTCGTCCATGATCTCCAGCAGCCGCAGCGTCGCCGCGGCACGTTTGTCCTGTTCCATTGGCAATAGTCGTTTATCGAAATACAAAGGTATGGTTTTTCGCCGAAAAAGGTTATCTTTGTCAACTAAAAGATCCGAACGATGCATTACGACAACTCCGCCGTCCGGCGGCAAGACCGTCTGCTCGACGAAATGTCCGCCCGCGAATTGCTTGCCGTCGGTGAGTTTGGCTACTTGTCGCTCGTCGACGGCGAGGGTGCTTATGGCGTTCCGGTCAGCTATGCGTGGGACGGCGGTTCCTCGATCTATATTCACTGTGCGCCCTGTGGGCGCAAGCTCCGCTGTATCGACCGCAACGATCAGGTGTCGTTCTGCGTCGTGGGGGCGACGGCGTTGCGTCCGGCGCAGTTTACGACCGCTTACGAAAGCATCGTGCTCGACTGCCGCGCCCGCTGCGGTCTGCTGCCCGAGGAGCGGAGGACGGCACTGGAGCTGCTGCTTGCCAAATACTCCCCTGCCGACAGGGAGTCGGGGCGGCGTTACGTCGAAAAATCATTCGCCCGCACCGAGATCATCCGGCTCGATATCGCGGCTTGGAGCGGGAAATGCAAACGAATATACTAATCCCTTACATAATGAAATTACGAACCCTATTCATCCTGCTGGCGGCTTTGACGCTGAGTGCGACTGCCCGATCGGCATCCGGCGCGCTGATTCCGCGGCCGCAGAGCGTGACCTGTCTCGACGGGCGATTCGTCTTCACGACGGGAATCCCCGTTGTTTATGCCCCCGGATTGGAGCCGCTGGTCGAATACGTTACCGAATACATTCCGTTGCAGCGGCTCGACGGCCGTACATGGGCGATGGGACCTGCGCTGCGTCTGGAGTTCGATACGACGCTGGACGAAGAGTCCTACCGGCTGACGGTGACGCCGCAGGGGGTGCAGATCGCCGGTGCCGACTACGGAGGTGTTTTCAACGGCCTGCAAACCCTGCTGCAACTGCTGCCGCCGGAGGTCTATACGGGCCATGCTACCCTGCCGCTGGCCGTCGATGCCTGCCGCATCGAGGACTCGCCGCGTTTCCACTATCGCGGCATGATGCTCGATGTGGTTCGCACATGGATGGATGCCGATCGGGTGAAACGCCATATCGATCTGCTGTCGCATCTGAAGATCAACAAACTGCACCTGCTCCTGTCGAACGACGAGGGGTGGCGGCTGGAGATCAAATCGCATCCCGAGCTGACCGAGATCGGTGCATGGCGCGGCGGCGATTCGCCTGTGATGCCCGTTTACGGCAAGTGGAACGAAAAATACGGCGGATTCTATACGCAGGACGAGATGCGCGACCTGATCCGCTACGCTGCCCTGCGCAATGTGGAGATTATCCCTGAACTCGATCTGCCGGGGCACAGCCGCAATTTCGCGCGCGTGCATCCCGAAATCCTCTGCAACTATACGCCCGATTTGCGGCCGACGGCCGGTTACGACTACCGTTCGGTGTGGTGCGCTTCGCGTGAAGAGAACTACCGGCTGCTGGCCGATATTCTGGGTGAGCTGGCGGCGCTCTTTCCGTCGGAGTACCTCCATATCGGCGGGGACGAGGTCGATATGAGCCAGTGGGAGACGTGTCCCGACTGCCGTGCGCTGATGGCGCGTGAGGGGCTGGCCGACGGTCATGCGCTGGAGCAGTACTTTCTGGGGCGTGTAACCCGTATTCTCGAAGCCAATGACAAACGTCCCGCCGTGTGGAACGAGGCGATCAAGGGCGGAGAGCTGGCCCGCAATACCCGTGTTCACGGCTGGGAGAGCGTCAAGGCTTGTCTCGATGCCACGGCGAAGGGGTATCGCACGGTGGTGATGCCCGGCGAGTATTTCTACTTCGATATGCGCCAGTCGCCCCACGAGGATGGGCACGACTGGGCGGCGATCTTCGACGTGCGCAAGACCTATTCGTTCGATTTCGCCCGCTGCGGATTTACGCCGGCACAGGAGGCCAATGTACTGGGCGTCGAAGGGGCCTTCTTCAGCGAAGCCTACGTCTCGCACAATCCTGAGACCCCCGACTATCTCGACTACATGACCTTTCCGCGCGTTTGCGCCTTGGCCGAACTGGGCTGGAGCGAAGGGGTGCGCGAATGGAACGAGTTCTACCGCCGTCTGCGCTCGTATTACGATCAGATGGGTGCACAGGGTATCCGTTTCCGGCTGATGCCGCCCCGTGTGACCTACAAGGACGGTATGCTGACCGCCGTGGTCGACGACGGGTCGCAGCTGACCTATACCGACGACGGCTCGCAGCCGCAGCCCTACACCGGACCGATTCGCACGGAGCATCCCGAACGTTTCCTCTTTCGCAGCAGCTACCGCAGCGGCCGCAGTCCCGAGGTGGGTGCTCCGGCCTACTACCGCACGCAGCAGCCTGCCGTGAAGATCACCACCTCGATGGGCGAAAGCAAGCAGTTTCCCTATGTGCGTGCCGAGGAGTATCGCGGGATCGCCCGCACGGCGCGCACCTGCCGCCGCGGCGACTGGATTCGTTACGATTTCGTCGAACCGGTCGTCTGCCGCGAACTGGCCGTGCGTACCGGTAACCTGCAACTGCCCCGCTTCACCTTCACAACCGGATACGTCGAGTTGAGTGCCGACGGTACGACGTTCGAGCGTGCCGGCGAGCTGGAGAAGGGCGGACTGCTGATCCGCCAGCCGTCGAAACCGATCCGTGCGATCCGTGTCGTCTCGACCTGCGAGGGCAACGGCTGTCCCTTCGTGACGGTGCAGTCGCCCGTAGTCAAGTAAATCGGACGAGAGACGCAACCGTGAATTCGGCGGGGATTCGGTAACGGATTCCCGCCGTTTCTTACGCTCCGTCGCTCAAATCGGACGGAGCGGCGGTCGGTTCGCCCCGCTTCATCGGCGGTTGATCCTGCCGTTTTGCCGTTTGAGCCGCCTTGCGGTTCGGATCCTTCGGCTTCGCCCTATCTTTGCTATCGGAATACTCCATGAACCGGATTCATGCCGGTGCGGAAACAATGTATAACTTATAAATACTTACGACGATGAAAAAGATGATGACGGCCGTAATGGCACTTTTGCTGATGGCGGGAACGAGCGCGTTGGCTCAGGAGAATAAATCCACTGCGGTTCCGAAGGAGCGCCCGACGGTCGAACAGATGGCACGCAAGGCGGCCGAGCGGATGACCGCGCAGTTGAAACTCACCGAGAAGCAGGCCGAGCAGGCTTATGAGACTGTGCTCGAACATCTGCGTTCGAACGAAGCGCTGCGCGAGCAGGCGCGGGCGGCCAAAATGAAGGAAGCCGAGGCGATGAAATCGATCCTCTCCACCGAGCAGTTCATGCGCTGGTCGCAGATGCAGAGCCGTCAGGGACGCGGGCCTCAGGTAGGGAAGAAAGTGCGTGCGAAGAGGCCGGAGTGCTGCCCCGAGTGCAACGCAGTGCCGAAAGTCCGCCGCGAAAAGAGGTAGGCGGACGGCAAGAACCGAAGGATCGAGCGGGATTCTTCGTGCGGTAAAATAGCGACGGCTGCAAGATTCGATCTCTTGCAGCCGTCGCTATTTGTTCGGGGACTATCCCAGATAGGATTTCAACAGCTTGCTGCGCGACGAGTGGCGCAGGCGGCGGATGGCCTTCTCCTTGATCTGACGGACGCGCTCGCGCGTGAGGTCGAACTTCTCGCCGATCTCTTCGAGCGTCATCTCCGAGCAGCCGATGCCGAAGAAATACTTGATGATGTCGCGTTCACGCTCCGTGAGCGTCTCCAGTGCTCGGTCGACCTCCGTCGAGAGCGATTCGCTGATCAGACCGCGGTCGGCATTGGGCGAATCGGGATTGACCAACACGTCGAGCAGCGAGTTGTCCTCGCCGTCGGCGAACGGTGCATCGACCGAGACGTGACGGCCCGCCACGCGCAGCGTGTCGGTCACCTTCTCGCGCGGCAGATCCAGCTCCGTAGCCAGCTCCTCAGGTGACGGCGTACGCTCGTGTTCCTGCTCGAAGCGGGCGAACGCCTTGTTGATCTTGTTGATCGATCCGACCTGATTGAGCGGCAGACGCACGATACGCGACTGCTCGGCCAAGGCTTGAAGGATCGACTGGCGAATCCACCATACGGCGTAGGAGATGAATTTGAAACCGCGCGTCTCGTCGAACTTCTCGGCGGCCTTGATCAGACCGAGGTTGCCCTCGTTGATAAGGTCCGGCAGACTGAGTCCCTGATTCTGGTACTGCTTTGCTACCGAGACGACGAACCGCAGGTTGGCCTTGGTAAGCTTTTCGAGCGCTTCCTGATCGCCTTTGCGGATTCGTTGGGCCAGTTCCACCTCCTCTTCCACCGTGATAAGCTCCTCCTTGCCGATCTCCTGCAAATACTTGTCGAGCGAGGCGCTCTCGCGGTTGGTGATGGATTTTGTAATTTTTAATTGACGCATACTCTAACTTAACCTAATATATACTAATCTCATTATCCTGTCTCACACGACGCGGGGAGAAGACTTCCTCTCCTCCCCGGTAAAACGTCGTTATGAAAAACCTGTCGGGTTCCCGGGATCCCCTCTCTTCACTCTCTCTCTTTCTTTCCCCGGAATCCCGACAGATCGTAATCGAACTCTCCTGCAAAGCGGCGTTTGCCTTTGGGGAGACTATCGTACTGTTCGGTTATTCGACCAGCGTGTAGCTGGCCGCACGACCGTTGGGATAGATACCGTCGATCGACGTTACCTTGTCGCCCATGCGCTGCATATCGCTGAGCGATAATACGGGGCGATCGTTAATGTGAGTGATGATGAAACCCTCTTTCACTCGCGCCCGGGCCAGAATTCCGTTCGACTTGATGCCTACAACCTGCACGCCGCCTTTGATCTCCAACTCTTGGCAGAGCTTCGTGCCTGCATCGCGGAACTTGCCGCCCAGTGCGGCGGTCACGTCGACCGCTTCGCGGGTGATTAACTCCGTTTTACCAGCCTTATTACGCAGGGTTACATCAAAAAGTTTCACTTCCCCGTCTCTTTTTGCTGTAATTTTTACCTTATCGTTCGGTCGATGCTTTGCAATCTGCGTCTGTACGGCCGAGGCGTTGTCGATTTTTACGCCGTCGATTGCCACGATCACGTCACCCTTGCGGATGCCGGCCGCCGAAGCCGCGCCGTCTTCCGATACGGTCGCTACATAGACGCCGCCCAACTCCTTGATACCGGTCTCCTTGCCCATCTGGTCAATGAAGTCCTGATCGACATAGCGATAGGAAATTCCCAGCAGCGCCCGCTGCACGACGCCGTACTCTTTCAGGTCGACGACGACCTTCTTGACGATCGATTCGGGGATGGCGAACGAATAGCCGATGAAACTTCCCGTCTGCGATTTAATCAGTGTGTTGATGCCCACCAGCTCGCCGCGCGTGTTTACCAGCGCGCCGCCCGAATTGCCAGGGTTGACCGCCGCGTCGGTCTGGATGAACGATTCGATGCGGAACTGATCGGGAATTACGTCCAGCTGGCGCGCCTTGGCGCTGACGATGCCGGCCGTAATGGTCGATTGCAGGTCGAACGGCGAGCCGATCGCCAGTACCCACTCGCCCAGCCGCAGACCTTCGGAGCTGCCGAACGGAATGGTCGGGAGATCCTTGCCTTCGATTTTGATGAGCGCCACGTCCGTCGTTGGATCGGTGCCGATCACCTTGGCATCGAACGTGCGGCCGTCGTTGAGTTTCACGCGCAGCTTGGTCGCGTCGTCGATCACATGGTTGTTCGTCACGATGTACCCGTCGTCGGAGATAATGACGCCCGAACCGCCGGCTCGACGCTCCTGTGTCTGCGGTTGACCGCCGCCGCGGCGTCCGTAGCCCTGCGGAATTCCGAAGAACTCGAAGAAGGGATCGTAAGCCCCGCCGCCGTAGCCCGACGAGACGTCGACCTGCTGGATGGCTTCGATGTTCACGACCGCCTTGACCGCATTCTCGGCGGCATAGGTCAGGTCGGGATATTTATCGGCTTCGTAGGCCGTGAAGTGCGAACCGAGTGCGGGGGTACGTTCTACCTCGCGCTCGATGTATTCGATTTTGTCGCTTTGCGAGCGGTCTACCGCCCATACCGTTACGCCGCTCGTTACGGCTGAAACGGCAATCGTTCCTAAAAATAAAAGAGTTTTTTTCATTGTTTCAGAAAATTACGTTAAACTTTTAGGCAAATTC
>URRP01000004.1 GCA_900550375.1 uncultured Alistipes sp. | reverse complement strand
CACTCTGCGAAAGGTCGGGCGCAATGTATCCGAAAATACCCCCCCCCGATGAATTAGTAGATTTTTTCATGATGCTATGTATTTAAAGAAACAATTTAAGGATTTGTTACAAAAGTAATGCTTTTTCGTTTGTTCGCAAAGAAAATCGAATATTTTTCTTTCATTTTTCAGAACTGCCGCAGGAAACGGTATCTATCGGACAATGAACGGCCTGAATGAAAGATGCCGGAGGTCCTTTCAGACTTCCGGCATCTCGTATCGACTCTTTATTTATTTGCTCAGCTCTGCGACCGATTTCTGGGCGGCAGCCTTGTTGTCGCCGGCGGTCACCTTTTTGAGGGCTTCGATCGCCTGCGGTTTCATCTCCTTGGCGTTGTATGCCGCGCCGAGGATGAAATAGACGTCGCTCTTCTCGGTCTCGTCAGGCTGTGCAGCAGCAGCGGCCTCGCCCAGCTCAATCACCTTGGCGTAATCCTTCTTCGTGAGGTAAGCCTGCAAACGTATCTTCTGCGCCAGCGCATTGGCGGGGTTCTGCGTCAGCATCTTGTCGGCCATGGCGATGATGCCGTCCTGATCGTTGGCGGCCTGCAATTCGGCCACACGGTTGTTGGTATAGAGCGTCAGCAGGCGGCTCGCCTCGGCGGCATCGGCCTCGAACTTCGGCCCCTGCATCTCGGAGACCTTCTCCAGAATCTCCATTCCCTTGTCGTAATCCTTCAACTCGCAGTAGCAGGTTCCCAGCCACAGCGCCATCTGCGTATTTTTCGGGTCGGCGGCATAGCCCTTGGCGAAAATCTCGGCAGCAGCAGCGTAATCCTTGTTGTTGAACGCCGTACCGCCCTGAGCCTGATAAACCTTCGCCAGAATCGTATTGGCCTTTTTCAATGCCGGCAGATTCCCGTAAAGTTCGGCCGCCTCGGCCGCCTTCGACAGATTGGCGATCGCTTCGTCGTATTTGGCATTGGCCGTTGCAGCGTCGGCAGCTTTCATCGCCTGACCGGCCGCACGGGTTCCCATGCCCTGATAGCTGGTGGGCAGATACTTCTTGGCCGTTTCGACGCAGCCCTGCACCGTCGCGTCCTCCGAAGTCTGTCCTTCGTCGATCACCTGCTGGAACAACTTGGCTGCCTCGGCATAGTTCTTCGCCTGAAGCATCTCGGCGCCCTTGTTATACGTTGCAACTACTCCGTCCTGCGCCCACAATGCGCATACCGCGAAAAGAGCGGCAATGGATAAAATCAGTTTTTTCATCTTTTTATTCATTCTAAATTTATATAGTTTCAAGTGTTCTTCAATATACAGTCGTTTCCGATCCGCGACGGCCAAAACACCCTCGGGTAACGCCGCGCGCAGAAGGCATCCGTCCGAAACTAAACGGTACACGGCAGACAAAATTATATTTTTTTTTCTTTTCCTGCAACCCCTCAGCGCAACTCTTTGAAAAATTCCGTCATCAGCGCCTCACACTCCGCAGCCAGCACCCCGCGCGAAACGACCGTTCGGGGATGCAGCCGCAGCCCCTCGACGGTCGTATAGCCCCGTTTTGGATCGTCGGCCCCCCACACCACGCGCGCCGCTTGGCTCCACGCGATCGCTCCGGCGCACATCACGCACGGCTCGACGGTGACGTAGAGCGTGCAGTCGCGCAGATACTTGCCGCCGAGCGTCGACGAGGCCGCCGTCAGCGCCTGCATCTCGGCATGAGCCGTAGCGTCCTGCAACGTCTCGACGAGATTGTGCCCTCGTCCCACGATGCGGCCGCCCGCCACCACGACAGCGCCGATCGGCACCTCCTGCCGCTCCAACGCCTGCCGCGCCTCGTTTATTGCCAGCCGCATGAATTTCTCATCGAGCTGCTGCTGTTCCTGTTCCATCTTTCATCAGTTTATCCACCTGTTCGCAGAGTCGTTTGATACGTATCGGCAGCAGAAAACGGCTCGGCACCGAACGCCACTGCCCTTCGCTCAGCCGCTGCGCGGCAATCCACGGCGCCGATCGCACGAGCGCCTGCCGCAATACGGTCTCCAGCGCATCGGACGCTCCCGATGCCTGCACCTCCCCCACCCTGCCTTTTTCCGTGATCGTGAATGAAGCTGTCACCGCCCCTTCCACCGGAAGATTCCGGTCGCACCACTCCTTGACCGCCGTCCGGCGCTGCGCCGGAGAAAGTCGTCCCGAATCCCAATTTCGAACGCTTCCGCGCGGCGCGAGGCTGCTGCGATATTCGGCAACGGCAACAGCGACGATCCGCTGCGCGGTACGTTCATACGCCCATGCCTGAAATGCAACAACCCCTCCGGGATAGGTCGCCGTCTCGGCGCGCACCGCCCAAGTGCAAGCGGAGTCTGTCCGCTGCATACGGGCGTACTCCTGCGCCGACGCCGGCCAGCCCGGCACAACGGCCGGAACGAACAACAGAAGAAGTCCCATACGGCATACCTGATAATTTTTCGGATTTGCTGTCGATTTTCGCATTTAATTCGTATTTTTGTGACTCGCAAGAACAAAGATACGAAAAGTCGAGCGCAGAAGCAAACATCGGTTTGATTATGCCGAGACACAGTATCTAAAACGAAGTTAAAGATACGAAAAGTCGAGCGCAGAAGCAAACGACAGTTTGATTATGCCGAGACACAGTATCTAAGGCGAAGCCAAAGATATAAAAAAAGTACATTATTCGCAGGCATTCCGCACGATTTCTCCCGCAAGGTCGTGCGCCTCGTCCATCGCACGCAGCTTTACGCGGCATACCCGATTGATAAACGCACGCTCGTAAGGTGCTTTCACGCGGATGTAGTTGCCTGTAAAACCGCACATCATCCCGCCGCGCATCGTGCTTTCGAACAACACCTCCGACTCGGTTCCCACGGCGCGCCGGCAGAAATCGCCGTGCAGCCGGCCGCACAACGCCTCGAGGCGTTTCACCCGTTCGGCAGCCACCGACGCCTGTACCTTACCCGGGAAATCGACGGCCGGCGTGCCGGGACGCTCCGAGAAGGGGAAAATATGAAGAAACGCCGGAGCAAGCTCCGCCAGAAAATCATGGGTCGTCTGAAAATCAGCCTCCGTCTCGCCCGGAAACCCGACGATCACGTCGATGCCGATGAAGGCATCCGGCATCCGGCGGCGCACGGCGGCGATCCGCTCGGCGAAGCGCGCCGTCGTATAACGCCGGCGCATCAGACCGAGAATCCGGTCCGAACCGCTTTGCAGCGGAATATGGAAGTGATGCTGGAATTTAGGCGACGCGGCGCAGAAATCGACGATTTCGTCCGTCAGCAGATTCGGTTCGATCGACGAAATGCGGTAACGTTCGATCCCGTCGACGCCGTCGAGCGCTCGCAGCAGATCGATGAACCGCTCGCCGGTCGTCCGGCCGAAATCGCCGGTATTGACCCCCGTGATGACGATCTCGCGCTGACCGCCTTCGGCGATGCGGCGTGCTTCGGCCACGGCATCGGCGATCGGCAGATTGCGGCTCGCACCGCGGGCGTAGTGGATCGTGCAGTAGGAACAGCAGTAATCGCATCCGTCCTGCACCTTCAGAAAGGCGCGCGTGCGGTCGCCGCTGGAAAACGCGGCGAAGAAATTGGTCAGCTCATCGGCCGTGCAGGAGGTCACGATCTGCCGCCCTTCGGTGCCCAACTCGAGCACTCGTCGATATAAATCCCCCTTATCGTTGTTGCTCAATACAATATCCACACCTTCGATCGCTGCGATCTCCTGCGGTTTGAGCTGCGCATAACACCCCGTCACGGCGATGATCGCCTCGGGATTCCGCCGATGGAGTTTGCGGATCAGGTTGCGGCACTTCTTGTCGGCATGTTCGGTCACCGAGCAGCTGTTGATCACGCAGATATCGGCTTCGGCCGTCGGCGGTACCCGTTCGAAACCGCCCTCGGCGAATTGTCGGGCGAGCGTGGAACTCTCCGAAAAGTTGAGTTTGCAGCCCAACGTATGAAAACTGACGCGTCGTCCCGGCATCTCCATAGAATTTAGATTTTCCTGCCGGCGAAATTACAAAAAAGCGTGCGAAAGTCGAATAAAAACCGTAAATTTGCGTTCGTTTATCGGCTATTATGGATTTTTTCTACGATATCACCCGCTACACCTACCTGCACAATGCGCTCGTGGCATGTATTCTTTCGGGCATCGCCTGCGGGATCATGGGGACGTATGTCGTCTGCCGCCGCACGGTCTTTCTGGCAGGCGGCGTCACCCATGCGTCGTTCGGCGGATTAGGCATCGCCTTTTATCTGGGGCTGAACCCCATCGCGGGCGCACTCGCCTTCGCCGTTCTCTCGGCGCTCGGAATCGAATGGGCGGGCAATCGGGGCCGTATCCGCGAGGATTCGGCCATCGGAATCATCTGGTCGATAGGCATGGCGCTCGGCGTGCTCTTCATGAGCCTGCGTCCCGGGTATACGTCCGGGGATCTGGCGGGCTATCTCTTCGGCAGCATCGTGACGGTCACCGGCGCCGATGTCGCGGCACTGGCCCTGCTCACGGCGCTGCTCGTCGTCGGAGCCTTACTGTGGCTGCGTCCAGTGATGTACGTCGCCTTCGACCGCGAATTCGCCCGCAGTCAGGGGATCGCCACGCAAACCGTCTCCTACCTCATGGCGGCCCTCACGGCCGTCACCATCGTGCTGGCGATCCGCGTCATGGGTATCGTACTGCTCATCTCGCTGATGACCATTCCGGCCGTGGCGATGAACACGCTCTCGAAATCCTTCCGCACCATCACGCTCGGGGCCGCAGCGATCGGCGCTCTGGGCGGCGTTGCCGGACTGGCGGTCAGTTACGACTGGGAGCTGCCCTCGGGCGTGGCCATAATATTTGTCCTCACCGCATCGCTTATTGGGGCAAAACTATTATCTTTGCAGACCAAAAGAGTCAAAACCCGCCGCGGATGAAAACGATTCACAAGCTCGTACTGAAGTCGTATCTGGGACCCATGTTCCTGACCTTCTTCATCGTGATGTTCGTCCTGATGATGAATTTCATCTGGCGGTTTATCGACGAGCTGGTCGGCAAGGGACTCGACGCCGGCGTCATCATCGAGTTGATGTGTTACGCCATGGCCAACATGATCCCCATGGGGCTGCCGCTGGCGATGCTCCTCGCGGCGATCATGACGATGGGCAATCTCGGTGAAAATTACGAACTGCTGGCGATGAAGTCGGCGGGGATGTCGCTGCCGAGAATTCTCAAGCCGCTCATCGTCGTCGTCAGCATCGTCGCCATAGGAAGTTTCTTCGTGGTGAACAATCTGGTTCCTTACGCCAACAAAAAGATGCTCAGCATCCTCTACGACATCCGCCAGCAAAAGCAGGTGATCGAGTTTCAGGACGGTCTCTTTTTCAACGGTATCGAGGATATGAGCATCCGTGTCGGCCGACAGGATCCCAAAACCCACCTGCTGCGTGACGTACTGATCTACGACAACCGCAACATCAACGGCAACATGACCACCACGATCGCCGATTCGGGATATATCCGCCTGTCGGACAACAAGAAATATCTCTATGTAACGCTCTTCAACGGCGAAACCTACGAGCAGACGCGCAACTATCAGTGGTACAACAAAAGCGCGCTGCGCCACAATATCTTCGAGAAGCAGGACGGCGTCATCCCGATGGACGGTTTCGGCTTCGAACGGTCGGACGCCAACGGTTTTTCGAATCAAAGTACGACCAAGAACATCGCCCAGCTGGACCGCTCCATCGATTCACTCGAACTGACGGTCAACTCGGCGACCTCGCGTTCCTACGAACCGCTGCTCAAAGAGCAGATTTTCGCCCACGACAATCAGGTGCTGGCGCTGCCCGACAGCGCACGCATCGACAAGAGCGGCTTCCGCGACGCGATCCTCGCCGACTCCATCGCGCGGCTCGGGCTGCGCGACAAAGACAAGGTGTGGGGCATCGCCCGCACAAACGCCAAGAATTCGCGCGGACTTTTTTCATGGGACGAATCGACCGCCAAAGAGGCGCTCAACCAGCTCTACCGCAGCAAAATCGAGTGGCACCGTAAAATTTCGCTGCCCATCTCGATCATGATCTTCTTCCTGATCGGCGCGCCGTTGGGCGCCATCATCCGCAAGGGCGGTCTGGGAACTCCGATCGTCATCTCGGTGATCTTCTTCGTCATCTACTACATCATCAGCATCTCCGGCGAGAAGGCGGCGCGCGAAGGGAACTGGGAAGCGTTCTACGGCATGTGGCTCTCGTCGTTCATCCTCGCTCCGATCGCCGTCTATCTCACCTACAAGGCGACCAACGATTCGGTGCTGCTCGACATCGACTGGTACACCGGACGGATCAAATACTACAAGGAGAAGTGGGGTATCCGCACTCCGAAATGGATATCGGCACTCGCCGGCAAGTTCAAACACAAAAACAAATAAGGACAAATAATCTATCGCAATATGGATAAAAACGCAATTTTCAATACGGTCGAAGAGGCCATCGAGGATTTCCGCGAAGGGAAAATCGTGATCGTCGTCGACGACGAAGACCGCGAGAACGAAGGCGACTTCATCGTCGCCGGAGAGAAGATCACCCCCGAAATCGTCAATTTCATGCTTACGAACGGTCGCGGAGTACTTTGCGCACCGCTTTCGGAGACACGCTGCGAGGAGCTGGAGCTGAATATGATGGAGGAGAACAACACCTCGCTGCTGGGCACGCCCTTCACCGTGACGGTCGACCTGCTGGGGCAAGGCTGCACCACCGGCGTCTCGATTCACGACCGAGCCGCCACGATCCGTGCACTGGCCGATCCCGCTACCCGTCCGTCGGATCTGGGGCGTCCGGGCCATGTCAACCCGCTGCGCGCCCGTGAAAAGGGAGTGCTGCGCCGGCCCGGGCATACCGAAGCGGCCGTCGATCTGGCCCGCTTGGCTGGATTGCAGCCCTGCGGCGCGCTGATCGAGATCATGAACGAGGACGGCACGATGGCACGGCTGCCGCAGCTGCTCGAAGTAGCAAAGAAATTCGACCTGAAAATAGTCTCCATCACCGATCTGATCGCCTACCGGCTGCGTGAAGAGTCGATCATCGAACGGGGCGTGACGGTCGATATGCCGACCAAGTGGGGAATGTTCCGTCTCACGCCGTTCCGCCAGAAGAGCAACGGGCTGGAGCACGTCGCCCTGACCAAGGGGGAATGGACGGAGGAGGAACCCGTACTGATCCGTATGCACTCGTCGTGCGTTACGGGAGACATCTTCGGATCGTACCGCTGCGACTGCGGCGAGCAGCTCCACGAGGCGATGAGCATGATCGAACGCGAAGGCAAAGGCGCGATCGTCTACCTCAATCAGGAGGGACGCGGCATCGGTCTGTGCAACAAGATCAAAGCCTACCAGCTTCAGGATCAGGGACTCGATACTGCCGAAGCGAATCTGCAGCTCGGCTTTCGCGTCGACGAACGCGATTACGGCGTCGGAGCAAGCATCATCCGCGAACTGGGAATCAAGCACATGCGTCTGATGACCAACAACCCGCTCAAACGCGCCGGACTGGAGGGCTACGGACTCCATATCGACGAGATCGTCCCGATCGTCATCGCTCCCAACAAATACAACGAGCACTACCTCGAAACCAAAGAGGTGCGCATGGGGCATACGCTCGGTCTGTTCAAAAAAGAGTAACCCGATGCGGATTCATCATCTCGCCCTGTGGAGCCGGCAGATCGAACTGCTGCGGGACTTTTACACGACCTATTTCGGCGGCCGCACCGGTGCGAAGTACGAGAACCCCGCCAAGGGATTCGAATCCTACTTCGTTACCTTCGCCGACGGAACGTCGCTGGAACTGATGCGCCGCACGGATGTCACGACACCCGACGCCGCCCCGCATCTGGGACTCGCGCATTTCGCCTTCGGCTGTAACGGCCGCGACGAAGTGGATCGCCTCACCGAACGGCTGCGCGCCGACGGTCATTCCGTGTTGAGCGAACCCCGCACGACGGGCGACGGCTACTATGAAAGCGCCGTGGGCGATCCCGACGGCAATCTCGTCGAACTCGTATATAAAGCATAACATGGACTCCAAAACTCTGCGCATCGTCTTCATGGGTACGCCCGAATTCGCCGTACCGTCGCTCCGGCGGCTCGTCGCCGAAGGCTACAACGTCGTCGGCGCGGTCACCGTACCCGACAAACCGGCTGGCCGCGGTCAGAAACTCCGCGAAAGCGAGGTGAAGATCGCAGCCCGTGAATTGGGAGTGCCTGTATTGCAGCCGGAGAAGTTTCGCGATCCGGTATTTCTGGAAGCGTTGCAGGCGCTGCAACCCGATCTGGGAATCGTGATCGCCTTCAAGATGCTGCCCGAAATCGTCTGGGCGATGCCCCGTCTGGGAACTTTCAACCTGCACGCTTCGCTGCTGCCCGAGTATCGGGGAGCCGCCCCGATCAACTGGGCGATCATCAACGGCGAACGCGAAACGGGCGTCACCACCTTTCTGCTCAACCACGAAATCGACAAGGGGGCGATCCTCGCGCAGGAGCGGGTCGCTATCACTCCGCAGGATAATGTGGGAACGCTCTACGAACGGCTGATGCAGCTCGGCGCAGGGCTGGTCACCGAAACCGTCGACCGGATCGCCGCAGGAGATTGTACCCCCATAGAGCAGATGCACGTCGACGAAAGCCGTCTGCACCCCGCTCCGAAGCTTTTCAAGGAGGACTGCCGCATCGACTGGACACAGCAGGGTGTGCGCATCGTCGACTTCGTGCGGGGGCTGTCGCCGTATCCGGCCGCATGGACACCGTTGTACAAGGAGGGGCGAGAGAGCGGTACGGCCAAGATATTCGCCGTGCATTTCGAACCGAGCAGGACGGCGGAGCGGCCCGGAACCGTCGAAACCGACAACCGGACTTATCTCTCGGTCGCCTGCGCCGACGGCCGTATCCTTATCGACGAATTGCAGATCGCCGGCAAACGCCGTATGTCGGCGCGCGACCTGCTGCTGGGGATGCGCGACATTGCGGATTATTTCTTCGGTGCGGAATGCGCCGAAGCGTGACGCCAGCACATATAGAGATCGACGAGCCATGCTGCCGCAACACCGACGACAGCGCCGGACACCAATGGATTCCGCACAAACACGGATCGCCGACAAATGGAAACGCCGCAACCTCTGAAAGGTTGCGGCGTTCTGGATTTTCAGACGGTGTGCTTACTCCTCGAACGGTTCGAACTCGTCCTTACCGACTCCGCACAGCGGACATACCCAATCGTCGGGAATGTCTTCGAACGCCGTTCCTGCGGCAATACCTCCGTCTGGATCGCCTACGGCGGGATCATAAATCCAGTCGCAGACCGTGCAACGATACTTTTTCATACGCTTATTCTTTTGAATTCAAATTGTTTCAAACAAATGTAACATCATTTTTCGGAAAAACCAAATCGGAAATACCGATACCGGCATCAGCAAAAACAATCGCCGTACCAAACCGCCGTCCGACCGGCCGGAGTCGCCGAACAATCCCGTTTTTATTCGAAATCATTCTCCTCCCGAAATTTTTTCATACATTTGTCCTGACACCTCCCCGCCGACGGTGGGGAAGTAACGCAAAACCCGAACGATGTACAACCTCCGCTTCATCCTCCTGTCGATAGGTCTCTTCACCGCAGCGACCGCAGCCGCTCAGTCCGTGACCGGCCGCGTCGTAGACGGCCGGCAGCAACCCGTCGCAGGAGTCGCGGTGGTCATGCAGACGCCCGACTCAACCTACGTCAGCGCCGTAGCGAGCGACCTCGAAGGCCGTTTCACTATCGCATCCGGCATCCGTCCTTACCGGTTGCTGTTCCAGCATCTGAGCTATGAGCCGCTGACCGTGGAGCGCTCGGGCGACGATGCAGGCACCGTTACGCTGATCGAGGCAACGAACCTCGTGGACGAAGTGGTCGTGCGGGGCGAACGTCCGCTGGTGAAGATCGAGCAGGGACGCCTGAGCTACGACCTTCAGGTCGCCGCACAGGGGAAAATCGCTGCCAACGCCTACGAAGCGCTCACCAAGCTGCCCGGCGTGAGCGAACGGGACGGCACGCTCTCGCTCGCCGGAACCGCCGGTGTTACGGTCATTCTCAACGGCAAACCTTCGACGATGACCGCCGAACAACTCACCGCGCTGCTCAAATCGACTCCCGTCGAACAGGTGGAGAAGGTCGAGATACTCTATGCCGCGCCGCCGCAATACCATATTCGAGGTGCGGCGATCAACGTCGTGCTCCGCCGCCGCTTCGACCGTTCGTTTTCGGGGCAGGTGAACGGCTACTACATAGGCGGCTACTACCACTCATGGAATACAGGAGCAAGCATCGTCTATTCGACGCCGAAGCTCTCCTTCGATGCGCAATACGGCATCGGCAACTACCGGTCGATGCTCAAGCCCGCCACGACTTCACAACATACGGTCGACGGCCAGATCTACGACATCCGGCAGGAGCAGCGGCTCTCGTCCGACAATCTGACGCACAACCTGCGCACGGGACTTTCGTGGAAAACCACCGAGAAGAGCCATATCGACTTGGCCTACACGGCTTCGTTCACTCCTTCGGGCAACGGCGATCTTTCCGCCGCAGGCAACTTCGTCGCAAGCGATTCGCACATCGGCGACGACTCGGCGATGCACAATCTCTCGCTCGCAGCCGCTACGGGCTTCGGAATGCAGCTCGGCGCTGACTACACCCGTTACAATACCACGAGCCGGCAGATAATGTTCCTCCAGCCGGTCGGCGGCACCCCGTCCTCGTTCACGACCGACGCCGGACAGCACATCGACCGTTTCTCGGCCTACCTCGACCAGAGCCACGACCTCGGCCGGCAGTGGGCATTCAACTACGGAGCGCGCTTCGCCTACGTCCGCGACAACGACTACCAGTACTACACGTCGGAAGAGGGGATGAGCGACCGCAATACCGACCTGCGGCTCGACGAATACACCTACGATCTCTATGCGGGCGCATCCAAAAGCTTCGCATCGGGCGTCGCGCTCTCGGCGTCGCTCACGGGCGAATACTATCGCCGCAACGGCTACGACCGCTGGGCGCTCTTCCCACAGGCGTCGCTGAGCTGGACAGCCTCGCCCGAACATATCCTTCAGGCGGAATTCTCGTCGGACAAGGGCTATCCTTCGTTCTGGGACATGTCGGGCGCCGTCACCTACCTCGACGGCTACGCCGAGGTTCACGGCACGCCCGGCCTGCAACCCTCGTCCAATTACAGTCTTACACTGAGCTACGTCCTCAAGCAAAAATACATTTTCCAGCTCTTCGGTAACCATACGGTCGACGCCTTCAACCAGTCGGCCTACCTCGCACCCGACCGACCGGCGCTGATCTATCAGACCCTCAACTGGGACTATATGTCCTCCTTCGGAGCGTTGGCCGTCCTCCCGCTGCGCATCGGCGAACGTTTCACATCGCGCATCACGCTCGTCGGATTCGACTACCTGCTGCGCAACCGCGATTTTTACGGCATGGACTACAACCGTTCGAAATGGGTGGGTAGCGCGAGCATGGACAATACGCTGCGCCTCTCGCGCAAACCCGATCTGGTATTCGAGTTGTCGGGCAGCTACCAGACCGAAGCGATCCAATGCACCTACGATCTGACGCCCTCGTGGCGAGTCGACGCAGGGCTGAAATGGACCTTCGCCGGCGGCAAGGCCGATCTGAGCGTCAAGGGCAACGACCTGTTCGACAGCATGACGCCCGTCTCGGAGGTCGATTTCGGCGAACAGCGTCTGCGCATGGGCAACGACTTCCACACACGCAACGTGACGGTCAACTTCGTCTACCGCTTCGGCGGCTACAAAGACAGGGAACGCAAGAAGGTCGACACCTCGCGATTCGGCCACTGAAAAAGGGGTGGCCTAAACTATTTTCAAGAAATAATCGTATATTTGCAACAGTGAGAGATTTATAACACCATTTGCCTATGAATAGATAACCGCAGCATCTTTTTTGATTTTCCGTACCGTCCACGCACGAAAAGCGCCGGTACATACATATAAAAGCGTTAGCTTTATTTCTTGTCTTCTGAAACGTCGCAACTTTCACAAGCAGCCAAGAGTAAGGCGTAAACGCTTACGTTTCTACGGGGGCTTTACTCTTTATTTGGCTGCAAGGTATGCGACACCTCAGAAGACAGATAAAAGTTTTGTCCCACGTTTTTTATGTACCTGTTCCAACCCAATACCAACCACGCCGAAGGGACACGGCCTTATCTGCATAAATCTATGAAACAGTTCATTACATTGATCTGCGCAGGGCTGTTAATGAATTCTTGCGCCACTATTTTCTGCGGTTCAAAAACCAAAGTCACTTTCGACGGTGAGATTTCCGAAAAGGCCACCCTAACCATCGACGGAATGAAACACACCAACGTCACGTTCCCCTATACGACCAAAATTCGCCGCGGCTTCGACGAAACGGTCGTCAAGATCGAATCGCCAAACTACACGGCCGAACCGATCATCATCAACAAGAGTTTCAACGCCGTATCGGTTATCAACCTGTTGGATATTCTCGGCTGGGGTATCGACGCCGCGACGGGCGCCATCACCAAACCGGAATTCAAATTCTATCAGATTGATTTCCAACCCAAAGAGACGACGACACCGAATCAAAAGTAACTCATTACGTAGCGTCGTTTTCCGACCGCAGCCGGCGGGGGATATTTCCCAATCCGCAGAGGCGAGGAGGACAGCTCCTCGCCTCTGCGGACTGCCGTTTCCGGCCACGGCCGAAGAACGCACCACGACAAAGTAACGATTGCAGACATCCTCCGCCAAAACGACGTCCGGCCGCTCCGATAAGGAGCGGCCGGACGCATTCCATAGAGGATTCGTCAGCGTACCTGCCGGATGATTTCGGCACCGTGGCGGATCGCCTTCTCGTTCTCGGGCAGCATCTTCCATGCCCGCTCGGGCAGCGACTTTTTCAGACCGAGCGCCACGTTTTCGAGCGTCACCACGGGACATACTTTCAGGTATCCGCCCAGAATCATCGTGTTGAACAACTTCGAATTCCCCAGCTTGGCCGACTCCTCGGCGGCGTTGATCGTATAGATACGGATGTCGGTGCGGGTGGGGTGGTGCGTGATGCCGTTCGTGTCGTAGATCAGCGTACCGCCCGGGCGCACCTTCGCCTCGAACTTGTCCATCGACTGCTGGTTGAGGATAATGGCCGTATCGTACTGGTAGGCGATCGGCGACGAAATCTTCCGATCCGAGAGGATGACCGTCACGTTGGCCGTACCTCCGCGCATCTCCGGCCCGTAGGAAGGCATCCACGTCACCTCGAAATCCTGCATCACGCCGGAGTAAGCGAGAATCTTTCCCATCGAGAGGACGCCCTGTCCTCCGAATCCTGCAATAATTAACGTCTCTTTCATACCCTTGGATCTTACTCGTTAGACTTGATGTCGCCCAACGGATAGTAGGGCAGCATGTTCTGCGCGAGCCACTCGTTGGCCGCCACGGGCGACATCTTCCAGCCGCTGTTGCACGTCGAAACGACCTCCACGAGCGAGAACCCCTTGCCTGCCATGGCCGTCTCGAACGCCTTGCGCAGAGCTCGCTTGCATTTGCGGACGTTGGCCGGCGTGTGGACGCTCTGGCGCGTGATGTAGGCCGTACCGTCGAGGTGCGCCATCATCTCGGCGATCTTGTAGGGGTAGCCGTTCAGCCGCGGGTCGCGGCCGTAGGGCGTCGTCGCGGTTTTCATGCCCAACAGCGTCGTGGGGGCCATCTGCCCGCCCGTCATGCCGTAGATGGCATTGTTGATGTAGACCGCCACCACGTTCTCGCCGCGTGCGGCGGCATGGATCGTCTCGGCCGTACCGATCGCCGAAAGGTCGCCGTCGCCCTGATAGGTGAAGACCATGTTCTCGGGATGCAGCCGCTTGACGGCCGACGCGATGGCCAGCGCACGGCCGTGCGCCGCCTCGATCCAGTCGATGTCGATATAATTGTATGCGAAAACGGCGCAGCCCACGGGCGAAACGCCGATCGTGCGATCGGCCATGCCCATCTCCCCGATCACCTCGGCCACCAGCTTGTGCACCGTGCCGTGGCTGCAACCCGGGCAGTAGTGCATCACGTTATCGGTCAGCAACGGCGACTTGCCGTAGACCAAATTCTCCTGCTTTATTTCAACTTCCGCCATTGTCTTACGCTTTAATCAGTTTCTCTTTCAACGCCGCGAGCACCTCGTCCGGCGAATAGATCATACCGCCCTGACGGCCATAGTGCTCGACGGGTACGGCGCCGTTCACGGCCAGCCGTACGTCCTCGACCATCTGGCCGGCGTTCAGCTCGACACTCAGGAACCCCTTCACCCGTGCGGCCAGTTCGGCGATCGGACGGGTCGGGAAAGGGTAGAGGGTGATCGGACGCAGCATTCCCAGCCGAATCCCTTCGGCGCGCGCCATTTCGACCGTCGCCGAGCAGATGCGGGCCGACGAGCCGAAGGCCACGATCACGTAGTCGGCATCGTCGCACGCAAGGGCTTCGTACCGCACCTCGTTCTCCTCCATGGCCTTGTACTTGGCCTGCAAGCGCAGGTTGATCTTCTCCATCGCTTCGGACTGCAATTCGAGCGACGTCACGACGTTGCGCTCCCGACCGGCGGGTTTTCCGCAGGTCGCCCATGCGCAGCACTCGGCGGCGATCTCCTCGTTCGTCTTGCGCGGACTCTGGGGTGCGAGCACCACCTTTTCCATCATCTGACCGATGGCTCCGTCGGCCAAGATCATCGTCGGATTGCGGTATTTGAAGGCCAAATCGAAGCCCAGCGCCACGAAATCGTGCATCTCCTGCACCGAGTTGGGTGCCAGCACGATCAGATGGTAGTCGCCGTGACCGCCGCCCTTGCAGGCTTGGAAATAGTCGCCCTGCGACGGCTGGATCGTACCCAGACCGGGGCCGCCGCGCTGGCAGTTGACGATCAGGCACGGCAGTTCGGCCCCCGCGATGTAGCTCAGCCCTTCGGCCATCAGCGAAATACCGGGCGACGACGACGAGGTCATCACCCGCTTGCCGGTGGCAGCGCCGCCGTAAACCATATTGATCGACGAGATTTCACTCTCGGCCTGCAGGACGACCATGCCGGTCGTCTCCCAAGGCTTCAGGTCCATCAGGGTCTCCATCACCTCGGACTGAGGCGTGATCGGATAGCCGAAATATGCGTCGCAACCGTAACGGATCGCCGCATGGGCGATCACCTCGTTGCCCTTCATCAGTTTTACCTCTTTCTCTGCCATATCCTATTCGAATTTTTGCCGATAAACCGTGATACAGCTATCTGGACAGATGATCGCACACGAAGCGCAGCCCGTACAGGCGTCGGGCTGCGCCATCATGCACATACGATATCCCTTGTTATTGACTTCGACCGAAAGGGCCAGCACGTCGCACGGACACGATGCCACGCAGACGCCACAACCCTTACAATGTTCTTTATCAACGACAATCGTTCCTTTTATTTTTGCCATAATGTCGTTTAGAATTAAGTTTCTTACAAATATAGGAAAAATTCGCCCTCTTTACTCCGATTTGTCGGAAAAAATAATTTATTCGCCATCAAACAGTAACCGGCCGCAATCCCATGAAAAAGTAGGCACACAGCACATTAGCTTAAAAAACAGGGTCGGGATGAATCTTTCCTCATATTTTTACTATATTTGCCGGTAGGGAAAATCGTCCCGCAGCAACGAATCGTTTTTCGAACCTTGAATATCAGCTTATGTACACGACAAAATTCTGCTCCAACTGCGGCAAAGAGATTGCCGAAAATGCCATCATGTGTCCCAACTGCGGAGCGCCGGGCAAAAACATTCCGGCCAACGCCAGCGACAAGGATTGGCTCACGACGCTGCTCCTCTGCTTTTTTCTGGGTGGGCTGGGTATCCACAGTTTCTATGCCGGAAAGACCGCAATCGGCATCATCCAGCTGTTGACGCTGGGCGGCTGCGGCATCTGGGCGCTGATCGATTTCATCATGATCATCCTCGGGAACTACAAGGATGGAGAGGGAAAGGTCATCGTCAATAAGCGCTGACTCCCGTCGGCTCCTCCTGCTTCTGGTACTGCCCGCCGTCTTGTGGTGCATCCCGCTGCGGTGGATCCTGCATGGAGAGTCGATCTGTCTGATCAAAAACCTTTTCGGCGTGGAGTGCTACGGCTGCGGAACCGTGCGGGCGCTCTTTTCGCTGCTGCATTTCGATTTCGCAGCCGCATGGCATTACAATCCGCTGAGTTACCCCGTTGCCCTATTGCTGGGATACCTCTATCTTAAAGAGCTGTCAAAAGCGATCGGGCGACCGCAATGACTCCGGCCGCCCGATCGTTTCAGGGAAAAACTACTTTTCGAAAGAGTGAATCACCACCCCCGAACGCAGTTTGGGTTCGAACCATGTCGTCTTGGGTGGCATGATATTGCCCGTATCGGCAATATCGATCAGCTGCTTCATCGAAACAGGGTAGAGGGCGAAGGCGACCTTCATCTCACCGCTGTCGACGCGCCGCTGCAACTCACCCAGCCCGCGGATCCCGCCCACGAAATCGATCCGTTTCGAGGTTCTCAGATCCTTTATATCCAATAATTTGTCCAACACGCGGTTCGAAAGCACAGTCACGTCGAGCACGCCGATCGGATCGTTGTCGTCGTAGGTCCCCGCCTTCGCCGTCAGGCTGTACCACGCCCCGTCGAGATACATCGCGAAGTTGTGCAGCCGGGCGGGACGATAGACCTCGCCGCCGATTTTCTCCACGTCGAAATCCTTCCGCAACGCCTCGACGAACTCCTCCGACGTCATGCCATTAAGATCCTTCACCACGCGGTTGTAGTCGATGATACGCAGCTGACTCGCAGGGAAAGTCACGGCCAGAAAGAAGCAGTACTCTTCGTCGCCCGTATGGTTCGGATTGCAGCACATACACTCCTCGCCGACACGTGCCGCAGCCGCCGTGCGATGATGACCGTCGGCGACGTACAATGCCGGTATATCCTTGAAAATATCGGTAATACGGTCGTTCACCTTCCGGTCGCGGATCACCCACAACCGATGGCCAAACCCGTCCTCGGCCGTAAAATCGTAGTCGGGCGCCGCACCCTTCACCACGCCTTCGACCAGCGCGTCGATCTCGGCGTTGTCGGGATAGGCAAAAAAGACCGGTTCGATATTGGCCTGCTGCCGGCGCACGTGCTTCATGCGATCCTCCTCCTTGTCGGGGCGCGTCAGCTCGTGCTTCTTGATCGCACCGCTCTGATAATCGCCGAAATGACAGCACATCGCCAATCCGTATTGCGTGCGACCCTCCATCGTCTGGGCATAGACGTAGTAATACTCCTCCTCGTCCTGCCGCAGCCAGCCCCGTTCGCGCCACAGGCGGAAATTCTCGACCGCACGGTCGTACACCTCCTCCGAATGTTCATCGGCGATCGGGTCGAAGTCGATCTCGGGCTTGATGATATGCAGCAGCGAACGTTCGCTCGCTTCGGCTTTCGCCTCGGCTGAATTGAGCACGTCGTAAGGACGTGACGCGACCTCGGCGGCATGTTCCTTCGGCGGACGGATGCCCCGAAAAGGTTTGATTCTTACCATAGCGTTATCGTTAAATTACAATAAGACGGGACGGGAACGACCCGCAGGCCGACGCTCCGTCCCGTCGTAAATCGGATTACTTATTGACCTGAAAACGAGTATTTCCCGTCTTGAAGAAATCGACGATCTGCCGCGCCGCAGCCAGTCCGGCGTTGATATTGGCCTCGGCCGTCTCGGCTCCCATCTTCTTGGCCGTAGCGAAGAAACGGGTACCGAACTTCTCGGCCATTTCGGCCTGCGTCTCGGGCGCGATATCGGTGATGTACTTCAAATCCCCGCGTTCGGTCATCGCACGTGCCACGCCGGCTTCGTCGATCACCTCCTTGCGGGCCGTATTGACCAGCGTCGCACCCTTGGGCATCGACATCAGCAGCCCGTAACCGATCGAACCGCGCGTCTCGGCGGTCGCCGGAATATGCAACGACAGATAGTCGGCGGCCTTGTAAAGCTCCTCGACCGAAGCCGCGCGTTTCACACCGTCGGCTTCGAACAGGGCGTCGTCCGTCAGGAAGGGGTCGTAGGCGACGACGTTCATTCCCATCGCTTTGCCTTTGCGGCCGACGAGCTTTCCGACATTGCCGTAGGCGTGAATGCCCAGCGTCTTACCCTGAATCTCCGACCCCGTACCGGGCGTGAAGCGGTTGCGCGCCATGAAGACCATCATCGCGATGGCCAGCTCGGCCACCGCATTGGAGTTCTGGCCGGGGGTGTTCATCACCACGATTCCACGGGCGGTAGCGGCCGCCAGATCGACGTTGTCGTAACCGGCACCCGCACGAACCACGATTTTCAGATTCTTCGCGGCGGCGATAACCTCGGCCGTCACCTTGTCGCTGCGGATAATCAGCGCGTCGACATCGGCCACGGCGGAGAGCAGTTCCGCCCGATCGGTGTATTTCTCCAGCAGGGCCAGCTGATAACCCGCCTCTTCAACAATGCTACGAATGCCGTCCACCGCTTTTCGTGCGAACGGCTTCTCGGTTGCAACCAGTATTTTCATATCTTTGAGTAATGACGTGAAATAAATCTGTTTCTCTTTCTTCGCCTCGTAGGTATAGGGAACGATCGTCGGGCACATGCGTTATTTGGCATGTGTTTGAGCGAACTCCTGCATACAAGCCACCAGCGCTTCGACGCTCTCTTTGGGAAGGGCGTTGTAGCACGAAGCACGGAAACCGCCCACCAGACGGTGCCCCTTGATGCCCACCATGCCGCGCGACTTGGCGAACTCCATGAACTCGGGCGCCAGCTCCTCGTAGCCTTCGGCCATCACGAAACAGATATTCATCAGCGAGCGGTCCTCCTTGGCCACCGTACCCACGAAGAGCGGGTTGCGGTCGATCTCGTCGTAGAGCAGCGCCGCCTTCTCCTGATTGCGGCGGTAAATCTCGGGCACGCCGCCGATCGACTTGAGCCACTGAAGCGTCTCGGCCAATGCATAGATGGCGAACACGGGCGGCGTGTTGAACATCGAGTTGTTGGTCACGTGCGTGCGGTAATCGACCATCGTGGGCAGATCGCGCTGAATCCGTTCGAGCAGATCATCGCGGATGATGGCGAACGTGACGCCGGCCGGAGCCAGATTCTTCTGCGCGCCGCCGTAGATCATGGCATACTTGCTCACGTCGCGCGGACGACTCAGAATATCGGAACTCATATCGGCGATCACGGGCACCGGCGAATCGAGATCGGTCGTGTACTCCGTGCCGTAGATCGTATTGTTGGTCGTAATGTGCAGATAGTCCAAGTCGGCGGGAATGGCGAAGCCTTTGGGAATGTAGGTGAAATTCCGGTCTTCGGACGATGCGACGACCTCGGTCTGGCCGTAACGCTTAGCCTCTTTGATCGCCTTCTTCGCCCAGACGCCGGTGTTGACGTACCCCGCTTTCGTATTCAGGAAATTGGCCGGCACCTCGAAGAAGTGGGTGCTGGCACCGCCGCCGATGAAGATGATCTTGTAATTATCGGGGATATTGAGCAACTCGCGGAACAGAGAGTCTGCCTGAGCCATCACCTCGTCGAACTCCTTCGAACGATGTGAAATCGAGAGAATCGACAAACCCGTCCCATTGAAATCGAGGATCGCTTTGGCCGTCTTCTCATAAACGACTTCAGGCAGGATCGAAGGTCCTGCATTAAAATTGTGTTTTTTCATAGTCTAATGATTTAGATACCTGTTACTCCAATAACACAAAGGTAAACAAAAAATGAGAATCCGCAATCGCGGCAGCGCAAATATTTTAAATATTTTATCAGCAACCATTTTTCGGACGGAATCCTTCCCCTTTTCGCATTTGTTTACTATTTTTGCAAAAATTTACCTCGACCAATGATTAAATCCATGACCGGTTTCGGCAAGGCCGAAAAGCTCGTACCGAACAAGAAATTCAGCGTCGAAATCCGCTCGCTCAACTCCAAGCAGCTGGACCTGAGCATCAAATTGCCCTCGACCTACCGTTCGCTCGAACCCGAAATCCGCACGTTGGCGACGCGGACGCTGCAACGCGGCAAGGTCGAAGTTTTCATCACGGTCGAGAGCACGGCCGTCGAGACTTCGGCTCATATAAATAAGGAACAGTTCCGCGCCTATGTCCGCCAGCTGAGCGACACGCTCACCTATGCGGGCATGGACGCTTCGTTCGACGCCATGATGCAGTCGGTGCTGCGAATGCCCGACGTGGTCTCGGTGCCGAATGAAACAGTGCCGGAAGAGGAGCACAAAGCCCTGCTCGAAGCCGCCGAAGAGGCCGTCGCACGGCTCGACGACTTCCGCCGGCAGGAGGGCGACATCCTGATCGCCGACCTGCTGCGGCGCGTCGACAAGATCGAACGTTACAAGGAGGAGGTCGTGCCCTACGAAAAGGCGCGTACCGAGACCATCAAAGCCCGTATCCGCGAGAATCTGGCGCAGCTCAAGGTCGAGGTCGATTCGAACCGGCTCGAACAGGAGATGATCTTCTACCTCGAAAAGCTGGACATCACCGAAGAGAAGGTACGCCTCCAGAACCACTGCCGTTATTTCCGCGAAGTGGCCGCCGAAGAGGAGACCCCGGGCCGGAAACTCGGCTTCATCGCGCAGGAAATGGGCCGCGAAATCAATACGATGGGATCGAAGGCCAACGAAAGCAACATTCAGATTCTGGTCGTGAAGATGAAGGACGAACTGGAGAAAATCAAAGAACAGGTACTCAATATTTTATAACCATCTACCCAAAGCGGGACTTCAACCTCCGATCCGATCTCATGGGAAAACTCATCATCTTTTCGGCTCCGAGCGGTTCGGGCAAGACGACCATCGTGCGCGAATTGCTCAAGCGGATTCCCCAGCTGGAATTCTCGATCTCGGCCACCTCGCGTGCACCGCGCGGCGCGGAACGCAACGGCGTGGATTACTATTTCCTCTCGCCTCACGACTTCCGTCAGGCCGTCGACGAGCAGCGTTTCGTCGAATGGGAAGAGGTCTATGCGGGCACCTGCTACGGTACGCTGCGCAGCGAACTGGACCGCATCTGGGGCAAGGGAAACACCATCCTGTTCGACGTCGACGTACTGGGAGGAATCAATCTCAAACGGATCTTCGGGGCAGATGCCTGCTCCGTCTTCATCATGCCGCCGTCGGTCGAGGAGCTGGAGCGCCGGCTCAACAACCGCGGTACGGACTCGGCCGAAGTGATCGCCAAGCGGGTCGCCAAAGCGGAGTTCGAACTGACCAAAGCACCCGAATTCGACCACATCGTCGTCAACGACGCTCTGGAAGCGGCTGTGGCGGAGGTCGAAGCGATCGTCCGTAAATTTCTCTCCTAAACCAGTGAAGCCGTGAAACACGTCGTCCTCTATTTCGGTTCGTTCAATCCCGTTCATCGGGGGCATATCGCCCTTGCCGAATGGGTGGCAGAACATGCCGACTGCGACGAGGTGGTACTCGTCGTCTCGCCGAAGAACCCGCTGAAAGAGGACGACGCCCTCGCTCCCGAGCTGAACCGCTTCGAAATGGCCGAACTGGCTTGTAGCCGCTCGCGCTTCCCGGAAAAGATCAAGCCGTCGGTCATCGAGTTTCTGCTCGAAAAACCTTCCTACACGATCAACACGCTGCGGTACCTCTCGCAGAACTACGGTCGGGAAATGCGCTTTTCGATCCTGATGGGCGCCGATCTCCTGCCGCAGCTCGAACGCTGGCGCGACTACCGCGAAATTCTCGACGGCTACCCGCTGCTGGTCTACCCGCGAAAGGAGTACGAAGTGACGCTCTACCGCGACCGGATCACCTATCTGAAGGAAGCGCCGCTGTGCGACTACTCCTCGACCGAGGTGCGCCGCGCATTGGAACAGGGCGGCGACGCCTCGTCGATGCTTACACCCGAAGTGCTCGATTACATCCGCGAGAAACGGCTCTGGGACCCCGTCCGCTACGCCGAACGGCTTACCTTGCGTATCGGCGAAGACCCGCAGAACGCCGCGCTGCTCGTCGAACGGGGACGGTGTTATTACCGCCGCCAAGAATGGGGCAGGGCGCTCAACGATCTCAACCGCGCGCTCGAAATCGATCCCTCGCTCGATGAAGTGCGGCAATACGCCGAACAGATCAACGAAATCCTCGCATTCCGCTACAAAGACATTTACAACCCGTAAATACGATATGAAGAGACTGAAGATCGCGTTTCTGGCCGGAGGAGACTCTTCGGAACGGGAAATCGCATTGCAGAGCGCAGCCCAGATCGAGGCGGCGCTCGATTCCGAAAAATACGACGTCACGGTCATAGACGTCCACCATCGCGACTGGTGCTATACGGCGCCCGACGGCCGCCGATGGCCGCTCGACAAGAACGATTTCTCGCTCACGGTCGACGGCTGCCGCCGCGAATTCGACTACGCGCTGATCCTCATTCACGGCACGCCGGGCGAGGATGGCAAGTTGCAGGGGTATCTCGACATCATGGGCATTCCCTATTCGTCGTGCTCGATGACCTCATCGGTCATTACCTTCGACAAGGTTACGACCAAACGCGCCGTCGCCGCGACGGGCGTGGGGCTGGCCCGCGAGCGGTTCATCCGCCGCGGCGATGCGGTCGATCCGGCCGCCATCGTCGCCGAACTGGGACTGCCGCTCTTCGTCAAGCCCAACGCCTCGGGCAGCAGTTTCGGCGTGACGCGCATCGAACGGGCCGACGAGATTCCCGCCGCCGTCGAGCGGGCCTTCTCCGAGAGCGAGGAGGTGCTCGTCGAGGAGTGCATCGCGGGTCGTGAGATGGGCTGCGGCGTGCTGATCGCCGGTGGTCGGGAGTATCTGTTCCCGATTACAGAGATCCGATCGAAAAAGGCCTTTTTCGACTTCCAAGCCAAATACGAAGCTGGTTTTTCGGACGAGATCACGCCGGCCGACATCGCTCCCGACATCGCGGCCGAGCTGAACCGCTTCACGCTGGCGGCCTACAAAGCCTGCCGCTGCCGTGGCGTCGTGCGCGTGGATTTCATCGTCACGCCCGAAGGCCGTCCCTATCTGATCGAGATCAACACCATCCCCGGCATGAGCGGCGGCAGCATCGTTCCCAAGCAGGTGCGCGCCGCCGGCATGACGCTGGGCGAGCTGTACGACATCATCATCGCCGATACCTGCCGCACGTCATGATCGAAATCGATGACAAGATCGTAAGTCTCGATCTGCTGCGCGAATGTTTCGCCTGCGATCTGGGCCGCTGCAAAGGCATCTGCTGCGTCGAGGGCAACGCCGGAGCGCCGCTCGAAATCGAAGAGGTCGCAACGCTCGAAGCCGAGTACGAACGCTACAAACCCTACATGACGCCTGCGGGTATCGCCGCCGTGGAACGGCAGGGCTTCATGGTCGTGGACGACGAGGGCGACTACACCACGCCGCTGGTCGACGACGCCGAGTGCGCCTACGCCTACACAGAAAACGGCATCACGCTCTGCGCCGTCGAACGGGCGTTCCGCGAAGGGCGATGCTCGTTCCCCAAGCCGATCTCGTGCCATCTCTATCCGATCCGCGTCGTCCGTTTCTCGAACGGGATGCTGGGACTCAATTACCACCGCTGGGAGGTGTGCCGGCCGGCAGTCGCGTGCGGCCGACAACTGGGAATCCCCGTTTACAAAGCTCTTCGGGAGCCGATCGTCCGCCGTTTCGGCGAGGAGTTCTACCGAGCGCTCGAAACGGCCGAAGAGTTCCTGCGGGAACAGGAGCACTGATTTTTATTCGATTTAACACTACTAAACACACATTTGATGAAATTGCGTTACCTTATTCTTACCCTTCTTTTCGCCGGTACGACTGCCGGTTTGCAGGCCCAAAGCCTCGATCACATGCGCAAACTCCTGCAAGAGATTCAGACAGAGATCGACTGTCTCGAAAAAGAGCAGGCCGAGACCCTCAAGCCCCAGAAAGAGCCTCAGCCCGTCGAATCGACCGAATACATCAACGGTGTGATCGCCGTCGATACGCTCCCTTCGGGCAATGACGCGGTGATGATCGTCCTGTTCAACGACAATACGTGGAAATACCTCCGCAATCGCGATTACGTCAAAGACAGCGAGGTCTATACCCGCTGCTGGGACACGACCAAGCTCTTTCCCTACCGCGAAACGGTGACGCTCGCCGACCTGCCCCGTACGGTGGATATCGAGCTGGTCGACTCGCTCAAATGCTATCACTATCCCTACAAGGCCAACATCCGTTCGAAGTTCGGTATGCGCCGCCGGCGCAAGCATCAGGGCGTCGACCTGCCGCTGAAGATGGGCGATCCGATCTATGCCTCTTTCAACGGCAAGGTGCGCATCTCGATGCCGTCGTCCAAGTCGGGCGGGTACGGCAATCTGGTCGTCATCCGACACGATAACGGACTGGAGACCTTCTACGGTCACCTCTCGGAGCGGATCGTACACGCCGACGAGTGGGTCGAGGCGGGCCAGATCATCGGTTACGGCGGCAGCACGGGCCGCAGTACCGGACCGCACCTCCATTTCGAGACGCGCTACTGCGGGCAGTCGTTCGACCCCGAACGGCTGATCGATTTCCAGAGCGGCAACCTGCGGCGCGAAACCTTTCTGCTGAAAAAAGGTTATCTGGACATCCATTCGAACGCTTCGCAGGACTTCGAAGACGAGGAGGCTGAAGCCAACGACGAAAAGAAGGCCGAAGAGGCGCGCAAGGCACTCGCATCGGCCCAATACCACAAAATCCGCTCGGGCGATACGCTGGGCGGCATTGCATCGCGTTACGGCACAAGCATCTCGCGGCTCTGCCAGCTCAACGGCATTTCGCGCACCACGACGCTGCGCATCGGCCGCTCGCTGCGGGTACGATAAGCTCTGTCCGACAAACGACAAGCGCCTGCTTCCGACAAGGGAAGCAGGCGTTCGTTTCATAGTAAAATGATACCAAAAGGGAGAACGCTTCGATTTTTGAAATACCAGAATATTTTTCTCTTGCAATCTGCAAACCAACAACGTATTACAAAAAAATACAAACACATCCCTTTAGCATCATTCCCTTTTTTCGATCTGAGCCGAAAGAAACTTTGCAAAAATCATTGAAAAGACAGCTAATTTCAATAACTTTACGCTAAAATAACAATACTTTTTTAAATGTTTTAATCATTTGGTGTTTTAAAAACGCTCAAAAATTCGCAATTTGTCTAATGACCACAGTAACCTAATTCATAAGATTCACGGCAAAACACTCCGACGATTCATTTCAAACCTAAAACCATCCTAACATGAAATCCAACATTCTGATTTTGAAAGTAGCCCTGCTCCTGCTGGGCGGAAGTCTTGTTGCGTGTAATGATTCGAAAGAACCCGAAGTTGTCGGCACGCCTCCCGTCGCCGCCTCCGAGGAGGTAACGGCTTTTTTCAAGACGCATCTGCCGAAGAGTTCTTACAATCATTCCGAAGTAGGATTCAATTTCAGTGAAATCCACGGTAAGGAAACGGAATGTTTCCTGATCAACAGCACGGAAGAGTTCGAGGCCGTTGCACCTCCTTCGGCTGTACTGCCGGTCATCGACTTCGAGAAATACACGCTCATTATCGGACAGCATCTGTTGGGGCACCCCGGATACTCTTTTGAGAAGCAGGCTGTCGACACCGGCACCGAATCCGGTAAAATGACGTTGAATCTGATATACAGCAAAATGGGAGGAGCGTCTCCGACGGTCATAACCACATTTTACGTTTGGGGACTATACTCCAAACTTCCCGGAAGCGCGATCGACGTTAAGATAACCATCATTTAGATACCGAGAATCATGAAATGACCGCCATGCGACACGGCATCGCGTCTTCACTCCAATCGGAATAAAACACCTAAAAATCAGCAGGATAATCGAATTCGATTATCCTGCTGATGAATATAAGGTCAGCCCTCTTTCACAAAAGGCATCGCACTACTCGAAGCGGGGTTTCACATAGCCGTCGTCATACGACGTAAAGGCCAGTCCGGGCAGGGGAGCGCTGTGCGACTCGTAGATCATCGAGTCGAGCAGTCGGTAACCCTGTCGGGCGTCGACCGCATAATAACGGTCGGCATCGCCGCCCGTAACCCGCAGCGTCCAGTCGAACAGATTCCCGATGACGGTCAGCGACTCGCATTCGGGATTCCACGACGGAATCCCCACGCGAACGATCTCGTAAGAGGGTTTCAGAAGCACGTAGAAGCCGTTTTTAGCATCGGTCAGAAATCCCAGCGTTCGGCGGGCCGGAAATTCCGTCACGAAGAGGTGTTCGGCCTGCATACCTTCGGGCAGTTCGATCGCACGGACATAAGGACGCCCCTTGACCTGTTTGAGATGGAACAGCTGCCGCGAAGCGTCGAGCAGCAGATACCCTTCGTCGTACTCCTTGCGCGTCGACGGATTACCCGCCACGGCGAGCGCCGGAAAACGGAAACCCTTGCGGGTCATCGCCTCGGTGAAACGACCGCTCTTTTCGCGGTCGATGCGGTTGGTCGCCATGACGACGAACTCGATGCCCGAAGGCGCGATGCGGAAAACGTCGTCGGGCATCTCCAGATCGACGCGCCCCGACATCGACTCCAGAAGCGGATAAAGTCCCGTATGCGGTTTGACGATCTCCAACGGGGTCGAACGGAACATGAAGTTCTCGCTCTGCAACAGGCGGGGCGTGACGGCCACGCCGCACAGCGAATCGGGGAACCGCTCGTCGTTGAGCAGCTGCCGCGCATAGAAGGTCGGCAGAATGCTGTCGAACTCCCGATCGGTATAAGTGCGTCCGCGGCGATCGCGGCGAACGACCTCGTCGCCCGAAAAATCGATCACGGCGAAGTCGCCGACCACGCAGCTCCACAGCGTGAAGGGCGTCCGTTCGGGTTTGTAGAAGGCGAAATTATAGGCCCACGGCAGCAGCCACAGCAACAGCACGACCACGGTGAAGCCAAAAAAGAGTTTGCTGAAACGTATCATATATTCACACAGTTATTCGTTAATCCTGCCGGCCCTCCTTGAACCGGACGACCGACCACCACGCCCAAGAAGCGGTCGACAAAGCGCAGAGCGTCAGCCACGGCAGAAAACCGTCGTAAGCCTCGGGCGCAGGCGCCAGAAAAAAGAGCCGCAGCACGCACACCGCAACGACGCCGTAGAGCAGCCGGCGACGCCATGTCGGTTCCAGACAGATCCACGCCGCGAGCAGATAGGCGGCGATTCCCGCCGCATACCACGGAGCAGCCGTCAGCAGGATATGCCGCACCAGTTCGGGTGCCAGCACGCCCTGAAAAGCGACGTACAGCACGCCGAGCGACACGGCGAACAACGCCCCCAGCAGCAGTCCGCCGAAGAGCAGCATCGCGCCGATCATCTTCAACTCCGAACAGGGCAGATGAAGCGTCAGCTTCAAACATTTGCGCTGCATCTCGGGCACGAACTGCACCACGGCGAAGAGCAGCCCCACGACCAACGGCACGAATTGCAGCAGGTCGACGAACACCGCATCGCGCAGCAGCATCACCTCCCACAGGTGGGCGATACCCTTCAACCCCGCCGCACGGAAGAAGTTCAACAGCACGTAGCCGACAAAACCGAGCGAGAGAAGCACGGCCACCAGATAGTACCAGCGCGTCTTCAACCACTCCTTATAAAAGATAGCTCGTAACATAATTCATCAATATTTTCCGGTCAGACCGATAAAGGCGTCTTCGAGCGACGCCGCCTGCTCGGACGTAAATTCGCCGTAAGGCACCTGTAACTGTTGCAGCGTCCGTTCGACCTCGACGGACGGCAGGAACGAAAAGAGTTCGGCCCGATTGCGGATCACCGACGGGTGACAAAACCCCTTCGTGTCGGGAATCTCATACCCCTCGGGCACGGTGAAGCGATACCGCCGTACCTCCGCCAGCAACTCCGCGACGGGCCGCTGGGTCAGGATGCTGCCGTAGTCCATGATAATGCAGTCGTCGACCAGACGCTCCATGTCCTGAATGATGTGCGAGGTCAGGAAGACGGTTTTCGACTCGGCACGGGCATATTCGCGCAGGTAGTCGACGAACAACCGGCGGTAACCCGGATCGAGTCCCAGCGAGAAGTCGTCGAGCACGAGCAGTTCGGGATTCTGCGCCAGAATCAGCCCGAGCGCCACCTGCGAACGCTGCCCGCACGACATGCGCGAAATACGCTGGCCGGATGCGACCTTCAGCTTGCGCATCAGCTCGTAGTAGGCATCACGCCGCCAAGCGGGGTAGAAGGCCGAGTAGAACTTCTCGATCTGTTCGATGGTCATGAACTGATACTGCACATGCCCTTCGATCAGCAGGCCGATATTGCGCCGCAGCACCGGATCGAGCTTCTGCACCTCCTGTCCGAAGATGCGGCACTCGCCGCTGCGGGGCTTCAGATAACCGCTCAGGATATTGATGGTCGTGGTCTTGCCTGTACCGTTTTTTCCCAGCAGACCCAATATCCGTCCCTGCGGTACGTCGAAACTCAGATCGCGGTAGATCAGCCGCCGACCGTAATAGTGTGTCAGATTGCGACACTCGATGATTGCACTCATACTCAAAAGAAAATCAGAAACAACAATGGAATCGCAATGCCGGCGGCCAGCTCCACGCCGCCCCGACCCCAGATTCCCTTCGGCCCCTTGAGCAGCAGCAAGCCGCTCACGACGATCGCCATCAACCCCGCAGCGAACAAGTCCGAAAACCACGTCCACCACCGTCCGGGGTTGTAATGCAGACGGGTCATGGCCCCCAATACGGGCCGGCGGGTCAATTTTTCGTAGAACGCCTCGCCGTCCGAAAGCCGCACCATAAGGCTCGAACCGCCTTTCAGAAAGACTTTGAGTACGTCCGGTTCGGGAAAGTAATGTTTGGTATAGTTGTCAGTCTCGTCCAGCGGTGCGAGCAGACGGACGACGTCGTCGCGCGTCAGCCGATCTCGGGCGGGAAGCGGCTCCGCGACCGTGTAGCGCCGCTGCTCGACCGAATAGTTGGGGTTGATCGTATCACGGTGGTTCATCACCAGCCCCGAAACGGCATAGATGAGCAGCATTCCCGAAAAGAAGAACGACAGTTCGCGATGCACGTTCCGGCTCCAGCGGCGCAGCCGGCTACCGGTCGAACTCATACGACTGGGCCTCTACGAAATAGAACGACAGATAAGGTTTCCCCTCGACCGCGTTGCGTTCTGCGATCTTGCGGCGGAAATCGGCGATGCGGCCGTCGACGGTCGCAGCCGTCTCGCCGCGGGCATTCTTCTCCGAATCGCAGCCGGCGGCGGCCGTTCCGTGCTGTTCGGCCGTTTGTGCACGAACCTGCTCCTCCCAGCTGCGCAGATACTCCTCGTCCACGCGCTGCTCGCGCAGTATCCCCTTTACACGGACAAGGCTGCCCACGCATTGCGGATCGAATTTTCCCAGTTTTCCGCTCTCGACGCGAATCATCTGCGTATCGTCGCTGCCCATCAGGAAAATCTTGCGCGCGCCGTGCTTGCAGGCGTGCGTACATACGCCTTCGATCCATACCTCTTTGCCAGCCAGTGAATCGGCTTCTGCCAGCAGGTCGTCGATCTGCAAGGCCTCGCCGGCCGTAGCCACTGCGACAGCGGCTGCCGACCCCGCCTTCGTCGTGCGGCTGCCGCATCCGATACCCGCCAGAAGCAACAGGAGAGCAGTCGCCGACATCATCAATTTGTTCGTTTTCATCATTTTGCGAATTTTAGTTATTTGTACGGGGCAAAGGTAGAGCAAATCCGCCGACGCCCCCATACCGAAAAGCAGGTATTTGGACGACGGGGAAAACCCCAACATGACGGTATTGCCCGTCCGCCAGATGCAAAATACTTTTGTAACGTAAAAATCAGGATGTACGCATAACGCATGAAATTACACTCTCTTCTGTTGCTGGGACTGCTTCTTTCCCCCGCCGCCGAGGCACAGACGCCGATCGAAGCGCGATTGGAAGTGACCGTCACCGACGACGCCTCGGGCGAAGCGCTGGGGTATGCCGTCTGTGCGCTCCGCCCGAAGGAGGGGAACGGAAAAGAACGGGCTGCGGCGGCCGATGCCCAAGGCGTATGTCTGCTGGAGGGACTGAAGCCGGGACGCTTCGAACTCCATATTTTATATATGGGACACGTTTTCCGGCAAGGCGATCTTCAACTTCCGAGCGGACTGACCCGCCGCAGCGTCCGGCTCGACATCGATCCGGTCGCGATCGGCGAGGTGTTAGTGACGGCCGCCGAATCCAAGGGCCCCGCGTCGTCGTCGAAGATCGGCCGCGACGCCATCGCCCACATTCAGCCGTCGAGCATCGCCGATCTGCTGGAGCTGATCCCCGGCGGCCGCGCCTCCGACCCCGTCTTCGGCGCGCCGCAGGAGATCCGTCTGCGCGAAGCCTCGCCCTCATCGAACGATAACTACGCCACATCCGCTTTGGGTACCCAGATTCAGGTAGACGGCATCCCCATAAGCAACGACGCCAATCTGCAATATTCGACGAGTCTCGGATCGATCCGAGAGTACACCAACGTCGATCGGGGCGTCGATACGCGTGCGATCTCCACCGACGACATCGAATCGGTCGAAATCGTGCGGGGCATCCCCTCGGTCGAATACGGCGATCTGACGAGCGGACTGGTCAAGGTCAAGCGCCGCGAAGGAGGCCGCGATCTCACCGCCCGCTTCAAGGCCGACATGAGCAGCAAACTCTTCTCCGTCGGAAAGGGATTCGAGCGGGGAAGGGCTGGAACCGACCGTACGACATTGAATATCAACGCCGACTATCTGACGGCCGCCGCCGACCCCCGCAATCCGCGCCAAAATTACCAGCGCCTGACCGGCTCCGTGCGCCTCGGCCGCAGCTGGCAGGGGAGCGCCTACCGCTATTCGGCCGGCGGCACTCTCGATTATACGGGTTCGTTCGACAACAAGAAATCCGACCAAGACCTCGACAACGGGCTGGGAGGCCCCGTCGAACGCTACAAATCGAGTTACAACCGTACGCAGATCGCCGCTTCGCTGAGTATGGAAGCGCGGCAGCGGCAATTTTTCCACAGTCTCGATTTCACGGCGTCGTTCAGCGCCCAATTCGACCGCATCGACCGTTGGAAGTTCGTGGAGACCGGCGGCGACTTTGCAAAAGGGTGGGGCACCGAGTCGGGAGAATACGACGCCCTGATCGTCCCCGCCTCGTACGACGCCACACTGCTGGTCGACGGCAAACCCTTCTACGGTTACGCCAAGGCTGTTGCGACCTTCAACGCCGACACCGAACGGTCGCGCAATACGCTGCTGCTCGGCGCCGACTGGGCGATGGATAAGAACTACGGCCGCGGGCTGGTCTTCGACGTCGCACGGCCTTTCAGTCCGAAAATGAGCTCCCGCCCGCGCGCCTACGACGTTATTCCGGCCTTGCACAAACTCTCGTTCTTCATCGAGGACGCGACGACCGTGACGCTCGGAGATCTCCGCGTCGAGGCGACAGGCGGCGTGCGCGCCACTTCGATGCTCAATCTGGGCAGCCGCTACGCCATTCAGGGAAAATTCTACTTCGATCCGCGTGCCAACGTTACCGTCGCTCTCCCGCGCTTTGAAGCCGCCGGCCGTGATCTGGCCCTGCGGCTGTCGGGAGGAGTGGGGTGGCACACCAAACTGCCGACCATGAATCAGCTCTATCCCGAAATGTGCTACTTCGACGTCACGCAGCTCAACTACTGGCCGTCGAACCATCCCGAAAATCGGCGCATCAACCTCCGTCTTCACACGGACGATCCGACGAACTACGAACTGCGCGCGGCCCGAAATTTCAAATGGGAAGTGCGCCTCGACGCCGACTGGAACGGCAATCAGCTGTCGGTGACCTATTTCCGCGAAGATATGAAGTCGGGATTCCGCTCCACGTCGGCCTATCAGCGCTACATATCCAAGAAATACGATGCGGAGGCCATCGACGAAGACCGGCTCGACGGTCCGCCGGCGCTCGACGATTTGCCGTACGTGATGGATACGACGCTGACCAGCTACGGAATGACGACCAACGGCAGCCGCACGAAAAAAGAGGGAGTGGAATTTACCTTCTCCACGCAGCGTATCCGCGCCATCGCCACCCGTATCACCGTCACGGGAGCCTATTTCCGAACGAACTACTCCAACATGCATCCCGAATATCGGGTACCGGTCTCCGCACCCGACGGAAAGCCCTATCCCTACGTCGGCTACTACTTCTCGACAGACGGGTATCTGAACGAGATGTGCAACACCAATTTTCTGCTCGACACGCAGATTCCTCGGCTGAAACTGATCTTCTCCACTTCGTTCCAATGCCTCTGGTTCATCGGAAAACGAAATTCGCCGGGGTCGGCGGAACCGATCTCCTATATCGACAAGGAGCTGGTTTCGCACCCCTTCACCGCCGAATCGGCCGCCGACGGAGTGCTTTCGGCAATGGTGCGCGACATCAATCCCACACTGTTCCGCTACGAAACGACGCCTTTCAGCATGAACGTCAATCTGAAAATCACGAAAAAGCTCTATCAGGACAAGATGGCCGTCTCCCTTTTCGTCAACAAGCTGCTCGACTATACTCCCAGCTACGATCTCTTCGACCGACACGTCCGGCGCGAAGTAACCCCGTATTTCGGCATGGAGCTGAATCTCAAACTATAACCGGCATGAAACGACTTCTGCTCCTCATCCTGACGCTCTGCGTTTTCACGGCCTGCGAGACGGGAACCGGCGAAGAGCTGTTCACGCGGCTCTCCGTGCGGCTCGTCCTGCCGGACAACCGTCCCGTCGAACGGTTCGAAGTGCTTACGGACATCTCCTATTTCGAGAATCTCAACACCAAAGAGAAAATCCACTTTCCGACGATGGAGGGACGTTCGGCGACCGTCGTACTCCCGAAAGGGGTCTATTCGCTCCTGCTCGACGCCTACGTCCATTACAGCGACGGCAGCCGATCGCTCGTACGTGCCGACGACTACAACGACCCTGCAAAAGTCGTTACGTGGATGGACGACGAAAGTTCGATCGCCCTGTTACTCAAATTCGTCAAATGACCATGAAACCGACACTCCTCCTGCCGTTCTGTCTGCTGTTTCCGCCTCTGTCGGGGCAGACGCAGCCCGCCCGCGATTCGCTCGGTATCCTCCGGCGGGCAGAGCTGCACACCGCACCCGTCGTCGAATTGGGTGCTCCGGCCTACGAACACTCCCCTGCGGCAATGCTCTACCGCTATCCCGTTTCGCTCTCCGAGGTATACCTGCAAGGCGATCTGAGAAAGGAAGACCGGCCCATCCTCCAACCCGAAGGCGACGGAGCACTCGCCGGTTCGTTCCATGCCGACTCCTACCTGCGGCTCGACGAACGGTCGGCCGTAACGGCCGGAGCCACCTACGCACGGGGACGTATCGACAACGTCCGCTGGAACTCCACGGCCGATTACCGGCTGCTGCGTCCCTACGTCACCGCCGATTCGGTCGGCGGCGATCTCTCGACCGAAGAGTATACGTTTCACGGAGCCTATATGCGGCGCGACGGCCGCATAAGCTACGGCTTGGGAGCCGACTATCGTGCCCGCCATGAATACCGGCAGGTCGATCCGCGTCCCCACAACATCGTCAACGAACTCTCGGCGACGGCGGGCGCCGGTTTTGCAACCGATCGGTATGTCATCGCATTGGCCGCACGGGGACGCATCTATAAGCAGACGCAGCGGATCGCATTTTACAGCCCGCGCGGCGCCAACGCCGTCGAACTGCTGATGCTGGGGCTGGGCAGCTACATGAAACGGTTCAGCGGCGCCGAAAACATGGAGAATCTTTACAAGGCAGCCGGCTGCGGCGTAACGCTGTCGTTGGTTCCCGCCCGAGAGGAGGGATGGGTGGCGGCTGTCGATTACGACCGTTTCACCCTCGACCGCCAATTCAGCAACAAGAACAACCTTCCCCTCGGCAAACTGGTTACCCAAACCCTTTCGGCGACACTGGCAAGACGTTGGACGGGGACTGCGCACAACGGAGGATTCGAGCTGAACGCCGCCTACGAACTGCGGCAGGGGTTCGAAAACGTCATCTCCGCAGGTACGACGGACGCCTATCTCGTTCTGGACGATTTCGCCATGTACCGCAACCGCACGCTCGATGTCGGGGCGAAGGGGATCGTAGAGTGGCACCGTCCGAAGACGAGCTGCGCGCTCGTTCCGCAGCTCGCCTTTTTCCAAACGACGGCCGATTACCGGCATCCCTATCGAAAGATCGCTTTCTCGACGGCAGGCGCCGGCTGCGATCTGCTTCTGACCTTTCACAGCCGCTGCGGATGCATCCGCACGACGCTGGGCGGACGCTACACCGCCGGGCTGACCCTCGATACGGAACTTTCCGCTGCGCAGATCACGCCTGCATCCTTGTACGAAATGCTGCACGATACCGCCGACCGCCTGACGGCCGACGCCGTCACGCTCACGACGGCGCTGCGGGCCGAACGTGCACTGAAGCGTTCGGCAGCGCTTTTCATCGACGCTTCGTGGCGGCCGAGTCTCTACACGGACGGCGTACATACCCATCTGGCGACGATCTCCTGCGGCATCTGCTTTTGAAACACACCTATCGATGTTTAATTTAATACAGTAAAACGATGAAAAAACTTTTTGCAATGCTGATGATCGCCGCACTGGCGATCGGCGTCACCGCCTGCTCCGACGACAACGAAGGAGACGATCCGAAAGGCCCTGCCACGACGAACTTCAACGTTCGGGCGCGCGGGGGCAACGTGCTGGTTACGCTGGCTACCTCGGACTATGCGATCGACATTCCGGCCGACGCCGCAGCGTGGGTCGGCCAGAGCGAACAGAGCGAGGGCGGGGTAGTCGTACTCACGGTAGAGCCCAACGCAACGGGTGCCGAGCGGCAGACGACCGTCACGCTCTCGGCCAAGACAACCCTCGAAACACTGGCCTACATGAAGATCAAGCAGTCGGGCGAAAGCGACGTCGACAGCGGTGACTTCGTGATCGAGGAGATTTTCTACACCTCCAACACGCTGCCCGAAACCGGCGAGCCCGATATGTGGTACGGAGACCAGTATATCAAAATCCGCAACAACACCGACCACGATCTCTACGCCGACGGGATGCTGATTATCGGTTCGATGCTCAACTCAGGGCAGAACTTCTCGTTCTACGAAGGCGAAGACTTCCGTCCCGAATATTGCGCCACGGACGATATCTACTGCATTCCGGGCAGCGGAAACGATGTCTTGGTCAAGGCCGGAGCTTCGCTCGTGATCTGCAACAACGCCCAAAACCACAAGGCGAACAATCCCAACTCGTTCGACCTGACGACAGCCGATTTCGAATGGTTCAACGAATCGACCAACGAGAACTACCTCGATATCGATAACCCCGCCGTGAAGAATCTCGACATCTGGTACACCTCCACACTCACCGTATTCATTCTCCACAGCCGCGGATATCAGTGTTATGCGATCGCCATGCCGCCCGCAGGCATGACCAAGGAGACCTTCCTGAAGGACTACACCCTCACCGGCCGTTACATTTACAGCTGGTCGAACGCTGCGGGATCGGGATCGTTCGATAAAACCATCAAGGACACCTACAAGGTTCCCAACGCATGGGTACTCGACGCCGTCAACACGGCCATTCCCTCCAATTATGTCGCAAGTCCGTGGCACAGTTCGCTCGACGCAGGCTACACGTATTGCTTGGAGAATCCCGACGACGCCACGGCCTACGGCCTGAGCGTCCGCCGCAAGACAGGCACCGACGGCAAACTGGTCGACACGAACAACTCGACCAACGACTTCACACCCCGCGCCACGCCGTCGCTCAAAACGGGCAAATAGGGCAGCGCACCTCAACGAAACAGGCCGATGCTTTTCCGCATCGGCCTGTTTTCATCTGTACGAAGAGCTACTTGAACCACTCTTCGAGATGATCCTTCGCATAGAAGTAATAGCCCAGCAGGCCCACCCAGCTCGTCAGCAGCACGAGCAGCGAGGCGATCACCTTGCCGACGGTCGAAATGTTCTTCTTGAAGATGTCGAGCACCGCCAGCATGGCGCAGACCAAGCCCACCAGATAGAAAATCGTTCCCATAGTCCGAAATATTTTTAGTTAAACAACAGGTTTTGCGTCTTTTCCCCGCGTCGGAACACCTCGTCGGGATAGGCGACATCCCACAGGTAAAGTCCCTCGGCCGGTGCGCTGCCGCTCGCACGCGACAGGTCGCAGCTCTCGACGATCGAGCGGAACTCCTCCTCGCTGTAACGGCCGCGCCCCACGTCGACCAGCGTCCCCACCAACGCCCGCACCATATTGCGCAGGAAACGGTCGGCGCGGATCGTAAAACGATAGACCCCCTCGGGCGACTCCTCCCAACCGGCCCGTACGATACGGCAGATATTGGTTTTATTGTTGGAGTTCAGTTTGGCAAAGGAGGTAAAATCGCTGTATTCCAAAAGCGATGCCGCAGCGCGGTTCATCCGTTCGGCATCCAGCGGCCGGTAATACTGCCACGCGGCCTGCCGGGTAAAGGGATTCTTGCGCGACTCGATGAAATAACGGTATTCGCGCTCCGCAGCACTGAAACGCGCGTGCGCATCGGCCGCAACCGGCGTCACGCCGAAGACGGCGATATCATCGGGCAGCAGGCAATTGAGTTTGTAGGTCGTCTGCTCGGGGTCGGCCAGCGGCGCTGCCAGATCAAAATGCGCCACGGCGTAGGCGGCGTGCACGCCCGTATCGGTGCGACCGGCGCCGGTCGTCTCGACAGGCTCGCGCAGCAACGTCGAGAGCGCCCTTTCGAGCGTCGCTTGCACCGAAGCGGCATCACGCTGGCGCTGCCAGCCGCAATAACGGCCGCCGTTATAACTGAGTTCGATAAAATAGCGCATGGCAGAGATACCAAATTCCGTGTAAATACGTTTTCAAGTAGAGTCAAAGGTACGAAAAATTCCCGAACGGCTCGTCGGATTCGTTGCGAATTTCGCACTTTGGCTGCGCCTCAGATACTGCGCCTCGGCAAAATGCAACTGAATTTGCTTTTGCGCTCGGTTTTTTCATCATCTTTGGCTTCGCCTTAGATACTGCGCCTCGGCAAAATGCAAATAAATTTGCTTTTGCGCTCGGCTTTTTCGTATCTTTGCACAAATTGACCTTCGGATATGAATGCAGCTATCATCGGATACGGAAAAATGGGACGTGAGATCGAACGGCTCCTCGTAGAACGGGGACACACCGTCGGACTCGTCGTCGACGTCGACAACCGCCGCGAACTCGACGCAGCGCACCTGCGCGGCATCGACGTGGCGCTCGAATTCACGACACCCGCCACGGCTTACGACAACATACGCGCCTGTATCGACGCCGGTACGCCGGTGGTAAGCGGCACGACGGGCTGGACGGATCGCCTCGACGAACTGAAAACCCGTTGCGGCGAGCGGGGCGGCGCATTTTTTTACGCCTCGAACTATTCGCTGGGAGTCAACCTGCTTTTCCGCCTCAACCGGCAGCTGGCGGAGATGGTCGGAAGGGTCGGCGGGTACGATATCCGCATCGAGGAGGTGCATCATACGCAGAAAAAGGACGCTCCGAGCGGTACGGCCATCACGCTGGCCGAGGAGATCATCGACCGGATCGGTTCGAAAACGCGCTGGGTGAACCGTCCTGCGGCCGATCCTTCGGAACTGGCGATCGCTTCGATCCGCGAAGGAGCGGTTCCGGGCATCCATACCGTCACCTACTCCTCGGCGGACGACGTGCTGACGCTGCGGCACGAGATTCTCAACCGCCGCACGCTGGCGTTGGGTGCCGTAGTCGCGGCAGAATTTTTGAACGGTAAACAAGGCGTCTACACGATGGACGACCTGCTGAAATAGAGACGCATGGGTAAATTGAAATCCTTTTTCACCAATCGCTGGGTCGGCTTCACCCTCTGGAGCCTCCTGTATATCCTGTGGTTCGTCGTATGGACGGGCAACCTGTGGCTGCTGCTGGGAGAGCTGATCATCGTCGACCTCTACTTCACGCACTTCCTGTCGCGGCTGATCGGCCGCAGGAACCGCGAGTGGTGCCGACGCAGTCCGACCTACAAATTCATCTACGAATGGGTCAACGCAATCGTTTTCGCAACGGTCGTGGCGACGCTGATCCACATCTTCGTCTTTCAGATGTACGTCATTCCGTCGTCGTCGATGGAGTCGTCGCTGCTGATCGGCGACTACCTCTACGTAAGCAAGGTAGCCTACGGCCCTCAGATGCCCAACACGCCGGTGGCCTTCCCCTTCGTGCACCATACGATGCCCTTCTCGCAGACGAAGAAATCCTTCTCGGAGTGTATAAAATGGCCCTACCACCGGCTCAAAGGTTTGCGCGACATCGAGCGCAACGACGTGGTGGTCTTCAACTTTCCGGCCGGCGACACGGTGCTGCTCGAACGGCAGGACGCGACCTACTACGACGAGCTGCGCAAGTACCAGCACACGCTGGGTAACAAGGCGGGCCGCGAGAAACTCTTTCGCGACTATACGGTCATCTCCCGTCCGGTCGACAAGCGCGAGAACTATATCAAACGCTGCGTGGCCATCGCGGGCGACTCGCTCAAGATCGTCGGCGGCGATGTCTACGTCAACAATGAGCCGCAGGCTCCCGTTGCAGGGAAACAATATATGTACACGGTGATGACCTCGTCGCCGCTGTCGAAATACGCCGTCGACAAGCTCGGAATCACCGAGTGGAGCGGCGACAACGGCTCGAACTACTACATGCTGCTCAACGACGAAACGGCCGAAGCGCTGCGCCGCATGAGCAACGTGATGGCCGTCGAACGCTTCATCTACGAGGAGCCGAACCGCGAGGTCTATCCCCACGACCTGACGCTGGGATGGAATCAGGATAATTACGGCCCGATCTGGATTCCGGCCAAGGGGAGCACGATCCCGCTGACGCCGGAGAACATGCGGCTCTACCGCCGCTGCATCGAGGTCTACGAAGGTAACAAGGTCAAGGAGCTGCCCGACGGCACGGTGCTGCTCAACGGCACGCCTGCTGCGGACTACACCTTCCGCATGAACTATTACTGGATGATGGGCGACAACCGCCACAACTCGGCCGACTCGCGTTTCTGGGGCTTCGTGCCCGAGGATCACGTCGTGGGACGCGCCTCGTTCATCTGGCTTTCACTCGACCCCAACAAATCGTTCCCGTCGAACATCCGGTGGAACCGGCTCTTCACCAAAGTAAAATGACGACGCCTGCCGACGATACCTATTTTACTATCGAGGCACCGGCTGAGGCAATCCACAAAGAGAAGAGCAGCAAATTCCTCGCATTCGCCTATCCCGTCACCCGCGAAGAGGAGATTCGCGGGCAGCTCGAAGCATTGCGCAAACGGTATTACGATGCCACGCATCACTGTTTCGCATGGCGGCTCGGACCGCACGGCGAAACCTTTCGCGCTAACGACGACGGGGAACCTTCGTCGACGGCCGGAAAGCCGATTCTGGGGCAACTGCTCTCGCGCGAAGTGACCGACTGTCTGATCGTCGTGGTACGTTACTTCGGCGGGACGAAACTGGGGGTACCGGGCCTTATCGCCGCATACAAGGAGTCGGCGGCGGAGGTGCTGGCAGCGGCGCATATCGTACAGCGAACGGTCGACCGCCGCATCGCGGTGACCTTCTCCTACACGGCGATGAACGACGTCATGCGCATCGTCAAGGAGGAGCAGCCCGCCGTCGAGTCGCAGCGATTCGACAACCTCTCGTCGATCGTGCTGCGCATCCGCGAAAGCCGCGCCGAACGATTAATAGAACGACTCCGCAAGGTCGAAGGAGCGACCGTTGAAACATGAACGAACCGAAAAGTATCCATATCAAAGGGGCACGGGTCCACAACCTCAAGAACATCGAGGTCGAAATCCCGCACAACACGCTTACCGTCGTCACGGGCCTCTCCGGCTCGGGCAAGTCGACACTGGCCTTCGACACGATCTTCGCCGAGGGGCAGCGCCGTTACGTGGAGAGCCTGTCGGCCTATGCCCGGCAGTTTCTGGGCAAGATCGACAAGCCCGACGTCGACCTGATTACGGGGATCGCACCGGCCATCGCCATCGAACAGAAGGTCAATACGCGCAACCCGCGTTCGACGGTCGGCACCACGACCGAAATCTACGACTACCTCAAACTGCTCTTCGCCCGTATCGGGCACACCTTCTCACCCGTATCGGGGCGCGAGGTGAAGTGCTTCAACGTCGACGATGTGGCCCGTTACGTCCTCGCGCTCGGCGAAGGCACGAAGGCGCTCGTCGCAGCGCCGCTCGTCGTCACACGCGGGCAGGGAATTATCGAGAAGCTGACGCTGCTGATGGGCGACGGCATCCAGCGCGTCCAGTTCGACGGCCGCACCCGCTTCATCGAGGAGCTGCTGCCGGAACTCGGCCCCGCGACCCGCCCCGATGAGTTATCGGTGGTGATCGACCGCCTGCGCGTGACTTCCGACGAGGAGTTCGCCACACGCCTGCGCGACTCCGTAGCCCGCGCTTTCGCCTATGGCGACGGGGTATGCCGCATCCTGACCGACGACGGTGTCGAGGAGTTCTCGTCGCGCTTCGAGGCCGACGGCATCGCCTTCGAACAACCCTCCGAGCACCTCTTCAGTTTCAACAATCCGCTGGGCGCCTGTCCCCGCTGCGAGGGCTACGGCAAGATCATAGGCATCGACGAGGATCTGGTTGTCCCCGACAAGAGCAAGACGATCTACGAAGGCGCCGTCGCCTGCTGGCGCGGTGAGACGATGCGCCTGTGGAAGGAGAAACTGGTGGAGAACGCCTACAAGTTCGACTTCCCGATCCATACGCCCTATCACGAACTGAAGCCCGAACAGAAGCGTCTGCTGTGGACGGGCAACGAATACTTCTACGGTCTGGACAGCTTCTTCGAATACATCGACAGCGAACGGCGCAAAATCCAGTTCCGCGTGATGAAGGCCCGCTATACGGGCAAGACGCGCTGCCCCGAGTGCGGCGGCAGCCGCCTGCGCCGAGAAGCGCTCTACGTGCGCGTGGGCGGCCGCACGATCGCCGATCTGGTCACGATGAACGTAGATTCGATTCTTCTGTTTTTCAAAGAATTGCAGCTCGACGAACACGATACGACCACCGCACGGCGCATCCTTACGGAGATCGTCAACCGGCTGCAATACCTCGCCGACGTGGGGCTGGGCTATCTGACGCTCGACCGTCTCAGCTCGACGCTCTCGGGCGGCGAGTCGCAGCGCATCAATCTGGCCACGTCGCTGGGCAGCAACCTCGTAGGTTCGCTCTACATCCTCGACGAACCTTCGATCGGTCTGCATCCGCGCGACACGAACCGTCTGGTCGGCGTGCTCAAACAATTGCGCGACATCGGCAACACGGTGATCGTGGTCGAACACGAGGAGGAGGTGATCCGCGCGGCCGACTACATCGTCGACGTCGGACCCGAAGCGGGCTACAAGGGCGGCGAGATCGTCTTCAGCGGCCCGGCGAAAAAACTGCCCGCCTGCAAGAAGAGTCTTACGGCCGACTACCTCTCCGGCCGCCGCCGGATCGAACCGCCCGCCGCACCGCGCGGCTGGAGCAACTCGATCGTCGTGCGGGGAGCGCGGGAGAACAACCTGCAAAACATCGACGTGCGTTTTCCGCTGGGCGTGATGACCTGCGTCACGGGTGTCAGCGGTTCGGGCAAATCGTCGCTCGTCAAGGGTATTCTCTATCCGGCACTGCGGCGCACCCTCTTCGACACGGGGCTTAAACCGGGTGATTTCGACGGGCTGGAAGGCGACGTACAGCTGCTCAAATCGGTCGAAATGGTCGACCAGAATCCGATCGGAAAGTCGACACGCTCGAACCCCGTCACCTACATCAAAGCTTACGATGAAATACGCAAACTATTTGCCGATCAGCCCTATGCGCAGCACAACGGCATGGGTCCGTCGCACTTCTCGTTCAACATCGCCGGCGGGCGCTGCGAGGAGTGTCAGGGCGAAGGCGTCATCAAGGTCTCGATGCAGTTCATGGCCGACATCGAACTCAAATGCGATGCGTGCGGCGGCCGACGGTTCAAGGAGGAGGTGCTGGAGGTGAAATACCGCGGTCGTTCGATCTACGACGTGCTGGAGCTGACCGTCGACGACGCCATCGCCTTCTTCGGCGAGGAGAAAGGCAACGCCGCGTGCCGACGCATCGTCGAGCGGCTGTTGCCGCTGCAAGAGGTGGGGTTGGGCTACATCAAATTGGGACAATCCTCTTCGACGCTTTCGGGCGGCGAGTCGCAGCGCGTGAAACTCGCCTCGTTTCTGGCGAAAGACGCCACACAGGGCAGCATGCTTTTTCTTTTCGACGAACCCACTACGGGGCTGCACTTCCACGACATCAACAAGCTGCTGACGGCTTTCGACGCACTGATCCGCAAAGGACACACCATCGTCGTGGTCGAACACAACATGGACGTCATCAAGTGCGCCGACTGGGTGATCGATCTCGGTCCCGAAGCGGGCGACCGAGGCGGCAGGGTCGTCTTCGAAGGGACGCCCGCCGGATTGGAAACGTGTGCGGAGAGTTATACGGGACAGTTCCTGAAACTTCGTACCAAACTGTAAATTCATGCAGGAATTCCATACCTATACGCTGCCCAACGGTATCCGCGGCATCCACCGTCAGGTGCGCAGCAACGTCGCCCACTGTGCGCTGGTCGTGGGCGCCGGTACGCGCGACGAACTGAAATCGGAGTACGGGCTGGCGCACTTTGCCGAACACGCCTTCTTCAAAGGCACCGAACGCCGGCACGCCTATCAGGTCAACTGCCGGCTGGAAAATCTCGGCGGCGAACTGAACGCCTATACCACCAAGGAGGACACGACGCTGCACGCCACCGTGCTGCGCGGCGATTTCGCGAAGGCGGCCGAACTGCTCGCCGACGTGGCGTTCCGCTCGACGTTCCCCGAACGGGAGCTGGAGCGCGAACGCGAGGTGATCCTCGACGAGATCAACACCTACAAGGATTCGCCGGCCGACCGCATCTACGACGATTTCGAGGATATGCTCTTCGCGGGATCGGCACTGGGACACAATATTCTGGGTTCGAAAGCGGCGCTGGCCCGTTACCGCTCGGAGCAGATCCAAGCCTTCGTGCGACGCACGCACACCACCGACCAGATGGTCTTCTCGTCGATCGGCAACATCGCACCTCGGCGTATCGAGGCGATCGCGGCGCGCTACTTCGCTGAAATGCCCGCCTCCGTACGGACGTTCGAACGAACGGCGCCCGCACCCGTCGCACCGTTCGAGCGGAGCATCGCGCGGCATACGCACCAGTCGCACTGCATCGTGGGGGCACGGGCATACGGCATCCTCGATCCGAAACGGCTGCCGCTGGCGCTGCTCGTCAACATGCTGGGCGGGCCGAGCGCCAACTCGATGCTCAACGTCACGGTACGCGAGAAGCACGGCCTGTCGTACAGCATCGAAGGCTCCTACACCCCCTACGGCGACGCGGGCATCGTCGCCATCTACTTCAGTTCCGACCACGACAACTGCGACCGCTGTCTGGAACTGGTGCATGAGCAGATCGGCCGGCTGCGCACCGAGCGGCTTTCTGCACGACGGCTGGCCTTGGCCAAGAAACAGTTCATCGCGCAGCTGGCCATCTCGATGGAGAGCAACGAGGGCTACATGCTCGGTGCCGGAAAGAGTTATCTGGTACACAGCGAGGTGGACACGATGGAGGAGGTCTACCGCAAGATTCGCGACCTGCAGGCCGGAGAGCTGTCGGAGGTCGCCAACGAAATATTCGGCACGCCGTCGCTATTGATCTATAAATAGAACCGTAACAGATGGATGCACTTGAGAAATACACGCACGACCTCTCGTCGCCCGAATCGGAATTGCTGCGGGCGCTCGACCACGAGACCCACATGCGGACGATCCAGCCGCGGATGCTCTCGGGGCATATTCAGGGGAAACTGCTCGAGATGCTCGTGCGGATGCTCCGTCCGCGTCATATCCTCGAAATCGGCACCTTCACGGGCTACTCGGCGCTCTCGATGGCCGCAGGACTCGACGAGGGGGCTGCGATCGACACCATCGAGGTGGACGACGAGCTGGAAGAGCTGGCGCAGTCGTTTTTCGACCGCTCGCCCTGCGGGGAGAAGATCCGGCTCCATATCGGTTCGGCGCTCGACATCGCCCCGACGCTGGGACATCCGTTCGATCTGGTCTTTATCGACGGCGATAAACGCGAATATCCCGCCTACTACCGGATGCTGATGGGCGACGACACGGGCCGGCCGCTCGTGGAAAGCGGCGCATTTCTGCTGGCGGACAACATCCTTTGGTCGGGCAAGGTGGTGGAACCCGTCGCTCACAACGATCTGCATACGCAGCGCATCCTCGAATTCAACCGCACGGTAGCCGACGATGCACGTGTGGAGAATGTGATCGTGCCGCTGCGCGACGGGCTGAATCTGATTCGGGTGAAATAATCCGTTCCGGCACATCCCGCCATGCGCTCCGACCGCAGACTGCCTATGTACGAGAAAAGACGATAAAGCCATCGGGCGGCGACACCCGAATAGGGTAGTCGCCGCCCGACAGCTGAAAGGAGCAAGCCCCCGAAACTCACAATTTCGGATTGTTCCGATGACGCTCGGCGTCGCGGGCGCTCTTCTTGGCGAAGTTCGCCTCCACGGCCTGCGTAAGATCGACGCCCGTCTGGTTGGCCAGACAGACCAATACCCACAACACATCGGCCATTTCGTCGGCGAGGTTCTCCCGCTCGCCGACCTTGAACGACTGGTCGCCGTATTTGCGCGCCACAACGCGTGCCAGCTCACCGACCTCTTCGGTGAGGACGGCCATATTGGTCAGTTCGCTGAAATAACGCACGCCGTACGTTTTGATCCACGCATCGACGCGCTGCTGCAATTCACTCAGTTCCATATCCATATCGAAAAACAGGGCGATCCGACAAGTCCGTTCCAGAACGTTTTCGTCAAGCCAAGCGGGCGGAGCCGCGCCGGCGCGAGCTATGCCATGACGAGAAAACGACGGTTGAAAACAAACGATTTCACCCCGTCGCAACGACCTGCGACAGGGGTGAAATTCATTTCCGGGACTCGTCGAGCAGGCCCATACCGTATCAGACGAGTTTCAACTCCTTCTTAATCGCCTCGATCTTGGCATCCAACTCGGCCTCTACGCGGTCGAAATCGGCCACCGACTTCAATTCGGCGCGTACGCCGAAGTAGAATTTGATCTTCGGTTCGGTTCCCGACGGCCGCACCGAAACCACCGTTCCGTCGGCAGCGAACCACTGCAACACATTGGACGACTCCTCGACGATCGGCGTCTTCGCCCCCGTCCGCACATCGGTCGATTCGAGCAGTTTGAAATCGTTGATCTTCACTACCGGCGAACCCGCGATATCCTTGGGAGGATTGGCGCGGTAGTCGACCATCATCTGTTGAATCTCGGCGGCACCCTCCATGCCCTTGCGGACGACCGACACGAGTCCCTCGCGGAAGAAGCCGAACTTCACATAAAGCTCCTGCAACCACTCGTAGAGCGTCAGCCCCATGGTATCCTTCGTCCATGCGGCGGCTTCGGCCACCAGCGAGCAGGCTGATACGGCATCCTTGTCGCGCACGAAATCGCCGGCTAGATAGCCGAACGACTCCTCGCCGCCGCCGATGTAGGTCGCCTTGCCCTCGTTGTTGCGGATGATGCGGGCGATATACTTGAATCCTGTGAGGCAGTCGTAGCACTTCACGCCGAAATGGGCCGCCATGACGTTGGGCATCTGCGAGGTGACGATGGTCTTGACCACGAACTGCCGGCCGTCGAGCCGCCCCAGCTCCGACCAGCGCGTCAACTGATAGGCCATGATCAGCGACAGGGTTTGGTTGCCGTTGAGCAGGATATATTCCCCCTTGCCGTTGCGCAACGCAACGCCGATACGGTCCGAGTCGGGGTCGGTGGCCAACACCAGATCGGCGCCCAGCCGCGAACCCAGTTCGATGGCCTTGGCCATGGTCTTGCGCTCCTCGGGATTGGGCGATTCGACGGTAGGGAAGTTGCCGTCGATGACCGCCTGCTCCTCGACCAGCGAGACGTTCGTAAAGCCCCATTTGCGCAGCGAAGCCGGCACGAGCCGCACACCGGCGCCGTGCAACGGCGTATAGGCGATCTTCATGTCGTGAAACTTACGCACGCTCTCGGGCGAGAGCGACAGCGTATGCACCTTATTCAGATAGATTTCGTCGAACTCCTCGCCCAGCAACGTGATATCGCCCGGATTGGCGCCCATAAGAATCTGATCGATGGACGTGATCTTCGCCACTTCGGCGATGATATTCTTGTCGTGCGGAGCCGTCACCTGCGAACCGTCCGTCCAGTACGCCTTATACCCATTGTACTCCTTGGGATTGTGCGACGCGGTGACCACGACACCCGAGTGGCATTTCAGTTCGCGGATGGCGAAACTCAGCTCGGGCGTGGGACGCAGCTTGTCGAACAGAAAGACCGTAAAGCCGTTCGAAGCGAAGATATCGGCTACGCGCTCGGCGAACATCCGCGAATTGTTGCGCGAATCGTGGCCGATGGCGACGCGAATCTGCTCGCCCGCAAAATTCTTCTTCAGATAGTTGGCCAACCCCTGCGTGGCCATTCCCACCGTGTAGACGTTCATCCGGTTGGTACCCACGCCCATAATGCCGCGCAGGCCGCCCGTACCGAATTCGAGATCCTTATAAAAGCTTTCGGTCAACTCCTTCCGATCGTGTTCCATCAGATAGCGCACCTGTTTTTTGGTCGCTTCGTCGTAGTCGCCGTCGAGCCATTTCTGCGCTTTCGACAGGACCTGCCGCTCTAATTCATTTGCCATAAACTATTAGTTTTACTTATAAGAAACAACAATTCGTTACTTTAATACTATACGCAAATATACATAAAAAATTCCGATTATTCACTATCAACCAGTTAAAAAACAGGACTCCGAAAACCCTTATTTTGCTATATATAAAAAATCCGAAAAAGCAACCGAAAATAGAAGATATTTTCACAAATTTATTCACACCTTTGTAAGGTCAAAAAGAGCGGGTCACCGATTCGCTCCTCAAGGCAAAAATCAATCACACAAAAAAGACTCGCCTCGGCGCATGTTTAACAACTCGCAGACATACAGCGATATATGGCAGAATTGCTTGGATCGGATCAAAGAGCAGACCTCCGCTGAGGAGTTCGCTAAGTGGTTCCAACCCATCGTCCCGCTCGAATTCGACGGAACGACGCTGCGTTTGCGCGTACCCAACGCCAGCTACGTCTACCAGATCGAGAAAAATTACATCCCGTTCCTGCGCCCGATCATCTCGCAGCTCTACGGCCAGCAGACGCGGCTCCACTATGCCGTGCCCAAGGCCGAGGCACCGATGCTGGACGCCGAAACCGATTCGACGGCCATTTCGCGCTTCGCGACGCAGAACGATACCGCAAATATAAAAAATCCTTTCATCATTCCCGGCCTTAAAAGGGTAAGAATCGATCCGCAGCTCAATCCGAACTACACCTTCTCGACCTTCATCGAGGGGGAGTGCAACCGGCTGGCGCGATCGGCGGGCATGTCGGTGGCGGTGAATCCCGGCACGACGCCGTTCAATCCCTTATATATATACGGCGACTCGGGATTGGGAAAGACCCATATCGCACAATCCATCGGTCACGAAGTGCTGCAACGTCATCCCGAGCTGCAGGTGCTCTACGTGTCGATGAACAAATTTCAGGCCCAGTTCCAAACGGCGCACAAACGCGGTGAAATTCCCGATTTCATCCACTTCTATCAGATGATCGACGTACTCATCATCGACGATATTCAGGAGCTGACCGGAAAGCCGGGTACGCAGAACGTCTTCTTCAACATCTTCAACCACCTGCACCTCTCAGGCAAGCAGCTGATCCTCACGTCGGATAAACCGCCCGTCGAGCTGAAGGATATCGAAGACCGCCTGCTGACACGTTTCAAGTGGGGCCTTTCGACCCAGCTCAACCAGCCCGACCACGAAACGAAGGTGAAGATTATCCGCGCCAAGGCGCAGAAGATGGGGGCGCAGATTTCGGAAGAGATCGTGCAGTTCCTCGCCGACAACATCTCGGCCAACGTGCGCGAGATCGAAGGTGCACTGTCGTCGCTGGTGGCCAACGCCTCGTTCCTCGGACGCAAAATCACCACGTCGCTGGCCAAGGAGATTCTTAAAGCCTACGTGCAGCTCTACCAGAAGGAGATCACCATCGAACACATCATCGAGGTGGTATGCGGTTACCTTGCCCTCGATCCCGAACGGTTCAACTCCCCTGAGCGGACGCGCGAGATCGCACAGGCCCGTCAGATCGCCATGTATCTGGCCAAGCAGCACACCAAAGCGCCGCTGGCAACGATCGGTGCTTCGATCGGCGGCCGCAACCACGCTACGGTACTTCACTCGTGCAAGGCGGTGTCGAACCTGCTGGAGACCGACAAGGCGTTCCGCCGGCAGGTCGAGGAGATCGAGAAGCAGGTGCTGGCCTGACGGCCCGTACCCCTGCCATAGTACAGAAAACGTGACTCGAGGTCGCGTTTTCCCGTTTTTTTGAACACGATGGATCAACCCAAACTCGAACGGCTGCTGCGGCTGATGAAGATGCTCACGGCCAATACCGAATACACGATCGACGATCTGGCCGAGCGGCTTCAGATGTCGCGCCGTACCGTCTACCGTTATATCGGCACCTTCCGCGAAGCGGGTTTCGTCATCAAAAAGAGCGGCGAGCACATCCGGCTGGACAAGGAGTCGCCTCATTTCAAGGATATTTCGCAGCTCATCCACTTCACCGAGGAGGAAGCCGTGATCCTCAAGAGCGCCATCGAGAACATCGACGACGACAACCTGCTGAAACAGAACCTCAAGCGCAAGCTCTATTCGGTCTATGACAACCGCACGCTGGCCGATACGATCGTCAAGGGCAAGCTGTCGGGCATCGTTCACAATCTGATCGAGGCGATCGCCGAGAAACGTCAGGTCGTGCTGCAAGCCTACCGCTCGGCACGCGGAGCCGCCGTGCGCGATCGCAGGGTAGAGCCGTTCGCCTTTACCACCAACTACGTCAACATCTGGTGCTACGACACCGAAGACGGCATCTGCAAACTCTTCAAAACCTCGCGCATCGGCGCCGTGCAGCCGCTCAGCGACGGCTGGGCGCACGAAACGGAGCACCGCGAAGGCTTCATGGACGTGTTCCGCATGAACGGCCACGACCGTCATCACATCTGCCTGCGGCTGGGGATGCTGGCGCACAACCTGCTCATCGAGGAGTATCCGCTCGCCGAACGCGACCTCACGCCCGACGGCGACGGCCATTGGCTGCTCCGAACCGAAACGGCGGGATTCGCCGGCGTTGCACGTTTCGTCGCCGGACTGCTCGACGACGTGGAGGTGATCGATTCGCCCGAACTCAAACGATATGTGGCCGATTATTTCCGGCGCAACGCATCCGTCTTCAGGTAGGATGTCTTCTCGGCTCGATCCGCGACGTTCTTTCCGCCTCCGAATTTCACAAAAAAACAACATTTTTCCTTTGTGTCAAAAACTGACACAAAAGCGTCGTTCCTTTGCAGTGTAGAAAAAACTAAAAACACGAAAAGTCATGGGAACAGCTTACAAAATCAAGTGCAAACACTGCGGAACGGAGTTCCAGCACAGCACATCGGCCGGCTTCGGCATGTATCAGGAGTGCGTCGGATACTGCTCGGCACACGTCGAAACCGACATTCCGATCCGTTGTCCCTCGTGCCTGCACGTGCTCAACCGCACCGAGCAGGAGTTCAACGAGCAGATAGCGGTGGTGATGATGTGGGACTGAGATTCCCTGAAAAACGCTTCGAAAGGCCTGAATCCGGCCCTGAAAGCGCATTTTCCGAAAAAATTCGCTATCTTTGACTTCGTCTTAGATACTCCGTCCCGGCATAATCAAGCTGACGCTTGCTTCTGCGCTCGACTTTCCGTATCTTTGGCTTTGGCTTGAACAACTAATTCGCCTTTACGAAAAATGACGACGCTCCAAGTGGGGGATACGGCCCCCGATTTCAGCTCCGTAACGCAGGACGGCCAGCCGTTTACGAAGGCCGACCTCATGGGAAAACGCACGATTCTCTACTTCTATCCCAAGGACAACACCTCGGGATGTACGCTCGAAGCCAAGAGCCTACGTGACGGCAAGGCCGAACTGACGGCCATGGGATTCCAGATCGTCGGTGTCAGCCCCGACAGCGAACGTTCGCACCGGAACTTCTGCGCCAAGCACGATCTGAACTTCACGCTGCTGGCCGACACCGACTACAGCGTCTGCGAAGCGTTCGGCGTATGGGCCGAAAAGTCGATGTACGGCCGCAAGTATATGGGCGTACTGCGCACGACGTTCGTCATCGACAGCGAGGGACGTATCGAAAAGATCTTCACCAAGGTGGATACCAAGGATCACTATCGGCAGATCGCCGACGCCTATAAACAAGCATAAAACAACAAACGATATGGCAGAAAAACCACAGGTAAACGCGGATAAGCTCAAGGTGCTTAGCGCGGTCATGGACAAAATCGAAAAGGATTTCGGCAAGGGATCGATCATGCGCATGAACAGCAGCGAGATCGTCGACGTGCCGGTCATTCCCACAGGATCGATCACGCTCGACATGGCGCTCGGTGTAGGCGGCTACCCCAAAGGGCGTGTCGTCGAGATCTACGGTCCCGAATCGTCGGGTAAGACGACGCTGGCGATCCACGCCATCGCCGAAGCGCAGAAGGCGGGCGGCATCGCGGCCTTCATCGACGCCGAGCACGCGTTCGACAGCTTCTATGCACAGAAGCTGGGCGTAGACGTCGACAACCTGCTCATCTCGCAGCCCGACAACGGCGAACAGGCACTCGAAATCGCCGACTCGCTGATCCGGTCGAGCGCCATCGACATCATCGTCATCGACTCGGTGGCGGCACTTACGCCCAAGGCCGAGATCGAAGGCGATATGGGCGATTCGAAGATGGGTTTGCAGGCGCGGCTCATGTCGCAGGCGCTGCGCAAGTTGACGGCCAGCATCTCGAAGACCAAGACCGTCTGCATCTTCATCAACCAGCTGCGCGACAAGATCGGCGTGGTCTACGGTAATCCCGAGACCACGACCGGCGGCAACGCACTGAAATTCTATGCCAGCGTGCGCATCGACATCCGCCGCATGTCGGTCATCAAGGACGGCGAGGAACAGCTCGGAACGCGCACCAAGGTCAAGGTGGTGAAAAACAAAGTGGCGCCTCCCTTCAAGAAAGCCGAGTTCGACATCATGTTCGGCGAAGGAATCTCCAAGATCGGCGAGATCATCGACCTTGGCGTGGATTATGGAGTCGTCAAGAAGAGCGGTTCGTGGTTCTCCTACGGCGACCGCAAACTCGGTCAGGGCCGCGACGCGGTAAAAGAGCTCTTCAAGACGGACACGGCGCTCGCCGATGAAATCGAAACGAAGGTGCGCGAGGCAATGAAAGCGCCTCAGCAGAAATAGCGATCGCGCTTGTCCGAAGCACTCCGGCTGTTTGCCGGAGTGCTTCGGTATAGGATCGCAAACCCAAAACGACAGGTATGGATTACACGACCGAGGACGAGAAAATCATCAGGGAGAAATGGGATGACCTGCTCCGTTCCTGCACCAAAATTTGCAGGAAAGATGAGGATTGGGACTTCATCAAGCGCGCCTTTTTCCTTGCGAAGGAGGCGCACTCCGGTGTGCGCCGCCGCTCGGGAGAACCCTACCTGCTGCATCCGATCGCCGTGGCGAAGATCGTCATCGAGGAGATCGGACTGGGCGTCAAGTCGGTCGTCGCGTCGCTGCTGCACGACGTGGTGGAGGACACCGAATATACGGTGGAGGATATGGAGCGTATCTTCGGACCGAAGATCGCCTCGATGGTCGACGGGCTGACCAAGATGTCGGGCGTCTTCAACGCCGACACCTCGGAGCAGGCCGAATATTTCCGCAAGGTGCTGCTCACGCTCTCGGACGACGTGCGCGTAATCCTCATCAAGATCGCCGACCGGCTGCACAATATGCGCACGCTGGGCGCCATGCCTCTGAACAAGCAGATCAAGATCACCAGCGAGACGATCTACCTCTTCGCGCCGCTGGCCTACCGGTTGGGACTCTTCTCGATCAAAACCGAGCTGGAAGACCTCTGTATGAAATACCGCTTCCCCGAGCAGTACGAGGAGATCAGCCGCAAACTCAACGAGACGGAAGCTTCGCGGCAGGAGTTCATCGCCCGCTTCAACGCACCGATCATCGAGGCGCTCGAACACGACGGCATCAACTTCGAAATTTCGGCCCGCATCAAAAGCATCTATTCGATCTGGATGAAGATGCAGCGCAAGCAGATCTCCTTCGAAGAGGTCTACGACCTGTTCGCCATCCGCATCGTTTTCAAACCGGTGCCGTTCCCGTCGGAAAAGACACAGTGTTACCAGATCTACGCCACCATTACGGATATCTACACGCCCAAACCCGACCGTCTGCGCGACTGGATCAACACGCCGAAGGCCAACGGCTACGAGGCGCTGCATTCGACGGTAATGAGTCCCGACGGCGTGTGGGTCGAGGTGCAGATCCGCACACAGCGCATGGACGATATCGCCGAAAGGGGAGTGGCCGCTCATTGGAAATACAAGCAGGAGACGATTTCCCACAACGAGGACGAGTTGGACAAATGGCTCAAAAAAATCCGCGACGCGCTCAACTCGCCGACGGAGAACGCCGTCGATTTTCTGGATAACTTCAAACTGTCGCTCTACACCTCGGAGATCGTCGTCTTCACGCCGAAAGGCGAGCCGCGCCGAATGCCGTTCGGCGCCACGGCGCTCGACTTCGCCTACGACATTCACACCAATGTCGGCAACAAGGCGATCGGCGCGAAGATCAACCACAAGCTGGAGTCCGTCACAGCGCAGATTTCGAGCGGCGACCAGATCGAGATCATCACCGCCGACAACGCACGTCCCAAAGCCGAATGGCTCGATCTGGTGACGACGAGCAAGGCCAAGCAGTCGATCAAGAACTTCCTCAAACGCGAGCAGCAGAACAACATCGAGCGGGGTATGGCGACGCTCACCGAACGGCTCGCCAAGCTCAACATCAACCTTTCGGGACGTGTGCTGCGCAAGCTGGTTCCGGCATACGAATGTGCTACCAAAGAGGAGTTTTACAGCAAAATCGGCGCAGGGATCATTCGGCTGGACGACATCGAGAAACACCTGAAAGTCAACTCGGCCAGCAAGATATTGAAGTTCTGGACACTGTTCATTCCCAAGAAATCGAACCCCGAGAACGAAGAAGAGGAGGCGCCGGTGGTCGAGAACCCGGACGACGCATCGCCGGAATTCGTCGTGGCCGAATGCTGCAAGCCGATTCCGGGCGACAAGGTCGTAGGATTCCGCGATCCGCAGACGGGCAAGATCATCGTCCACAAAGCTACCTGTGAAGAGCTGAACCGGCTCGCATCGCAATACGGACGCAACATCATCAAGGACGAGATCAAGTGGTCGCAGCACAAGGCCGTATCCTACCTCTCGACCATCGAGCTGCGCGGTATCGACCGCATGGGCATCCTGCTGGATCTGGCCAATGTCATCAGCCGCGATTTCAGCATCAACATCCGCGAAATCAGCATCCAGAGCCATGACGGTATTTTCGAAGGAACGCTGAGTCTCTACGTCAAAAATGCGGAGAGTCTGAGCGTCATCCTCGAAAACCTCCGCAAAATAAAAGGCATGGAGAGTGTGAAACGAAACTTATAAGGAAGGATCATGGGACTTACTATTTTAATCTGGGTAGCCATCATTATTCTCTGGAGCCTGAAAACCGCTTCGGATCAGAGAAAACGCAGACAGCAGGCACGGCCGACCGACTCTCGGAGGGCAGCCGAAAGGGTAGTGCCTCCGGTCGAGATCGACGCGGAGACCTGCGATGCAAGACATGCGAGGCGCTCGGCCGAGGAGGAGGTGCGCCGCGGCGGGATGGCGGAAGAAACCGAACCGGTTTTCGTCGAGGCGATTTCGCTCGAAACGATCGATCCCGAACCCGCTGCCGTCGACCCCCTCATCGCGGCTCCGAAAGAGGAAAAAGCGGCTCCTTCCGCGGTCGTCCACCGTCCGGCACAACCAACTGCACCAGTGAATCCGCTCGGAGAAGCATTCGACCTGCGGCGTGCGGTCATCTATTCCGAGATACTGAAACCCAAATTCGAAGAGTAAAAACAGAGAGATATGGCATCGATTTTTTCCCGTATTATCGCCGGTGAGATTCCGTCGTATAAAGTAGCCGAGGATGAAAACTACTACGCATTTCTCGACATCAATCCCCTGACCGAAGGGCATACGCTCGTCGTACCGAAGAAAGAGGTTGATTACCTCTTCGATCTGGACGATCGGACGCTTGCCGATATGATGCTCTTTGCTAAGAAAATCGCCCGCAAAATCGAGCAGCAAATCGATTGTAAGCGGGTTGCAGTGGTCGTACTGGGGCTGGAAGTGCCTCATGCGCATATCCACCTGATTCCCATAAAAAGCGAAAACGACGTCGATTTCCGGCGCGAAAAGCTCAAACTGGCACCCGAAGAGTTTCAGGCGATCGCCGCCAAACTGAACCGATAGTCGGCGGCCGAGCCTCCGCTGTCGGCGCTTTTTCCGATCCGAAGGGGATTACGCCACAGTTTATCGAGACTTCCCGAAGGGGAGTCTCTTTTTTACGATTAGATCCGACCTCCCCTTCCTTAAATAGCCTTGAAATGCCGCGAAGAAAATCGGCAGGCACCATCCAGATCACACGCACCAGCAGCAATCGGCAAGAGGCATTTCGAGCGTAACAGCAAATCCTCCGCAGCAATCCGGCAGCCTGCCCCTCCCGACAATGGAGTGACGGCATTCCGGTCGTAACGGCCGATCCTCCGGCAGCAGTCAGGATTCGCTCTGCATTGCGACTCTCTACATATAAATTCTGACACTCAAAATTTCCATGCGTCCAGTAATCATCTCGATCGAATAAAACGCGGAATTCACAGTCGCCGAAAAATCATTATTACCGGAAAAGAGCTGGACACCTTTTCCCTTCCCGCAGAAAGGAGGGTCGTGCAGCCACCCATCATACAATAGGTATTCGCTTTCAGAACTTCTGTTAAAAAGAAGCATCTGCGGTATTCACCGACTCACGCTGCATCCAGCGCAATCCAGTCAAAAAAGAGCGAATTTTCAAATCGGGAAACCGGATTTCAGGTATCGAAAAGGGGAGGATCATCCGGTTTTCGCCACTCAAACTGCCGGAATCAATGCTAAACGATACTAAAAGCCTCGGTCCTAAAATCCACGACGACACTTCGAATTACAAAAATATAAATACTTTATTCATAGATATATACAAGAATAGGGAAGACTTATCAACACTCTATTTTTAACATAATGTAGAACGAAATAGATTATTAACAATCTTGCACCAAGTAAAGTGGTTTAAAATAGAATTTTTCATTAAAAATCGATATGGAAGGGGAGTGTATTTACTTTTGTAAAAACAAGCCGCTGATTTCAGGCGCAAGCAATATTACTTTTGTAAAATAAACAAGTAGAAAACAGTGTTAATAATTCTCTATTTGTAAAAACTCCGCAAGGGTCAATCAAAGCCTGATTCATATCCGAATCTCACTGAATAAAGCATTGAATATACAAATATAATAACATATTATTCAGAGTTTTATATAATTTATATCAATAATTAGACACATAGATTACAGGTGAATCCCATACGAAAATCAAAATCCAGAAGCACAATCAAAAAATATACATAAATCACCTATAAACCAGTAATTTTTACTATTTAACCTTAATGATAACATCATATAAAAACGAAAAAGAGTTTTTACAAGTTTGGTGAATTTACAATTGTAAATAAGTTTCATCCTTGTTGACTTTTCACATTTCTGCATTTTTCTTGTTTTACAAAATAAAAACGTTTATATTTGTAAAAAATACGGGATATGGGAGAAAAATTGCTGAGATTGATGAAAAGCGAGGGATTGACGTCGAGTCGTCTCGCCGAGATTTTGGAAACGGGAGCCTCCAATATTTCCCATATTATTTCAGGAAGAAGCAAACCGGGGTACGACTTGCTGCGTAAAATTCTGCTCAGGTTTCCACAGATCAATCCAGACTGGCTGCTGCTCGATGCCGAGACGATGTATCGTTCGGCCGACTCTTCAATGACGGACAATTCGGTGTCGGCCGACCTCTTTACGACGGAATCCACAACAACCGCGCATACGGAGAACGCTCCTCACGACGCCAATTCGGCCGGTGGCTCCAATCCCGCCGCTGTGACCGATCCCAATCAAATCAATTCCGATATTTTTAGAAATATGACATCATCGACGATACAACGTGTCATCGTCATCTATTCAGACCGAACCTTCGAGAGCTTCACACCCAAACAAGAATAGAAGAGAATATTCGCGTCCTGCCACAACCTTTTCAAACCGCCGAACCCCGTTTTAAGTCGAGGTTCTTCGATCTGCTGTTGCGTTATGCCCCTAATCTCAAATTGGCGGCATCGATACCATCCTCAGGAATTTTGTTCATTCGATATCTGCGAACCGGACGGTTGCTCGCTGCTACTGGACATAGGGCAGGATCATGAACGGTCTCCACAGATCAGACTTCGACTTCACCCGTCTGCGGACTTCGCTCCATTTCGGACCGTTATGATCCCATTTTAATTAACATAATATAGCCTCGAAAAAGAGAGCCTGCCGACCGCCTTCGGGAATTCCTCCGAATTTCCGAAAGATAATTCTTTCCCGAATTACGATTCCGACGAACCTTCATATCCTTGAAGCGAATAGCGATTCGTAGAAATCGGATTTTTAGACAAGTCCGAAACAGACCGTTGTGCGTTGGATAGATAGAAACGAGCATATCCCATACGTCCGACTTCGGCCTTCTTAAATTCGAGGTAAATACCAGCTCAATCCGAGACGACAGGAAAAGGATGAAATGATCAATCAAACGAATTATTATCAAAGGTACGAACCGGTTTTGTCAGCATAGTGCAGTAATCGTGGAACAGAGTGCATTTCAGGCAGCAGATGGACGATTGGCAGAATCGGGTAGCCTATAAAGAGAGAGTTTGACAAATATATAATTTAACATAATATAAATATTAGTTCATTTACATTTTTGCACGTTCTTTGACATATTGATAACTCTCTTAACTCTAGTCGGTTTCGGCCGGTTGGTTTAACTGTTTAATTTGTTCTCATCTTAAATCTTGTATTATGTGTAAACGCGAATATTATAGAGACCCCTTTAAGGTTTCTGCGTTGAAATCTGCTTCGGATACTGGTGCTGCCTCTATTCCTTTTTGGCGCTCTAAAAAGTTCTGGACTCTCCTTGCAGCTCTTGTTGCCGCTTTCGCTGCTTATTTCTCTGTTGGCTGTGCTTCTCATAAACGGTTTTCGGCAAGTCATATCTGTGTTGATTCTGTGTATTATGAAGGTTCTTTCCAAATTAAGCGTTAGCTATGGAAATTATTCGTCAGTGGTCGATTCTGATCGCTCGACTCTTTTCTATCTCGGCGTCCCATAAACGTAAAGGTTCGGTTGTTGAATTCCTCCTCCTCCCTGAAAGTACTTATTTTAACGGTGCTACTGATTTTGATAACTGGCTCGAGAGTGCCCGTTCTTCTATGTTCCCCTTCTTTTACTCTACGACGATCGTACACGAGTATGTTGTCGTGGTTGATTTCTCGGTTGTCTACAAGGGTGTTGCGAAATTGCTCGGTAAACCCTTTGTTGTTGTTCCTTCTAAACGTAAGTAACTATGTCGCGTCGTAATCGTCGCCGCAAATCTCGCGGTGGTAAAGGTCCCAAGGTGACCTTCCGTGTCCCTAACGCTCTGCGTTAAATACTTCCTGTCGGCGCAAAATGCGAAGTACCGTCTTCGCCGCGCCGACGGTTCTCGCCGTCTCCTATATAAATAGCGAAGCGAAGCGTAGCGAATCAATGGAGCTGTAGGCGCATGTCATAGAATTGCGCGCCAGCTCTATAAATATCTGCGCGAAGCGCACCATGGATGATAGGAGAGGTTCGGAGAGGGAAGAAACCCTTCTGAAGCAGGAGCCGGTGCTTGTGTTAGACGAGCGTGTGCGCGTTTCGCGCGCGCGATGATGTCAATGCAATGTCGGCTATCGCGAACTGGGTGTTCTTCCCTCTCTGATTTATCAGATCGTTCTTAATTTTTTTTTTTAAAATGCCTTGTCTTAAGCCTTTGATGGTTCCGAACCCGTCTAAGCTTTCGGGTTTTCCCGCTAATTCTCGTTACTACAAACCTGAGTTCGGTTTGTTTAATGATCTTACTGGTCGTCTCGATGCGTTTACCTGGGTTCCTTGTCGTAAGTGTTTCGGTTGCCTTAAGGATAAGCAGCGTATGTGGACTCAACGTCTTATTGATGAGCACTCTGTTCCTTTTAAGGATCGCGGTGTCTCCTCTAAGTATATGTTGTTTGTTACCTTTACTATCGCCGATGAGCATTATAAATATGTCTCCGAGCATCCGAAGGAGGCTTTCCGTAAATTCTTTGAGGCTTATCGTCGTGAGTACGGTCATTCTTGTCGTCATTTCGTTATTTCGGAGCGTTCTCCTAAGACTGGTCGTCTCCATTTTCATGGTATGCTTTTTCTTGGCGATGCTGTTATTGCTTTCGATCGTAAAATAAAGTCTAATCACTTAAAAATAAAGTCGTTATGTAAAGAACTTGATAAAAAAGACGAAGGTCGTCTTACTCGTACACAACGTTATGCTTTTTCTGAAGAACTGGAAAAACTTTGGCCCTACGGTTTTGTTGATGTTGGCTATAATTCTTCCGGTCGTGCTGCTTCCTATTGCGCCAAGTATATCACTAAATCCTTCGGTCAGGATGTTGTCCTACTCGTTTCTCAAGGTTTCGGCCGTGGTTGGCTTGAACAGAATAAGAAACGTCTGATTGCTGAAGGCCGTCGTAAGGCTGTTCACGATGGTAGTATCTATGGTAAATTTCTTTGTAAATATTATTGTGATAAGGTCTTTGATGGCTGGGATAAAATGTCGGATATTATCGAGTTCCGTACTTCTCCTTTACCTTCCCCTGATCTTGTTTGGCGTCGTAATCCTCTTTCTAAACGGTTCTCGTCTGTTGATGAATACCGCCGCTATGTTGAGTCGTTAGGCTCTGATGTTTGCTCTCCTATTTCACGGCTTCGTCCGTTTAGTTGGTTAGGTAAAACAGGCTTTGAAATTGATGATAATGATAATAAATCTAATCTATGGCTCTTATTGAAAAATCTACATTCCGCTCGCCGAAGCGCTCTAATTACCCGCTTCATAACATTGTAGTGGATGATACGGATTTCGGCTATATCAAGCCGATTCGTGTTATTGAGTGTCTTGGTGGTGATTACACCCCTATTAATGTTGGTTGTCAGCTTGAGACAGCTGCTACTACTTCCCCTGTTTACGGTTCTCTCTTTAGTAATGTCCGTGCTTTCTTTTTCCCGCGCCGTCTCCTTGCTACTGTTTATGGAGGTGAGGATATCGGTCATCTTCCTGCTGTCTTTAATCCCGAAGGCGCTACTGATGAGAACGCCGTTCAGTATTTGAAATTTATTCCTTTTGCCATTCAGGAGAAGTCTGATACTATTGGCTACTCTGTTTTCTCTGGTGTTTTGCCTGCTCGTAATTCTCTTTTGAATTGCTTGGGTTTCCCTGTTGGTTTTGACTTTTTGGCTCAGACTCTGGATGCTTCCGGCGATTCGGTTTTTGGCGAGGATATTGGGGTTGAGGACGGTAGACCAGATACCGCTATTGCTTCGGCTATCGATAAGTCACCGTATACTGCTGCTTCTATCGTGATGTATTTCGATATGATCTATAATTATTACTCGAACCATCACGCAGGCTACTTCCCTATTCGTGTTTGTTATTCCGGCCCCGACTACTCTTCCCCTGTCGGGTACAGCTGGGTGTACGTTCCTATTGCGAACCTGTCTAACTGGCTGATCGCTATTAAAACTGGCCGCGTCGCCGCCGTTTCTGCTGATCTTCGTTTGTTTGATCGTGATGGTACTTATCTGTCTGATTATGACCTTTTCCCGAAGACTTATCAATTTGCTATTAAAGATTCTCGGGCTTTTGTTTGGTCTCACAGGGATATTCAAGGCTTCGAGTCTGCGGGTGATAGTGTTGGCCTTTCTCTCTGTACTTTTTCGCCCGATATTAACACTGCCTGGATTTCCGATTCGGAGTATTCGACTTGGTTGTCTAAGGCTAAAATTGCTGTAAAAAATAATGAAGTTGCTTATGAAGATATTATCACCGCTTCGTCGTTCTATCGCGAGGCTGCTAAATTCGCGTTTGGCGATGGTACTTTTGAGGATTTCTATGCTGCCGTTAATGGTGTGCGTTCGCGTCCTTCTGCTACTGTATCGCAGTATCTTGGTGGTTTCAGTCGGCGCGTTGATTTTCAGTCAATACGTCAAACGGCGGCTACGAATGAAGGGTCGCTTGCTGATGTAGGTGGTTATGCTGCCAACGCCATGGCTGGCCATATCGTCAATTTCTACGCTGAGGAGCCTGGGTATTTGATGATCTGCCATACACTCGTTCCTGATCTTTGTTATTCTCGCGGTGTCGAATCCTATCTCTTGAAGACGAAGACTGATGATTTTTATTCGCCGAACTTTGCGAATATTGGTTATCAGCCCCGCCGTCTTGTGGAAGTTGACGCTGTTTCTCCGAACCTACATAACATCTTCTATTCCGGCGTTGGCTTCCAGCCCGCCTGGACGGAGTACACTACCACTGTGTCTCGTTCTCTTGGTAGTATGGATTATGGCGGCTCTCTTTCCGGTTGGACTTTCCAGGCTCCAGCCGTTCAGGCCGCTGCCGCTCAAGGTTTCATGACTCGTGCGACCTATTGTCACCCTGAAGATTTCAATAATATTTTCATGGTTAATCGTCCGACGAATCATAATTTCTATATGCAGTACGGCTTCAATGTGAAGTCTCGTCGTATTATTCCTAAGCGCAATATGCCTAAACTGATGTTATAATATGGAAACTTTTTTTCAAACTTTAGTTGATTCTCAGCAGCGGGTTGAACCCGCTGCTGTTACTCCCGGTATGTTTTCTGATCCTCGTGATCCTGATCGTGATATCGTTCCTGCTCCTTCTGTCTGTTATTCTCTCGGTGAGCAAATTCGCCGTTCCCGTGAAGGCCTCGAGTCTAATTTCATGTCCGACATCATTGATTACGATAAGGATCCTGAATCTTACGACCCCTACGCTGATATTCGCTCGACTTACGATGAACGAAAGGCGTATACGGATAAGTTGAATAAGGAAAAACGTGAACGCCATGAAGCTAAACTTCGTGAAGGTGCTTCGTCTGTTTCTCCTAACGGTGACCCTACTACTTCCGGTTCTGAATCTGTTGGATCTCAGGCTTCTACGTCAACTGAGTAATTTCTGTGTGAGAGTGGGGATGCATAGCCTTCTTGTTAATATATGCATAGATGCGCGAGCATCGTCCCCACTCTCTATTATTAACTTAAAAATCTATGTTATGAGTGCTTTACTTTCTGCTCTTGCTTCTGCTGGCGGAGCAGCCCTTTCTTCTGCTGCCACTGGTGCTGCTTCTGGTGCTGTAGGTTCTATGTTCGGCCGCTCCGGTTTTCAACGCAAAAAAGATCAGATGCAGCTTAATGAACAATCTATGCAAATTAATCAGCAACTTGCTCAGGAGGCTTATATGAAACAAAAGGAGCTTATTTCTGACGAGCGTGCTTATCAGGAGGATTTGTATAATCGTCTTCAGTCTCCCGAAGCTATGGTTAAACAGCTTGAAGCTGCTGGTATCAATCCTGCTCAGTTTCTTTCCGGCGGCTCCTCTGCTATTCAACCTATGACTTCGCCCACTGGTGCTGCCTCTGCTCCTTCTGCTCACTCCGGTTCTGGTGGTGGTATCTCTTATCAGACTCCGCAGTTCCCAGGTAATCCGCTTGCGGTTGCTCAGATTGCCGATCTTCAGGCTTCTGCAAATTTGAAAAATGCGCAGGCGGATAATGAGCCTATACGTGGTTCATTGTTGACTCAGCAAGCGGAGCTTGAAAAATGGAAAAATGTTGGTATGCCTTATGCTACTGAAATGTTAGCTACCAATGCTATGATTTTGCGTGTTACTTCAGAGGATAAAATTAATCTTTCGTCTCTTGAGGTTTCTACAGCTGTCGCTAATCTTGATAAAATTGGTCGCCAGATTCAAGAATTAGATGACAAGCACGATCTTCACGGTCTTATGAAGCAGCAGGCTATTAATCAGTGTTCTATTCAGGTTGCGTCTTTTGTCGCTAAGCTTTGGGAAGCCGAACTTACGAAGGCTAATATTCAGGTCTCTAATGCTACTGTTGCACTTTTGAAGGAGCAAGCTATTGAGGCTTCTGTTCGTGCTTTGAATGGTTTTGCTGATTTTACTATTAAGCAGCCGGATGTTTGGGCTGCCATGAATTATGACCCTCATTTTATGCAACTCTTGAAAAATGGTAGGGGTATTATTGGTTCCACTCTCGCTGCTTGTGTTCCTTTCGTTGCGGCGCTTTATGATTCTGATGGTAATTTTGTAAAGGGTCGTCCTTTAAAGGATTATTTATCGGGTTCTAATTCCGATCCTAAATCTGAGCGGAATTTAGCTAAGGTTCGCGAGCATTTTAAGGGTCGCTAATTTGGATATTTGAAATATTTGTTTTAATATTGCGCATTATGTTTACGGTAGTTGTTTTTGCGTTTTTGTTTTTTGTCGTTTTCTTTTTTGCTGCTCGTACTTTATTCTGTTGGCTTAAACGTCATTAAACAGGTTGATATTTACTTTTGTAAATTTATCATTCTATAAATATTAATCCGAATTTGCATCTAAAAAGACCGAATGTCTTTCTACATCGTGCACGTCCTTTTAGCTATCGAACACGCACAGCATCTGCCTCGGTTTCGGCCGACTGGTATACGTAAATCGTTTTTAAAAATAGGTCTGCACGAAAAACGCGAGAAGGCCGCTTTTCTGAATCACTGGCTACCCGACGCATTTTTGTCAATGACTATCTTTCCGGTCGTTCGCAGTTTAATTCCTTATAAGGGACTCTTTTGATTACGGTGCTGCAATCGACATCAGCGGCTACTCGCTTGTTATCGGCGATACGCAATCTGAAAACATTCGATTCTCTTGATTTTCGCACGAAAAAGCGCGTCGAATCGGAATTTTCGCTACATTTGTCGACACGCATCGGAGCGATTTTTGTCACCCGTACAAAGGAAAAAACGATTATGAAAACCGTATACCTATATTTGTTTCTCCTGTCGCTTTTCGTAACCGGCTGCACGTCACCCACCCGGCAACCGGTGAAGGAACAACTCTATGTCTCGATTCTGCCGCTGCGGTCGATCGTCGAACAGATCGTCGAAGACGATTTCAAGGTCGACGTATTGGTTCCGGCGGGCGCCAGTCCCGAAAGTTTCGAGCCGACACCGCGTCAATATGCTGCACTGAACCGGTCGAAACTGATCTTCAATATCGGACTTATCGATTTCGAACAGAACTTGTTACGGGATTTTCCCGATCGAGAGAAACTGGTAAATCTGAGTCAGGGGATCCGGCTGCTCGAAGGGAGCTGCTCGCATGGGCACACGCACGAGGCGGCCGAAAAAAAAGGTAAGGACTCGCACCAAAAGCATGTACACGGCATCGATCCTCATATCTGGACCTCACCGCGCGCGTTGAAACAGATGGCTGTCAATGCGTACGAGGCACTCCACTCGACATTTCCCGATTCGATTCGTTACACGAAAAATTATGAAAAGCTTCTTGTCCGCCTCGATTCGCTCGATGCGGCCTGCGCCGCGGCGCTGCGGCAGGCAAACGTGCGTATCGTCGTAATCTACCACCCCGCTCTCACCTATTATGCGGCAGACTACGGACTGGAACAACTCGCCGTCGAACACGACGGCAAGGAGCCGTCGGCCCGTCACTTGGCTCGGTTGATCGAAACGGCCCGGGAAAAGAAGGTTCGCAGCGTGTTTTATCAGGCGCAATATCCTGCATCGACCGTAAAAGTCATTGCCGAAGATATCGGAGCCCGAAGCGTGAAGATCGACCCGCTGCGCGAAGATATCATCGAAAATATCGGGGAGATCACCCGGCAGCTTACCGCCTGCGATGAGTAAGGTTTTGATTTCGGTGCGCGATCTCTCGGTCGTATACGAGGGTACGACGGCGTTGGAAAAAGCGTCGCTGGATATTTTCGAAGACGATTTCTTGGGAGTTATCGGCCCTAACGGCGGAGGCAAGACGTCGCTCGTGCGTGCAATTCTGGGGAATATCCCCTATCGGGGAACGGTGAACTATGCTGCCGAGCTCTTTCGCGGCAGCGAGCGTTTGGTCGGGTACCTGCCCCAGCAGCATGTCTTCGATCGGGCATTCCCCATCTCGGTCATGGAGACGGTTCTGTCGGGTTTGCAGGGGCGCAAACGTTTTCGGACCCGCTACACCGCCGAAGATCGCCGGCGGGCGCTGGAGCTGCTCGCTCGCACCGGCATCGCCGAAGTCGCCGAGCGTGCCATCGGCGAAATATCGGGCGGACAGATGCAGCGGGCGCTGCTGTGCCGAGCCATCATCGCCGAGCCGCGCTTGCTGATTCTCGACGAACCGGCCAATTTCGTCGACAACCAATTCGAAAACGAATTATACCGGATTCTCCAAGAGCTGAACCGGCGTATGGCCATCATCATGGTATCGCACGATCTGGGAACGATCTCTTCGGTGGTGAAGAGCATCGTCTGCGTCAACGGGCATGTACACCGGCACGATTCGAACATCATCGACGAAGAGCAGCTGCGCAACTACGGCTGTCCGATCCAGCTCATCTCGCACGGCGACGTGCCGCACACCGTGCTGAGGCGTCACGGCCGCTAATCCATCAACCGCCGCAGCAAGCCGAGCAGCCATTTGGGATAAGGTGCATAACGCAGCGGCAGGTCGAAGAGTCTCGACCCCAGAAAGTAGGACCGGCGGTTGGAGAAACACTCGAATGACGCCTCTCCGTGATACCGTCCCATGCCGCTCGCACCGACGCCTCCGAAGGGAAGCCGTGCGCTGGAGACCTGCATCACCACATCGTTCAGCGCCGCGCCGCCCGACGGCACCCGATCGCACAGCTGGCGGCCTTCGCGTTCGTCGCCGAAATAATAGAGCGCCAGCGGCCGGTCGGCGGCAAGCAGCGTGTGCACCGCCTCCGACAGCTCCGCGAAAGTCTGCACGGGCAGTACCGGAGCGAAAATCTCTTCGCGCATCAGGCGGCTTTGGGGATCGGGATTCAGAACGATCGTCGGTGCGACATACCGCTCCTCTTCGAGCACCTCGCCGCCGCACACTACCTTGCCGCCCGCCGTGGACAGCAGCTCGGCAACACGCCGCGTATGCGCGGCATCGATCATCCGGGGATAATCCATCGCAAAGCGCGGATCGCTCCCCCATTGCCGTTCGACGGCCCGCTGCAACTCCTCCACGAGCCTATCGCAAACCGACTCGTGGACAAGCAGAAAATCGGGCGCCACGCAGGTCTGACCGGCATTGAGCGTCTTCCCCCACACGATGCGCCGGGCCGCCAACGCCAAATCGGCCTCCCGACCTACGACGCACGGGCTTTTTCCGCCCAGTTCGAGCGTGACGGGCGTCAGATGCGCGGCCGCACGGGCCATGATCTCACGGCCGAAGGCTCCGCCGCCGGTATAGAAAATATGGTCGAAGCGCTGTGCCAGCAGCTCCTCCATCACCTGCGGTGCGTGGGGCACCAACGCCGCCTGCTCCTCCGTAAAACACTCGCCGACGATCTGCGACAGCACCGCCGCCGTCGCAGAAGCGCTCGGCGACGGTTTCAGTACCACACAGTTCCCCGCAGCCAACGCTCCGACGAGCGGCAGCAGCGTCAGTTGCAGCGGATAATTCCACGGCGCAACGATGAGCACCACACCCAGCGGCTCATAGCAGATACGGCTCCGCGCCGGCCATGCAAAAAGCAGGGTCGAGACACGCCGGAGACGCATCCAGCGTTTCAGGTTGTGCAGCGCGAAGCGGATTTCACCCAGCACGATGCCGATTTCGGTCATATAACTCTCGACGGCCGACTTACCCAGATCGGCACGCAGGGCATTGCACAGGGCCTGCTCATGCCGCCGTACCGACGCTTGCAGGTGTTGAAGCGCCTGACGCCGCGCCGCGATGCCGCGCGTGGCACCCGTCTCGAAATAAGCCCGCTGAGCGGCAATCAATTTCTGAATATCCATCTCAATAAACGATTACAGGGTTACGGCTGCTCCCGCCCGATCGGCTGCCGAAGAAATTCTTTACGTATCCGGCCCGCGGCGAAGGTTCGCACAAATGCAAACGAGAGGAGACAGTCACCCGTCGCCTCTCGCAAAAATTACCGTAAAAAGGGTGCTACCCTACTTCTTCGCCTCGTTGATCTTGCTTAACTCCTCGAAAAGCGCTTCGAACGACTTGACGATATCGACACGCAGCGCAGCGTAGTACTTGCGGACCAACGATTTGTTGTGCGGTTCGGTGGGATTGCTGACCTTTGCGATCAACTCGTTGCGAAGAGCGACGGCCTTCTGCATCAGCTCGAAAATCTCCTGCTCCTTCGACGGCTGGAAAGCAATGGCCATATCGCAATCGAAAACCACCTCCTCCAGACGATAGTCGATCTCCTTTTTCAGCTCTCTTAAATTTGCCATAATAATCCTGATAGTTTGATATTTGGAACAAAGATAATAAAAACCTCTGACAATCGTCGCATGGTCCGATGATTTTTTCCGCACGAAACCGCCGGATCCTCCCGCAGGCGATCCGGCGACTCCATCCGATCAAAACCGGAGGGGTTTACATCGCGCACGAGCAATCGAACTCATCCATATCGATAATCACTCCGTCGGGCTGATCGTCGACAATGATGTAGGTCGTATTGATGACCGGCTGCAACTCGGGCAGCGGAATGGGCGTACGCTCGGTAATGACGCTGCTCTTGTCATAGGTGAAAGCCATCTCGACATGACGCATCGGAGGCAGAATATGCTGACGCATATAGTTCCACGCCGCCGGCAGACGTTTCAGCCGCATCTCCTTGACCGTTGCCTTGTCGCTGCTGTTCAGAATCTGCAACACCTCCGCTTTTGAGGGAATCGCCGAAGTCTCCACGGCCGGAACCGCCGCCCTCCATTCGTCGACTACAGCCGACACGGTGATCGGATATTTGGCCGAAAGATGGTAGTTGGAATCGACATAATTTCGGAAATCGGTCGCACGTTTACGAGCCAGCCGCTCGTTGGGCGCATACGGGCCGTCGGGCGAAGCATAGCCGGTGATCGTTACGCCGGTCACCTGCATCGCCTTATCCTGCGAAGCCTTGTCGACAAAGGCTCGCAGATCGTTCAGCTGCCGCGCATTCCCGGCCAGCGTCGATGAAAGCTGCGCCGCATCGACCTGATAACGCACCGCGTAATCGGAGTTCTGATCGTAGCGTTGTTTCACCAAGTACTTGCGTACCAGATAGGTACCGTCTACATCGGCCGACAACAAAACGGTATCGGATACGGGACACGATACTGGAGCCGTGCGTTGCGACTGGGCACTGGCCGCAGCGCATACTGCAAAGGCACATACGAGAGTGGTAAAGATTTTTTTCACGTCATTAACGATTTATGAGTGGATACTGTGATTTCGCACCAATCCATTCAACAATCGCGCCGAAACAACGAAAACGGCCCCGACAGGATGCCGAGAGCCGTTTATCCAAATTTTTACCGCCCGCGAAAAAGGGCGTTTGCAAAGTTATCCGCCTCGCTTACATTCGTTCGGGGACGTCGATGCCGAGCAGACGTGTCGACAGCCGCAGCACGCGCGCCACCTGCTCCGACAGCCGCAGCCGCAGCACACGCACCGCAGCATCCTCCTCGCGCAGGATCGAGTGGTCGTGGTAGTAGCCGTTGTACTGTTTGGCCAGTTCGTACGCATACGCCGCGACGATCGAGGGAGCGAAATTCTCGGCGGCGGACTTCACGACATTGGGATAGTCCGAGAGCTGCTTGACCAGCGCCACCTCTTCGGGCAGATAGGCCGCCTCCGACGGCGCGTCGTAGGCGATTCCCGCCTCCTGCGCCTTGCGCAGCACCGAGCGGATACGGGCGTGCGTATACTGGATGAAGGGACCTGTATTGCCGTTGAAATCGATCGATTCGCGCGGATCGAAAAGCATCGTCTTCTTGGGATCGACCTTGAGAATAAAATACTTGAGCGCCCCGAGGCCGACCATCCGCGAGATTGCCACAGCCTCTTCCTCCGAGCAGCCGTCGAGCTTGCCCAGTTCGTCGGACATCTCGCGCGCGGTGCGCACCATGTCGTCGATCAGATCGTCGGCGTCGACCACCGTTCCCTCGCGCGACTTCATCTTGCCGTTGGGCAGTTCCACCATCCCGTAGGAGAGGTGGGTAATGTGGTCGCTCCAGTCGTATCCGAGTTTCTTGAGCACGAGTTTCAGCACTTGGAAGTGGTAGTTCTGCTCGTTGCCCACCACATAGATCATATCGTCGAGGTGGTTCTCTTCGAAACGGCGATAGGCTGTTCCCAAATCCTGCGTCATGTAGACCGACGTGCCGTCGCCGCGCAGCAGCAGTTTCTGATCCAGTCCGTCGGCCGAGAGGTCGATCCAGACCGACCCGTCCTCCTTGCGGAAAAAGATCCCCATGTCCAGCCCCTTCTGCACGATGTCCTTACCCAGCAAATAGGTCTGCGACTCGTAATAAACCTTGTCGAAATCGACTCCCAGCGCCTTGTAGGTAACATCGAAACCGTCGTATACCCAACCGTTCATCATCTCCCACAGCCCGTAGACCTCGGGGTCTTTGGCCTCCCAGCGGCGCAGCATCTCCTGCGCTTCGAGCATCAGCGGCGCCTGTTTCTTCGCCTCCTCCTCCGACAGTCCGGCGGCCGTCAGCTCCTTGATCTGCTCCTTGTAGTGCCGATCGAACTCGACATAGTACTTGCCCACCAGATGGTCGCCCTTCATCCCCGACGAAGCGGGGGTCTCGCCGCCGCCATAGCGTTTCCACGCCAGCATCGACTTGCAGATGTGGATGCCGCGGTCGTTGACCAGATTGACCTTGATGACGTTGTGACCGTTGGCCCGCAGAATCTGCGCGACCGAATAGCCCAGCAGATTGTTACGGATATGCCCCAGATGGAGCGGTTTGTTGGTATTGGGCGACGAATACTCGACCATCACGTTGCGCCCCGTCGCCGGAGCCTGCCCGAACGTCTCGTCAGCTGAGATCTCGGCAAAACGGTCGGCCCAGAAGCCGTCCGAGAGTTCGAGGTTCAGAAATCCTTTGATGACGTTGAACGACTTCACCTCGGGGGTATGCGCCGTGACGTACTCCCCTATCTCGGCCGCTGTAGCCTCGGGCGATTTGCGGCTTCGTCGCAGCAGCGGAAAGACAACCAGCGTATAATCGCCGTCGAACTCCTTGCGGGTTTTCTGAATCTGCAACTGCTCCTCCCCCAGCGGACCGTAGAGCGCCTCGACCGAGCGGCTCACCGCCTCCGAAATAAAGTGATCGATATTCATTTTCCTCAAAAATTGATGATTTAGCCCTGCAAATTTAGCGTTTTTCAGCGAATAATCAATTTCCGGCAGGAGATTCCGCCGAATTCTCCGCCGCAGCATTTTCCGCAATCCGAAACATTCTCTATCTTTGCAGAGGATAAAACCCGCCCGAATAGGCGGCATCCGGTTGTGCCGGATTCAGGGAAAAGCCTGCAAACAAGATTCCCGTCACACTCGATACTACGCAAAAAGATGAAAATAGCTGATCTCGAACTCGGCGACAAGCCGCTGTTTCTGGCCCCGATGGAGGATGTCACCGATCCGTCGTTCCGTGCGATGTGCAAGGAGTTCGGTGCCGACGTGGTCTACACCGAGTTCATCTCGTCGGACGGGCTGATCCGCGATGCGGCCAAGTCGCTCAAGAAGCTCGAAATATCCGAAACCGAACGTCCCGTCGGCATCCAGATTTACGGCCACCTGATCGAACCGATGGTCGAAGCGGCCCGCATGGCCGAAGCCGCCGGTCCCGATATCATCGACATCAACTTCGGCTGTCCGATGAAGAAGATCGCCGGACGCGGCGCCGGATCGGGCATGATGCGCGACGTGCCGCTGATGGTCGAGATGACGCGCCGTATCGTCGCCGCGGTCGACCACACCCCCGTGACGGTCAAAACCCGTCTGGGCTGGGACGACGAAAGCAAGAATATCGAAGAGATCGCCCTGCGGTTACAAGACGTGGGGATTGCGGCCCTCACGATTCACGGCCGCACCCGCGCCCAGATCTATCGTGGCGAAGCCGACTGGACGCTGATCGGCAAGGTAAAGAACAACCCTGCGATCCGCATCCCGATCATCGGCAACGGCGACGTGGATTCGGGACCGAAGGCTGCCGCAATGTTCGACCGTTACGGCGTCGACGGCGTGATGATCGGCCGCGCCACCTACGGCCGGCCGTGGATCTTCCGCGAAGTCAGACACTATCTGGAAACGGGCGAAATACTCCCCCAGCCGACGGTCGTCGAACGGGTGGAGATCGCCAAGCGCCATCTGCGCAAATCGGTGGAGATCAAAGGAGAATACGTCGGTGTATTGGAAATGCGCCGCCACCTGTCGAACTACTTCAAGGGGCTGCCCGATTTCAAGCAGACACGGCTCAAGCTGGTCACGCTGACCGATATCCCCGCACTGATGGCCGCGCTCGACTCGATCGCCGAACGCTGGGGCGATTTCGACACCTCGCAGGTCGTGCCCGCGCCCTTGTCGCACGAGCTGTAACGCCCTCCGAAAACGCCTATCCCTCGCGGAACAACTTCCAACGTCCCTCCGCCGACCGCAAGAGTCGTGCGGCGGGCTGTTTTTCACCGGCGAACGGCTCTACGTCGACCTGCGTCCCTTTGCGGCTCCACCTCCCCACGATCCGGCCGTTGTGCAGCACCACCGGCCGAAACGTGCCGTAAGCATTGAATGCCCGCTCCCGATATGCGTGCGCCAGCACGTCCGTGCGATCCTTGTACCCGATCAGGTATTCGTCGAACGCCGGCAGCAGATGCGCCTGCACAGGTGCCGCTTCACAAGCCGCACAAGTCTCGTGCAGCAGATACTCCCGCCCGTCGAACGACTCTCGCAGCAGTTCCGTTCCCAGCGCCCCGATGCCGCGGCGCGCCTCGCCGACCGTCAGCCCCGACCACCAGACGAAATCTTCAAACGTCGCAGGGGCATGGCTGCGGAAATAACGGCGCGCCAGCAACGCCAACGCCTCCTCTTCCGGCAGATCGGCCGCTTGCGGCGCTCGTTCGGCCAGCAGTGCATAGGTGGGCTTTTCCGCTCGATCGGCACCGCTGCAAACCACGCCGTCCGTTTCGGCGCGCATCATCAGACGATTCAGGCGCGGCGCATCGATCGCCATTCCCGCACGCCCCAGTTCATCGGCGATCTGCTGACGGGTCAGGCAGTTTCCGCCTTCGAGCAGCCGCTCCAGCAGCCGGTTGCAACGCAGGTAATCGGCCTCGTCCAACCCGCAGCCGTTGCCGTTGGCGAACGAAGCGTTGGCGGCACGAATCCGTCGCGCCGACAGGCGCAGCATCCACCGCACATCCTCCGCCGCGATAAAGTGCCACGTAGGACGCATGATGTGCATACGCAGGATACGGCCGTCGCGCAACGCTTCTTCCACGCCCGCCGCAGCAGGCGTCCGCAGCCGCAGCGCGACGGCCCACTTCGCCGAGCCGTACTCCTGCGCCTGCACCATGCCCATCCAGCGGATCAGTTCGGCCGGATCGTCGAATTGCGGCACGACGAGCTGCTGCGCACGCAGGCGGATATCGATCAGACGGCTCATCGGCGCAGAGCTACTTATCGACCGAAAACTTATAGATGCAATGGCTGCGGTAGGTTTCGCCCGGGCGAAGCACCGTCGAAGGCCACTGCTCTTTGTTGGGTGAATCGGGATAGTGCTGCGTTTCGAGACAGACGGCCGTGCGGCGTGCATAGGAAATGCCGTGCTTCCCGCTGACCGTACCGTCGAGGAAGTTGCCGACGTAGACCTGAATGCCCGGTTCGTCGGTGAAAACCTCCAGCGCGATGCCCGTCACGGGCGAGACGAGCCGTGCCGCAGGACGCGACAGATCGCCCGCCGCGCTCAGCACCCAGTTGTGGTCGTAACCGTGTCCGTTGCGCAGCTGTTCATTATCGGAATCGATCTCGGCGCCGATCGCCTTCGGCCGCCGGAAATCGAAGGGCGTGCCTCCGACCGAATCGATCCGGCCGAGCGTCATGAAGGTCGAATCGACCGGCGTATAGCCGTCGGCGGCAATCGCCAGCAGATTGTCGAGAATCGGATGCGTCGGATCGCCCGAGAGATTGAAATAGGAATGGTTCGTCAGATTGACGACCGTCGGTCGGTCGGCGGTCGCCTCATAGGCGATGTCGACGGCATTGTCGTCCGTCAGCCGGTAGACGACCTTCGCCGTCACGGCACCAGGAAATCCGGCATCGCCGTGGGGCGAATGCAGCGTCAGGCTGAGCGACTGCCGATCGAGCTGCTGCGCCTCGTAGATACGGTACTGCCACCCGTCGGGCCCGCCGTGCAGGCAGTGGCCGTAGTTGTTCACGGGCAGGCGCACCGTATCGCCGTCGAGGACGAACCGCCCGCGGTCGATGCGGTTGGCATACCGCCCGATCGTCGCGCCGAAATCCGACGGGACGTTGCGGTAATCGTCGATATTGTCGAAGCCGAGCACCACGTCGCGCAGCGTTCCCGTGCGGTCGGGCACCATGACCGACACGATCCGACCGCCGAAATCGGTGATGCACACCTCCATTCCCGCCGCATTGGTCAAGGTATAGAGGTCGGTCGACCGGCCGTTCACCTCGGAATGGAACCGTTCGCGTTCCAGCCCCGACAGGGTTTTACTGCCCGCAGCATCGCCGCAGGCCGGAATCACGGCCGCAGCGCCGCAGGCTGCCAGCCAGCAAAGTAACGTTTTCTTCATATTGAGGTTCTTAGATCGGATAAAGGTAGTAAAAAAATGCGGTTATACGCAAGCGCCCCTCTCTGAATCGCGGGCAGTTTGCCGCCGGCGGCGCGACAGGCACGAGCAGATGCAGTCCGCCGCATGGGGCGGGGCGAACTGCCGACAGCGCCGAGCGCTGTCGAGCGAAGCGCTTCGGAAACCGAGTTCGGAGGCCCACCAACCCTTCACCGCAAACAAAAAAGAGGGCCGAGAGGCCCTCTTTTGCGCCGGTGTTCCATGCACCGTCACTTCAGTACCCGCTCGATGTAGGAGGTGTAGTCTTTCACCTCGGGCTGGTAGTCGTCGTGCTCGAACAGAGGCGACGAGATCAGAAAGTCGGCCGACGAGCGGTTGATGGCCGTCGGAACGTTGTAGAGCGTCGCAATGCGCAATAGCGCCTTCACATCCACGTCGTGGGGCTGCGCCGACATCGGGTCCCAAAAAAAGATCAGGGCGCTGATCTCGCCGTCGGCAATCATCGAACCGAGCTGCTGGTCGCCGCCCAGCGGACCGGATTTGAGCAGCGTGATATCGAAATGCGCAATCTCCTCATCGCCGCCCCGCTCCATCAGCGTCCGCGTCACCATCTTGCCCGTCGTACCGGTACAAACCAGATGATGCCGGAGCAAAATCTCCCAATTCCAGTCGACCCACTCCGCCAGATCGCGTTTCATGTTGTCGTGAGCCACCAATGCAACTTTTTTCTTCTCTTTCATCGTCATACGTTTTACGGCCCTGAAGGCCTTCTCTTTCCCAACAAAAATAATACAAAAAACGGATCGGCAAACCGGGTCCGTGCAGATTTCACATATTGATAACAAAAAAAGCGCCCGCCTTGCGGCGGGCGGTGGAACAGGCTGCGGACGGAGGGCTATTCCTCTTCCGTCTCGGGCAGTTTGAACTCGGTGAAACCCGCACCGAGCAGGATGTTGTACCACATGAAGACCTTCTTCATATCCGACACGTGCACCCGATCGCGGTCGTAATCGGGCAGCACCTCCGCGAAATAGGCCTTCAGTTTCTCGGGCGTCTCCTTGTGGCCGATCGCCTCTTTACCGCCCGTATGGGCATAGATATTGGTAAATACCTCGGCCAGCGGCAGATCGTCGCCTTCGGTGAAGATCGAGATCTCCGTCAGGGCGCTCACCTTCGACGAAGCCGAAGCGTTCATCCGCTTCCCGTCGAGCAGCGACTCGACGATCACGCCGTTCGTGGACTGCGCCACATACTTATACAATCCGGGCTGTCCCGTTATTGCCAGAATCTCTTTCAATTCCATACTTCTTCAAGAATTAAATTTGCACAAAATAGTAAAATCCCAATACTCTTTCTCGATGGACGGCGGCACGAACGTGCATCCGTCTATTTTTCCGAACCTTTCTCGCCGGAACCACCGGATTCACCCGACTCATCGGGATTGGGATCGGGTTCGATCGGGCCGGGCACGATATACTCCTCCCATTCGGATGTAACGTATGAGAAATGCTGCGTTATCACTTCGATCACGAAATGTACCTTCCGCCCCGTAAGCCCCGTAGCGGGGATCTTCGCCGTAAAATCATAGGTCTCGCCCGCGATCGACGAGTGTACGAACGCCGTGCTCTTGTAGCTCTCCTCCGCAAAGCTCCACTCCGCATCGAGCTTTGCGACCTGATAGGTCACGCACGCCTGAAACGGACAGTGCTCGTTGCGGATCTTGGCCGTAACCGTCACTTCATCACTCTTTGTCGGGTTTTTCGGCAGATAATTCACTGCCGTAATTTCAGGGACCGAACACGACTCGTCCTTATCATCCAGACACGACGGCAGCATCGCAACTCCTGCGAACAACGCCGCCCATATCATCAGTTTCTTCATCGTTTCTTTCTACATTTATTTATCGAGATGAACATCCAGCTGCGGGAAGGGAAAGTGCAGCCCCTGCTGCGGCAGCTCGTTGTAGAACCGTTCGTTCATATCGAAAAAGAGGTTCCAGTAATCGCCGTTGAGCACCCACACCCGCGCCACTATGACGATCGCGCTGTCACCCAGTTCCGACAGTGCCACGAAAGGATCGGCCGGAGCATCCGGCGTATGGAGCACCCGTGCGTCGGCCTCCAGCATGGCAAGCATCGTACGCTTGGCCACAGCGACGTCGTCGCCGTAGGCGAGCGATATTTTCCAATCGACGCGACGCATCGTCTCCGCCGAATAGTTGTTGACGATGGCGTTCGAGATCGAAGAGTTGGGAATGTAGATCCGTTTGTTGTCGGTCGTGGTGACCACCGTCGAGAACAACCGGATCTCCTTGACCGTACCGGCCTGCCCCTGCGCCTCGATGTAGTCGCCGATGCGGTAGGGGTGCATGAACATAACCATCACGCCGCCGGCGAAATTCTGCAACGTCCCGCTCAACGCCATACCGATACCGAAGCCCGACGCTGCGATCAGCGCGACGAACGACGTGGTATTGAAGCCCAGCAGCTGAATGATAACCAGCACCAGAATGGTATACCCCACGCCTTTGAACAGGCTGCGCATGAATGAACGCAGCGACTTGTCCACCCGCCGGCGGTCGAACGACGCATCCATCAGGCGCACCACTCGTTTGATAATCCAGCGTCCGACGATATAGATCAGGATCGCCACGACGATCTTCAGCCCTACCCAAATCAGGTCTCCCATAAGATCCCTGATAAAGGTCTCCGCGTCGAGCGAAGTGAACTTCTCGATCATCTGTTTCCATTGCTCCTTCTGCACGCTGTCGGGCAGAATCAGATTCTCCGCTTCCAGAAAAAATCTCAGCATAAGCAAATTCTTGTCGTTTGAGTTACAAAAGTACTATTTTATTAGAAAAAACTACTAATTTTGTCTGCACATTTAACATCCGATCATGGAATCTCAGGTAGAAATCATTCAAATCAACATAGCCGGAAAGGATCAACCCGGCCTCACCTCGTCGCTCACGGACATTCTGGCCCGCTACGATGCGTTCATTCTCGACATCGGTCAGGCCAATATCCATCAGTCGCTTACGCTGGGCATCCTCATCAAAACGACCTCCGACAAATCGGGTGCGATCATGAAGGAGCTGCTCTTCAAATCCTCGGAGCTGGGGATCAATATCCGTTTCACACCCATCAGTGAGGAGCGTTACTCGGCATGGGTGGGTATGCAGGGCAAAAACCGTTACATCATCACGCTGCTGGGGCGTCAGCTCACGGCGCGTCACATCGCCGACGTGGCGGGCGTGATATCGCGGCAGGGGCTCAATATCGACGCCATCAAGCGCATGACGGGCCGCGTGCCGCTGCACGAGGACGAACGGACGCCGAAATCGTGCATCGAATTCTCGGTGCGCGGATCGCTCACCGAAGAGGCAACGACCGATATCCAAGAGAAATTCATCTCCTTCTCGAACAACGGGGTCGACATTTCGTTCCAGCGCGACGATATCTTCCGCCGCAGCCGGCGGCTGATCTGTTTCGATATGGATTCGACGCTCATCGAGACCGAGGTGATCGACGAACTGGCCGAACGCGCCGGCGTCGGCGCACAGGTACGCGCCATCACCGAACGCGCCATGCGGGGCGAGATCGATTTCCGCGAAAGTTTCACCGAGCGCGTGGCGCTCCTGAAGGGTCTCGACGTCGCGGTCATGGAGGAGATCGCACAGCGGCTGCCCATCACCGAGGGGCTGGAACGCATGATGACCATCCTCAAACGCGTGGGCTACAAGACGGCGATCCTCTCGGGCGGATTCACCTATTTCGGCAACTATCTGCGGCAGCGGTTCGGCTTCGACTACGTCTATGCCAACGAGTTGGAGATCGTCGACGGCCGTCTCACAGGACGCTACGTGGGTGAGATCGTCGACGGCCGCCGCAAAGCCGAACTGCTGCGTTTGCTGTGCCAGTTCGAGAATATCAATATCGCCCAGTCGATCGCCGTGGGCGACGGCGCCAACGACCTGCCGATGCTCTCGCTCGCGGGACTGGGCATCGCCTTCCACGCCAAACCGAAGGTGAAGGCCACCGCCGGACAATCGATCTCCACCATCGGACTCGACGGGATCCTCTACTTCCTCGGATTGAAGGATTCGTGGATCGAACGTTGACGCGATGAAGCGGTCGGTCGTCATCGGAATGCTCGCCCTGTGCGGATTGTCGTGCGGATGCCATGAGCATTTCGACACGCCCGACACGTCCGGCGAGATTCCTGCGGCGAATATCACGATCGCCTCGCTGCGTTCGTTCTACCGCGGAGAGACGGTTCCGATCCGCGAGGAGCTGGTCATCGGCGGCCGTGTCGTATCGAGCGACGAAGCGGGCAACTTCTACCGTACGCTGGTACTCGACGACGGCACGGGCGGCGTGGAACTGCGCATCGCCGAATACAACCTCTACACGATCTATGCGCCGGGCAGTTACCTGACGGCGTCGTTGCAGGGCTGCGCGCTCGGCGAACGAAACAGTGTGTTGCAGATCGGGATGCCGCCCGATGCGTACAGCCCTTACCCGACCGACTATATCTCGTCGCGCGTGCTCCTCGAGCGGATGCTGCACCGCGCGGACGAACGACCCGAGATCATGCCGGCCGTCGTATGCACCCTGCCGCAGCTGAACACGGCGTTGTGCGGACGTCTGATCCGCATCGATGCCCTGCGGCTGCGTCCCGACGCAGACCGGACCGTCCCGCAGCCGTGGGAAGGGTACCGGCTCTTCGAAGACGCCGCAGGCGGGACGATCGCCGTCTACACGAGTGCCTACGCCCGCTTCTCCGAACAGGAGACTCCGCAGGAGACGTGTTCGCTGACGGGAATTCTCGAATACGGAACGGCCGGCGGCTACGGAAAACAATTTATCCTCCAGATGCGCGATGAAAACGACTGTACGCATTAAACTCTGTGCGCTGGCGCTCCTCGCCTGCGTCTCGGGGTGCAGCGACTCCGACCGGCTTTTGTATGAAAAGGGCGCGCAGGACGGCGAGACCCCGCCGACCGGCGTCCAGAGCATCAGCGTTCTCAAATCGCTCTACCACGACCGCACGACCCGCATCACACAGGATATTTCGATTCGGGGATACATCGTCGCCAACGATACTTCGGGCGAATTCTACAAAGAGATCGTCGTGGAGGACGACACGGGCGGCATCGTCGTTTCGATCGACGGAGAAAAGCTCTATCGCACCTGCCGGCTGTTCGATTTCGTCACGATCGACTGTCAGGGACTGGCGCTCGGCAGCGAGGGCGGCACGCTGCTGCTGGGTATCTTTCCGACCGGCGACTACTGCGTCGACCGCATCCCCGCAGGCGATGTTGCGCGCTATCTCTCCGTGACGCCGGCAGCAGCACGACGACAGCCGCTGACGCTCAGTTTCGAAGCGGTTACGCCGCGTCACATCAGCCGTTACATACGTTTCGACAAGGTACATTTCGCCGAAGACGGCGCGACATGGTGCGACTTCGACCCCGAAACCGGCGATCCCGTCACCACGGACCGCACGCTGCTCGACGCGGACGGACGGCAATTCGTCGTCCGCACCGACCGCCGGTGCGACTATGCCCGCAAACCACTGCCTGCCGGCGAAGGAACACTCTGCGGCATCGTCGAGTATTTCAACGGCCGCTACCGACTGCGCGTCACCAACCACGAAATCCTCTTTGGCCAATAAAAAACGGGATGCAATTTCCATTGCATCCCGCATTTCTCCGATCCGTCCGATCAGTTCTCCGGCACCGCCGCTGCCGCCTCCATCACCCCTTCATTCATCGTCGGATGGGCATGGATCGTGCGGGCGATCTGCCGCGCCGTAGCTCCCAGACGGCAGGCCAGCGTCGGCTCGGCCAGCATTTCGGTCACGCTGGCTCCTACCAGATGAGCGCCGATCAGTTTGCGGTCGGCATCGAAAAGCAGTTTCACGAAGCCGTCGCGTTCACCGGCCGCCGCAGCCTTGCCCGATGCCATGAACGAATAATGCCCGACAGTATAGGGAATCGCCCGCTCCAGCGCTTCGCGTTCGGTCATGCCGACCGACGCCACCTCGGGCGCAGTGAAGACGCACGACGGGATAACGGCGTAATCCACCGGTTCGGAATCGACCCCGCAGATATGCTCCACGCAGTGCAACGCTTCGGCCGAAGCGACATGCGCCAGCGCCGGCCCGGGAACGATGTCGCCGACGGCATACACGCCCTCGACGCTGGTGCGGTAGTGTTCGTCCACCGTGATCTTGTCGCGTTCGACGCGCACGCCCAGCTCTTCCAGTCCCAGCCCTTCGATATTGGATTTGATGCCGACAGCCGACAGGACTTTGTCGGCGGCAAGCTCCTCTTCCCCTTTTTTGCCCTCGACCCGCACACGGCACCGGCCGTCGTCACCAACCGTCACGGCCTTGACCGATGTAGAAGTAAGCACAGTGATGCGCTGCTTGCGGAAAGCGCGTTCCATCGTCCGTGCCACCTCCTCGTCTTCGAGCGGCATCAGCTGCGGAAGGTATTCGACGATGGTCACCTGCACGCCGAGCGCGGCATAGAACGATGCGAACTCGCAGCCGATAGCGCCCGATCCGACGACGATCATCGATGCGGGCAGCTTGTCGAGCAGCAGTGCGTCGCGCGAAGAGAGAACGTGCTCGTGGTCGATCGGCATGAAGGGCATCTCGCGCGGACGCGCACCCGTCGCCAGAATGATATGGTCGGCCGAAACCGTTCGATCGCCCACGACGACCCGTCCTTCGCCTGCAAGACGGGCTTCGCCGCACAGCACCTCGATCTTGTTTTTCGCCAGCAGAAACTCGACGCCCTTGCGCATCGTCTCCGAAACGCCGCGCGACCGGGCAACGATGCGCGCCATATCGGGCTTCGCCTCACCGTCGAGCGTCACGCCGTAGGCGTCGGCCGTCCGGCAGTAATGATACACCTGCGCGCTTTTGAGCAGCGCCTTGGTGGGAATGCAACCCCAGTTGAGGCAGACGCCTCCCAATTCGGCACGCTCCGCGAGCGCGACGCTGCGCCCTAACTCCGCGGCACGGAGTGCGGCGCCCATGCCGCCGGGACCGCAGCCGATCACCAAAATATCGTAATGATTCATATCCGTTTATTTAACAACCTTCAGTATCTCGCCGTTGTCGGCCGCTACGGCGCGCTGCCACTTCTCGTCGTACCCCGGGAAAAGAATCTCACCCGGAATGTCGCGGCCGTACCCGTTATCCTTGAACTTGCCGGGTTCCGTTTCGCCCTTCACGTTGCCGTCGATATACTTCACCAGCAAATATTCGTCCATCTGCTTCCACAGGTCGAACAACGTTTGCGCCATCATCACCGAATAGTCGGTCACATACTTCACGCGCGCCTCCCCTTGGAGCTTCTGTGCCTCGGCCGTCACCCGACGCACCTCTCCGAGCACGCGATTCTCCCACAGGTTCGCCACCTCCTGCAAATCCTTCGCCATGCGGTCGTAACGCAGGTAAGCGAAATTCGTCACGCGGTTGAAGAGCCAGAACATCGACGTGGGCGAATACTTGAGCATCGAACCGTTCTGTTCGCTCAGACACTCGGGAACACGGTCGATCGAGCAGTAGATCGGCGTGAGGCACGACGTGGCGGCATCGTCGACGCCGAACCACAGGATGCCCAAATCGTCGCCCGCCGCACGGCTCGCCTGCCCCACCAGCCAGAAACCGGTCTGCTGCGTAGCCGTAGCGCGCTCGTTGACATATTCTACACCGTCCACCTCAAACGACATCGGACGCCAACGATACGGCAGCCTGCAGCCGCCGGCACCGAGATCCGTGGTCATATCCATCGGCGTCCCCTCGTAGTGGTCGCGCATGGCGTCGAACACCTCCTTCGCGGAGACCTTTTTCGAAGGTTTCACCCACAGCGGCATCCGGTTGGCCGGATTGTGCCCCATCGCATAGTCGGCATAGGCGTCCATCCCGTCCGCCACGCGGCGGAAGAAACTCCACACGCGGGCTTCGCAGGCACGCAGCGCCGAAAAATCGGCCGGCGCATAGGCGTCGCAGAAACTGAACGCGGCATCCGGCCCCTCGTAGTATCCCTTCTCGCGGGCGAACGAGATCACGTCGGGCGAATAGAGGCAATTCTCGGGATCGTCGAGCGGAAAGGTGGTGATCCGCGCCTGATTGGCATGACCCGAGACATAACCGTCGGGAATCCGGCGCGCCACCCACACGATGCCCTTGCGGGCATTGCCGCCTTTGCCGTCCGGCTCAAAACCCTTGCCGATCACCTCCATGATCCACGCTTCGTCCATATCGGCAATCGAGAACGACTCGCCCTCGGAAGCATAGCCGTAGGTATCGGCCAGATCGGCCATCACGCGGATCGCCTCGCGGGCGGTACGGGCGCGCTGCAACGCAATATAGATCATCGAACCATAGTCCATCCGCCCCGTCGAATCGACCAGCTCGCTGCGGCCGCCGTAAGTCGTCTCGGTAATGATAAGCGAATGTTCGTTCATATTTCCCACCGTGGAGTACGGATGCTCCACTTGCGGAATATCCCCGAGATAACGTCCCGTATCCCACTCGTACACGGGCATCATCGTACCGGCTCGATATCCCTCCTTCGGAGCGTTGAACTTATAGAGACAGCCGTAAAGCGCGTGCGAATCGGCGGAATAACTCACCAGCGTCGTCGAATCGGTCGACGCACCGCGCGTAACGATGAAATTGGTACACGCTTCGGCCGGAGAGCTGCCGAGCAAAAAGAACGGCGTCAAGGCCGTAAAGAGACAAAAAAAAGGGTTCTTCATAAACAAAATCGAGTTTGCGGTCAAAAATACAAAAAAAATATATAATTTTACCGAAGCGTTAACTGAAAAAAGGAGAGATTATGTCGATCAAAAGTCAATTATCGGATGTGTGGGAAACGTTGCCAAAGAGCGTAACGCTGGTGGCCGTGTCCAAAACGCACTCCCCTGCCCGGATCGAAGAGGCTTATGCCGCAGGACAGCGCACTTTCGGCGAGAGCCGGCCGCAGGAGATGGTCGCAAAATACGAGGCCCTGCCCAAAGATATCGAGTGGCATATGATCGGCCACCTGCAAACCAACAAGGTAAAGTTCATCGCACCGTTCGTCTCACTGATTCATTCGGTGGACAGCGAACGCCTCATCAAGGCGATCAACGACGAAGCGATCCGCAACGACCGTGTCATCGACATCCTGCTCGAAATTCACGTCGCGGACGAAGAGACCAAATCGGGCTGGTCTTACGACACGCTGCTGAAATATGTCAAAAGCAGGGCGTTGAATGACATGAAGGGTATCCGCGTGCGCGGTGTGATGGGAATCGCCACCTATACCGACAACGAATTCCGCGTGCGGCTCGATTTCGAGCTGCTGGAGCAGTATAAAAAGGAGTTGGAAGCTTATTTCGACGAATCGTTCGACACGTTGTCGATGGGCATGTCCGACGACTACCCGCTGGCATTGGATTACGGAACGACGATGGTCCGCATCGGTTCGCTCATCTTCGGCAAACGCGATTCTACTGCCGACGAAAGAGAAGATACCGACGAATAGAGGCCCGAAAAGATCAAAAGCCTGCATATATGATATGCAGGCTTTTTTGTCGATTTACGAATGTTCGGAACAACGCCGTCACGCGATCGGTGCAACCTCCTCCCACAGATGCTTTGAAAGATCCACGCATCCGTTCTTACGGAACGTGACGCCCTCGCGCTCCAGCAGCTCCCGCTGGGCGGCCCACCCGGGCGCCAACCGTCCGCTGCTGTTTACGACACGGTGACAAGGCAGCCCTTCGGGGGCATGGGCCAACGCTCGCCCCGTTTTACGCGCCCACTGAGGCCGCTGAGCGAGCCGCGCCAGCTGCCCGTAGGTCACGACACTTCCCTGCGGTATCTGACGGACGATGTCGTAGATCTCGGCCGCGAAATCCTCCATTACTTATGCAGCGCCTCCCACAGCAGGTCCTTCAGCTGTAAGATGTTGTATCCCGTCACCGACGAGATGAAGAGCGTCGGAATCCCTTCGGGCAGATGCTCCTGCATCTCGGCGATCAACTGTTCGTCGAGCATATCGCTCTTCGTGACGGCCAGCAGCCGCTGCTTGTCCAGCAGTTCGGGGTTGTACTGTGTCAGCTCGCCCAACAGGATCTCATACTCGCGGCGGATGTCGTCGGCATCGGCCGGCACCATGAACAGCAGCACGGAGTTGCGCTCGATATGGCGCAGGAAGCGCAGTCCGAGCCCGCGTCCTTCGTGCGCGCCCTCGATGATTCCCGGGATATCGGCCATCACGAACGACTTGTGATCGCGGCACTCGACGATACCCAGATTGGGTTCGAGCGTCGTAAAGGCATAGTTGGCGATCTTGGGTTTTGCCGCCGATACGACCGACAGCAGCGTCGATTTGCCGGCATTGGGGAACCCGACCAGACCGACGTCGGCCAGCACTTTCAACTCCAGCACGAATGCCCCTTCGTCGCCCTCCTCGCCCGGCTGCGAATAACGCGGGGCCTGATTCGTCGCACTTTTGAAGTGCCAGTTGCCCTGCCCTCCGCGACCGCCCTTGAGCAGTACGAGCTGCTCGCCGTCGGCCGTCACCTCTCCGACGGGAACCAATTCGGTCTCCCCCTCCTCGGTCTCGACGACACGTTTGGCCACTGTTCCCAACGGTACGGGAATAATGATATCGCGCGCATCCTTGCCCGAGGAGCGGGCGCCCGATCCGCACTCGCCGTCTTCGGCGAACTGGTGACGCTGGTATTTGAGGTGAATCAGCGTCCAATACTGGCTGTCGCCTTGCAGGATGATGCTGCCGCCCTTGCCGCCGTCGCCGCCGTCGGGTCCGCCGTAAGCGACGAACTTCTCACGACGGAAATGTGCCGAGCCGGCGCCGCCATGCCCCGAACGGGCGAAAATCTTCACATAGTCTACAAAGTTCGAACCTGCCATAACCCTTTATTTTTGTTACAAAGATACGAATAAGCGAGGGCAATGTCAAATTTATTTGAACATTGCCGAGCG